>JBDTYL010000178.1:0-6510 GCA_040005695.1 bacterium | reverse complement strand
GATGACACCGGGGTCTCGCTCCGCTCGCTCAGGATGACACCGGGGTCTCGCTCCGCTCGCGCAGGATGACACCGGGGTCGCGGACGGTCGCGGAGGAGTGACAGCCGGCCTGCGAGCCATCAGGGAATGAGCGCGCCGAACACCGCGGCCTTCCATGGAATGGAGCGCAACGGCTCGGGCTCGGTGCCGGGAACGAAATACTCGAGATACCGCCGCTCGACAGGCGTCGTCCCGTCGGCGAGCTGCCCTGTCGCGCGATCGATCTCTGCGCTCACGAGGCCCACCGGCGGCGTCCACTGGGCCGGCGCCGGCCGACTGGCGTAGTACTTCGCCATCATCGCGCCCCAGATCGGCGCCGCGAGTGTTCCGCCAGCACCACCCCGCGTGATGGTCTTCGGCCGGTCGAAGCCAAGCCAGACGCCGGCGACGAGGTCCGGCGTCATGCCCATGAACCAGACGTCCACGTTGTCGTTCGTCGTGCCCGTCTTTCCCGCGATGGCCACCGATGACGGCACGCCTTTCCGCGACGGCGCACCGGTGCCACGCTCCGCCGCGTCACGCATCATGTCGCGAATGATGAAGGCAACGCGCGGATCCATGACCTGATGCGGCACGGCCGGCGCCTTCTGGTAGACCACGCGCCCGGCGGCGTCCTCGATGCGCACGATGATGCGAGGCTCGACCGTGCTGCCCAGGTTCGCCCAGACGGTGTAGGCGGCGACGTAGTCGAGGGGACGGACCACCGACGCACCGAGTGCGCTTGCCGGCACCGGCGCGATGGGGGTCGAGATGCCGACGCGCCTTGCCATCTCCACCATCGAGTCCAGCCCGATGCGCAGCGCAAGCTGCACGGCGACCGGATTCCGCGAGTGCACGAGGGCCTCGCGCAGGGTGATGGGCCCGAGGTACCTGTCGTCCGAGTTGCCGGGGCTGTAGATGCTGCCATCGGGCATCGGGATGGCCAGCGCCGTGTCGGGCACGATGGTCGCCGCGCTCATGCTGTCCTCGAGCGCCTTGGCGTACACGAAGGGCTTGAAGGAGCTGCCGGGCTGGCGCAGCGCGCGCGTCGCGCGGTTGAACGGCGCCATTGCGTAGTCGCGTCCGCCGACGAGCGCCTTCACGTCCCCCGTGGACGGTTCCATCGCGACGACCGCCCCCTCAAGCAGGTCGCCCAGCCCCTTGGCCGCGTCCCAGCTGGCGTGGTGGAAATCCTTCCGGTGCTCCACGTTCGCGGTGCCTTCCGCGAGGGCGGTCACCGCTGCGCGCTGCAACGCGGGATCCACGGTCGTATACACGCGAAATCCACCAGCGGCCACGTTGATGCCCGCGCGATCGGCCGCCTGACGAACGGCGTCGATGAAGTAGGGCGCCGGCGCCGCAGCTCCGGCAAAGGGTGCGGTCCACACCGGCTCCGCGCGGGCGCGTTCCGCGTCGGCCGAGGTGACGAATCCCTGCTCCGCCATCAAGCCCAGGATCAGGTCGCGGCGTCCCCTGGCGCGGTCGGGGAATCGGGCGGGATCATAGTTCACCGGCGACTTCGGCAGGGCAGCGATCGTGGCGGCCTCGGCGAGCGTGAGGCGCGAGGCGCTCTTGCCGAAATAGTGGCGCGATGCGGATTCGACCCCGTACCAGCCGTGGCCGAAGTTGATCTGGTTGATGTACGCCTCGAGGATCTGTTCCTTCGAGTAATGCCGCTCCATCTCGCGCGCCGCCTGCTGCTCGTGATACTTGCGCATGGCGCTCATGTCCCGGCGGTCGACCTGGTCCGGATGCATGTTGCCGACGAGCTGCTGGGTGATGGTGCTCGCCCCGCCGCGGTGCGCTCCCGTGATGCCCTCGAGCAGCTTGCCCTTGATGGCACCGGCCACGCCAATGAGGTCCACGCCGTCGTGCTGGTAGAAGCGCTGGTCCTCCACCGCCACGAACGCCTGCCCGACGTAGCGGGGCAGCGTGCGGATGGAGACGGACGTGCGCGACTCCCGCCCGATCTCGCCGATATAGGCACCGTCGCGCGCAAACACGAGCGACGACTGCGGCTGCGGCACGATCTGCCAGACCGGCCCCGAAGGGGGCAGCGCTACCGGATTCTGGGCGCCGAGGGGCGCGGCGAAGAGCACAGTCGCGAGCAGGAGGCGATGCATGGGCAAAAGATACACGCATGGGGCGCACGGGTTGCGTGACGAAGCGCACGGCCGTTGCCTCGATTCCTCCCCGGCGCGATTATCAGGGTAATGGCCAACTTCGTCACGCTCGCCCTCGCCCAGTTCCAGCCGCGCAAGGGCGATTACGCGGGTAACCTCGCGCGCATCGGCGACGTGCTGGCGCAGGCGTCCGCGCTCGCGCCCCGGCCGCGACTCGTCTGCTTCCCCGAGACGGCGCTGAGCGGCTACTTCCTCGAGGGCGGAGTGCGCGAGCACGCCGTCACTGCGGGACAGCTCGCAGCCGACCTGCATCGGGTGTACGGCGATGGCGCGCCGATCGACGTGTGCATCGGCTTCTACGAAGTCTGGCGCAACAAGCTGTACAACAGCGCGATGTACGTGTCACTCGGCGAGACGATCCCGCTCATCCGTCACGTGCACCGAAAGGTCTTCCTGCCGACGTACGGCATGTTCGACGAGGAGCGGTTCGTCGAGCGCGGGCGCGAGATCCGCGCGTTCGATACGCCGTGGGGTCGCGCAGCGATGCTCGTGTGCGAGGATGTCTGGCATTCGCTGACGGGCACCATCGCGGCCCTCGACGGAGCACAAGTCATCCTTGTGCCGACGGCACCGCCAGCGCGCGGTGCATGGCCGAAGTCGGACGACGTGCCCGGACCGGCGAGCGTGTCTCGCTGGGAGCGCCTGGCGCGCGACATGGCCGACGAGCACGGGATCTATGTCGCGCTGGTCAACCTGGTCGGCAGTGAGGCGGGCAAGCAGTTCCCCGGGGCTTCGATGATTGCGGGCCCGAAGGGCGACCTGCGATCGCGCGGTCCGCTGTGGGAGGAAGCGCTCGTCGTCGTCACCATCGACCTCGACGACGTGACACGGGCGCGCGCCGACATGCCGCTCATCGCGGACCTCGAAACCATGATGCCGCACCTGCGCGACGCGATCGCGAGAGTGGACGCGGGAGCACCGCATCTCCTGAGCTACGATGGTATCCAGCAGGTCTCGTCGACGAACGATGCGGCCGCGCCTTCCGCGAAATCCGCCGGCAGAGCGCGGCCACGCGGAAAGCAGTTCCCGGTGATTCGTGACGACTCGTCCGGCGTGCCGCCCACGCTGGAGATCGACGCCGCGTTGACGGACGCGTGGCTGACGCGGTTCCTGAAGGACGAAATGCAGCGTCGCGGGTTCGAGCGTGCGGTCGTCGGCGTATCCGGCGGCGTGGACTCCGCGGTCGCGGCCTGGCTCGCGGCGCGCGCACTCGGGCCGGAGCACGTGATCGGCGTGCGCTTGCCGTACCGAACGTCGAGCCCCGAGAGCCTTGCGCACGCGCAGCTCGTGATCGATGCGCTCGGCATCGAGCCGCGTACGCTGGACATCAGCGCCGCGGTGGATGGCTATCTCGCCAACGAGCCGGACGCGGATGCCGCGCGTCGTGGCAATGTCATGGCGCGCACGCGCATGATCGCCCTGTTCGACCTTTCGGCGAAGCACCGCGCGATCCCGCTCGGCACCGGCAACAAGACGGAGCGGTTGTTCGGCTACTTCACATGGCACGCCGACGACTCGCCACCGATCAACCCGCTCGGCGACCTGTTCAAGACACAGGTGTGGGCACTCGCCCGCCATCTCGGTGTGCCCGACGTGATCGTCGGCAAGGCACCGTCGGCGGACCTCGTCGTGGGGCAGACGGACGAGGGCGACTTCGGCATCAGCTACGCGAAGGCCGACGAGATCCTCAATTGGATGTTGAACGGATACAGCGAGGCCGATCTCGTGGCTCGGGGCTTCGACGGGGCGGAGGTGGGCGTCGTGGCGAAGCGATTGGCGACCACACACTGGAAGCGCCGGCTGCCGACCGTCGCGATGCTCAGCGCGAGTGCGATTGGCGAAAGCTACCTGCGTCCCGTCGACTATTGAGATGCCTGGCGGTTCGGCTCGTGAAGCGCGTTGAACCGCCGAGGATGCCAAGCCTGCGTTAGCATTGCCGGGCACGGTCTTGGCATCGGGCAGGGGCATGCCCACGAAGAAGACGACAAAGCGCCCCGTGAAGACGCCGGCGAAGGCCACCGCGAAGAAGTCGGCGAAGCGCGCCGTAAAGGCGCCGGCGAAAAAGACCTCCGCAAAGAAGGTCGTCGCGAAGAAGGCCTCGAAGCCGTTGGCCGAGTACAACGCAAAGCGCGATTTCAGGCGCACGCGCGAGCCGGCGGGCAAGGTACCGAAGGCCAAGGGCAAGGCGCTTCACTTCGTGATCCAGAAACACGCGGCCAGTCACCTGCACTTCGACTTCCGTCTCGAGCTCGACGGCGTGATGAAGTCGTGGGCCGTGCCGAAGGGGCCGAGCCTCGACCCGTCGGTGAAGCGACTCGCGATGGAGGTGGAAGACCACCCGGTCTCGTACAACACGTTCGAGGGCACCATTCCCGCGGGCGAGTATGGCGGCGGCACCGTCATGCTCTGGGACCGCGGGACGTACGCGGCCGAGGACGGTGGTGGCGCCGTGTCACTGCGTGAGGGCTACAGCCGGGGCGACCTGAAGATCGTTCTGCATGGCCGGCGGCTCCAGGGGGGATGGGTTCTTGTCCGTATGAAGCGGCCCGGTCGCCCGCAGTGGCTGCTGATCAAGCACGACGACGAACATGCCGATCCCGCGCGCGACATCGTCGCGGAGGTCACGACGTCCGTCGCCAGCCGGCGCAGCATGGAATCGATAGCCGCCAGTCGGCGCACCTGACATTCGAGTCGGTAGCGGGCAGAACGGTACTCCAGGCGACGAAAATCCTGTGCGAAAAGCGGCAACATTCGAGGGCAACACGGTGTATCATCTGTAGCCGCACGAGCGTCCATTCTACGGGGTCGTTACGGCTGGGCCTGCCGAGCACCTTCCTTGATCCCACGGGGTATATCCCTCATGCGAAATATTCTGCGTCTCTCGATCAGCACGCTCGCGCTCGCTGCGGTTGCCGCGTGCTCCCACTCGTCCGATCAGGCCGCCCTGCCGGATGACCTGAAGCAGGATCTCGCCAGGGTCGGCGGTGGCGACGTCCAGCTCGCCGGCATGTCCTCGCCCCGCCTCGACGTCGTGTCGGCGGGAGAGCGGACGCAGAGCCCGACGCCTGCGCCGAAGGCACCGGAGAAGTCACGTGCTCCGAGTGCGTTCCATGGCACGCGTGCGGCGGTGAAGAGCATCAAGCACGAAACACCGGCGCCGGTGCCGCAGCCGACGATCAAGGCGGAGGACGTCGCACCGGTCGAGCAGCCGCGAGTGGAACGCGCGCCCGAGCCGGTGCCGGCCGCTGCGGGTCGCCCCGAAGCACCGCGTCCCTCCACGCAGCGCGAGCCGCGCGGTGGGTGGAGCACGCCAAGCCAGATCATCCGCAACGCGCCGTTCCCGATCAATCCGTAAGCGGGTTTGCGAACGCCCGTCAGTCCTCCGAACCCGGAGCACTGACGGGCGTTTGTATTTTCAGTCCTGGAGAATCGCCTCGGCCTCGATCTCCACGAGCATCGCGGGATCGATGAGCGCGCGCACTTCGACCATCGAGGTCGTGGGCAGGATGGTGGCGAAGAACTCGCCGTGCACGCGACCCACGGCCTCCCACCGGCTGATGTCCGTGACGTAGATGCGGGTGCGCACGACGTCCTCGAGCCGTGCGCCGGCATGCTCGAGGGCCCGGCGGATGTTCTCGATGGCCTGGCGCGTTTGCGCGCCCACGTCGCCGAGGCCGACGATCTTGCCCGTTGCATCGGTGGCGGTGGTGCCCGAGACGTGGATCACCTGCCCCACGCGCACTGCGCGGGAGTAGCCGACGATCGGCTCGAATCGGGTGCCCGAAGAGACGTTCTGGCGCATGTCGTAGACGGTAGCGTGATCGTCGGCGAGCCGCCCGGACGGGCTCGCCGACGATCACCAATGTGTCAGGCGGCCGCCTGCACGCCGGCGAAGGCGAGGCTCACGGCGCGCCGGGCCTGCCGCTTGAGTGCGCGGTGCACGGCGCGCGCGTGGTGGATGAAGTTGACGCCCGCCCACGGATATTTCATGAAGAACTCGACCGGCAACATGTCTGCCTTCAGGCGATTGCACGGCGGGCAGGCCGCGACCACGTTGCCCGGCGCATGCGCACCGCCCTTGGCGAGCGGCTGGACGTGGTCGAGGGTGGCGTGCTCGTAGTCGAGCGACGCGGCGCAGTACACGCACCGCCGGCCGCAATCGCGCAGCGCGGCGAGCTTGATCGCACGCTTCTGCTGCGCCGGGAGCAGGCGCCGGACGCGCCGCAGAACGCCGCGCGGCGCACGTGGGAGGGAAACGCGGTGACCGTGTCGAGCGGGCATTGCACCTCGCTAGAAAAGACGACACCCC
>JBDTYL010000177.1:0-8171 GCA_040005695.1 bacterium | reverse complement strand
ATCCTGTCATCCTGAGCGTAGCGAAGGATCTGCTTGTGCGCCGCTGCACGCGGACATCAGAAAAAGGAGTACCAACAATTGCAGTCCTCTGTGGCCCTCTGTGTCCTCTGCGGTAATTGCCGGTATTCGAAAGCTTGAACCACAGAGGACACAGAGGGTTGCATGAGATGACAAGAAGATGAAGCAGTCCTCTGTGGTCCTCTGCGTCCTCCGTGGTGATTGTCCTCACGTGAATGAAACACGGAGCTCCGGACACGATGGAGGTCCCACCTCGCACACGAGTCTGTCGATACGTCCTCAAGTTGGGTAGATCCTGGGACACGAAGGCACGCAGCGGACTACACGCCAGCAACAACCGCTGAAGCAGCATCATGCAGTCCGCTGCGTCCTCCGAGGTAATTGCCGTTCACGAGCCTGAACACTGAGGACACAGAGGCACGCAGAAGACCATGCGCTAGCTCAGCCAACGAATGCCAAAAGGTACGACCGACCGCGACCGTGCACGACCACTACCCCACCCGCCGACCATACTGCCGCACCGCCAGCGCGAGGATCGCCGCGCCGAACGCCGCCAGGGCAGCCAGCGGCGACGCGACATCCCGCAGCGACGCCCCTTTCAGCAGCACCGCGCGTATGAGCAGGATGAAGTGCTTCACGGGATTGAGCTGGGCAAGGCCCTGCGCCCACCCGGGCATCGATCGCACCGGCGTGAACAGCCCGCTCATCAGCAGGTAGACCAGGATGATGAAGAACGTGATGAACATCGCCTGCTGCTGCGTCGCCGCGAGCGTGCTCACGAACAACCCGATGCCGAGCGCCGCCACGAGGTACACCGCGGCTGCCCCGAACACGAGCAGGATGCTGCCGCGCATCGGCACGTGGAACACGTAGCGCGCCACCAGCAAGCCGAGCGACAGCTCCACGAGCGCGAGCAGCCAGAGGGGAATCAGCTTGGCCGCGATGAACGTCCCCCGCGAGAGCGGCGTCACACTGAGCTGGTCCAGCGTGCCCAGCTCCTTCTCGCGTACGATGTTCATCGCCGTGAGCAGCGTGCCCACGACCGTCACGAGCTGCACCAGGATGCCCGGCACCATGTAGTCGCGATAGTCGAGCGCCGGATTGTACCAGTTCCGGACGCGCACGTCGATCGACGGCCCCGCCGCGCGCGCGCCGCCGCCCGCATCGAACTCCGCGGCATACCCGGCGATGACCTGCGAGGCGTACGCACTCGTCACGCCAGCCGCGGCCCCATCCTCCGCATTCAGCACGAGTTGCACGGTCGCCGCGCGCGCGCGTACCAGCTCGCGCCCGAAGTCGGCCGGGACCCCCACGATGAGGCCCACACGACGCGCCCGCATCGCCTCATTCGCCAACGTCATCGACGACGACCCGCCCTCGATCACGAACCGGCCGGACGCGCGCAGTCGGTCCACCACGGCACGCGATGCCATGCTGTGATCCAGGTCCACCACGTATACCGACGCGCGCTTCACCTCGAACGTGGCCGCATTCGACAAGAGGAGTAGCTGCACGATCGGCATCACGAACATGAGCGCTACCATGAATCGGTCGCGGAAGATCTGCAGGAACTCCTTCTTCAGCATTACGCGCAGCGTCCGCATGCTCAGGCGAGCCTCGGCTTGAAGCTCCGCACCGCCGCCAGCATGAGCACGAGTGCCATGCCGACGAGCACCAGCGTCTCGCGCCACAGGTACGGCAGCCCCACCCCCTTCAACATGATGCCGCGCGCGATCACGATGAACCACCGCGCAGGGATGATGGTCGTGACGGGCGTCAGCCACGCCGGCATGCTCGCGATCGGGAAGATCATCCCCGACAACAAGGTGCTCGGCAGCAGCGTTCCTACCATCGCCGCCATCATCGCAGCGCGCTGCGACGACGTCCGCGCCGCGATGAGCACGCCGAGCGCCAGCGAGACAACGGCGTACAGCAGGCTCTCGCCGAGGAGCAGCAACACGCTCCCGCGAAACGGCACGTGGAAGACGAGCCATGCGGCGAGCAGCGCGGTGAGCACATTTGCGAAGGCAAGCGCGAGGTAGGGCAACACCTTGCCAACGATGATCTGCCAGGGCCGCAGGGGCGACACGAGCAGCACCTCCAGGGTGCCGCGCTCCTTCTCGCGCGAGAGCGAGATCGCCGTCATCAGTGCCGACACGAGCGTCAACACCAGCGCAATGAGACCCGGCACGAACAAGTTCACGCTCTCGAGCGTGGGATTGAACCGCATCCGCACCGCGGTCGCGATATGGACCGGACGCACCGCCGCGGGCCCGCTGGCCGACCGCTCTTCCGCCCACTGCCCGATGACGGCCCGCGCATAGCTCTGGATCACCGTCGCCGTATTGGGATCGGACGCATCGATGGTGAGCAACACGCGCGCCGGCTCCGTGCGCGATGCGAGGCGGCCCGCGAAGTCCGGCTCGAACGCCAGCGCGACGTCCGCGCCACCGCGCCGGAACAGCGGCTCGAGGCCGCTCGCGTTACGCGTCGTCGCCACCAGCCGAAACCGCGAGGACGCGGCAAACCGGCTGCGCAGCGACAGGCTCGCGGCATCCTGGGCGGGATCCACGATCACCATCCGCACGTCGTGCACGTCGCTGCGCAGCGCGAAGCCGAACAGCACCACCTGCACGAGCGGCATCAGCAGCAGGATGGTCAGCGTCTGCCGGTCGCGAAGGATATGTCGCACTTCCTTCACCATGAACGCGCGCAGCGCGCCGTGCCTCATGCGGTAACCTTCGCGCCGCGCGCGAGCTGCACGACCAGCTCGTCCACCGTCGCCACGCCGTGCGCCGCCTTGAGCGCCGCCGGTGTGCCGAGCGCCGCGATGGTGCCGTCCACCAGGACACAGATGCGGTCGCAGTACTCTGCCTCGTCCATGTAGTGCGTCGTCACGAACACGGTGGTACCGCGCGCCGCCGCCGCGTAGATGAGCTCCCAGAACTGCCGCCGCGTGATGGGATCCACGCCGCCCGTGGGCTCGTCGAGAAAGACGATGGCCGGCTGGTGCAGCAGCGCCACGGAGAACGCGAGCTTCTGCTTCCAGCCCAGCGGCAGCGTGGCCACGAGATCGCCGGCGCTGCGCACCAGCCCGAGCGAGCCGAGCAGGGCCGATGTGCGGGACTCGATGTCTGCAGTGGAGAGGCCGTAGATGCCGCCGTACAGCTCGATGTTCTCGCGCACGGTGAGGTCGCCATACAGCGAGAAGCGCTGGCTCATGTAACCAATCCGGCGACGGAGCAGCGCGCGCTCGGTCACCACGTCGAACCCCGCCACTGTCGCGGTCCCGTCACTCGGCGCCAGCAGCCCGATGAGCATCCGGATCGCCGTCGTCTTGCCCGCGCCGTTGGCGCCGAGGAAGCCGAAGACCTCGCCGGCACCGACGTCGAAGGTGATGTGGTCCACGGCCACGAACGAGCCGAAGCGACGCGTGAGCCCGTGCGCCGAGATGGCGAGTGCGCCATCCGTCATGCGGCGGTGCCCATGAGCGCGATGAAGCTGTCCTCGATGCCCGCCGCGATCGGCGCGACGCGCGCATCCGCGTGGCCGTTGGCCGCGAGGTATGCCGTCAGCTCGGCAACGAACGGCGCCGAGTCGCCAGCGCGGTCGTCCGCATAGTGCAGGCTGTCGCCGAACAGGTACACCGAGTGCGTATGCGGAAAGCGCCGCAGCACCTGCAGCAGGCCGTAACGATCGGCGCCACGCACGGCGAACAGCGGACGATCGAAGCGGCCGGCGATCGCGGACGGCACGTCGATGCCGAGGATGCGCCCGCCCAGCATGAGCGCAACACGGTCGCAGCGAAGCGCCTCGTCCATGTACGGCGTGGAGACGACAATAGTGAGTCCCGTGGCGCGCAGCGCCGCGAGCTGGTCCCAGAACTCGCGGCGCGACACGGCATCCACGCCCGTCGTGGGCTCGTCGAGCAGCAGGATCTCCGGGCGGTGCACCAGCGCGCACGACAGCGCGAGCTTCTGCTTCATGCCGCCGGAAAGCGCGTCGGCGCGGCGGTCGCGAAAGGGCTCGAGTTGCCGGTACACGGGTGCGATGAGCTCGCGCCCCGCCTCCACCGTGGTGCCGAACACCGCCGCGAAGAACTCGAGGTTCTCCGCTACGCTGAGATCGGGATAGAGCGAGAAGCCGCCGGGCATGTAGCCCACGCGCGACCGGATCTCCCAGAGGTCCTTCGCCACGTCGAAGCCGAGTACGGTCGCACTGCCGGCATCGGGCAGCACCAGCGTGGTGAGTATGCGGAAGAGCGTAGACTTGCCGGCACCATCCGGCCCTACGAGCCCGAACAGCTCGCCGCTCTTCACACCGCAGGAGACGTCGTCGAGCGCCGTCACGGCGCCGTAGCGTTTCGTCACGGACCGGATCTCGACGGCGTTGCTCACGATCCCTTCGCCACCGTCGTCACGTCGAGGTCCGCTGGCATGCCGATCTTCAACACGCCACGCGGATTCGGCACCTGCACCTTCACCGCGTACACGAGGTCGGTGCGCTCGTCGCGCGTCTGCACCGGCGTAGGCGTGAATTCCGCCTTCGATGCGATCCAGCTCACCACACCTGTCGCACTGAGTGTGCTACCGCCGCCCTGATCCACGTGCACCTGCACGCGCTGCCCCAGCTTCAGCGTCGCCAGCAGCCCCTCGGCCACATAGGCACGGAGCGTCAGTGTGTCGAGGCTCGCGATGCGGTAGAGCGGTTGCCCGCTCTGCACCACTTCACCCCGGCGGACGTACGTGGCCAGCACGGTGCCCGCCTGCGGGTTGGTGACATGGCTCCTGTCGATGCGATCGCGGATCTGCGCCACGTGCGCATCCGTGGACGCCACCTCCTGCGCGACGCTTTGCTGCTGCGCCTGCGCGGCGCGCATCTGCGCCACGAGAGTCCGGTAATCGCGCTCCGCCTGGTCGAGCTGCTGCGCGGTGGCCGCCTTCTGCTCGAACAGCCGTCGCGTGCGCTCGAGCGCTCGGCGCGCCACCGACAGCTGTGCCTCGTACACGCCCACTTGTCCGCCGGCCGCCGTTACGCGCGCCTGCGTCGCCGACCGTTGCGCGATGCCCTGCCTGCGTTCGAGCGCGAGCTGTGTGGTGTCCACCAGTCCAACCACCGCACCGGCGGCAAGCGTCCCGCCTTCCACCGGCGTGAATGATTCGAGTTGTCCTCCTGCCTGCGCGGAGACGACAACCTCGTTCGCCTCGAAGTTCCCGTAGGCGTCCGGATTCTTCGCGCTGCTGCAGGCGATGAGGGCCGCACTGCCAGCGACGAGCGTACGAGTTGCGCGCGAGATGAGTCGTCCGTGGACCGACGTGTCCGGTCCACCTACGTGAATGCGGAATGTCATCGCGGCACCTCGATGCCGAGCGTGGTGAGGAAGTGCGCGCGGGCCTGGGCGAGCTCCACGCGATGCAGGGCACGACTGATCCGGGCGCTGAGCACGTCGGTCTGCTTGTCCACGTACTCCGCCGACGTCACCACACCTTCCCCGAACCGCACGCGCGTCTCCTCCGCGATGCGCTCGCGAAGCGCCACGATCTCGTCGTCGCTCGAGACGATGCCGGCGAGCCGGTCGATGGTGGCTGCGTCGAGCGTCACGCCGCGGCGAAGGGATTCGGTGAACTGCTGCTCGTCGGCGGCGACGATCTGCCGCTGCAGCGCCAGCACCTCGCGATCGCGTCCGGTCGTGCCCCACGACCATGGCGTCCATTGGAGCTGTACGCCGGCGAGCCAGTAGCCGTCGAAGTTGCTGCTCAGGGGATTGAGGCCAGGTCGGCCGTACCCCGTGCGACCGAACGCGGAGAGGCGCGGCTTGTCCTGCGCGCCACGCGCGTCCTCCTGGCGCTGAAGCACGTCGCGCACGCGGGCGAACTGCACGTACTCCGGCCGCGTACGCAGCGACGCCAGGTTCGTGCGCGCCCGCACCACCTCGGTCGCGAGTTCCGGCATGCCCACCGCGGAGAGCGTGTCGAGTGCGCGGCCCGTGAGGTCGGCGAGGACGTCGAGCGACGCGCGTCGCGACGCGGCGAGCTCCCCCACCGATTGCTTCCGGCGCAGGATCTCCGCGCGCAACGCCAGCGCCTCGCTCGGCAGTGCCGACCCCTCGCGCACGCGCGCCTCAGCCACATGCAGCTGTGCCTCGAGGTCGGTGATACCGGTTGCCAGTTCGGCCAGTTGCGACTGCGCGCGCAGCGCGGCGAAGTACGCGTCGCTCACGTTCTGCCGCAGGCCGAACAGCGCGGCGCGCAGCCGCGACTGCGACTCCGCCAGCTGCGCGTCCTCCACGGCGCGGCGCGCACCGAGGCCGGGATCGTAGAGCGTCTGCTGCGCCGCCACGTGCGCGTCGTACGTGTCATGCGGAGGCACGGGCGGGCTCACCCCGCCCGGCAGCACAATGGGGATACGTGCGACGTCCGACTGATACTGCGCCTGCGACTCCACCGCGAGCGTCGGGCGACGCTCGGCATCGAGGTTCTGCTGTCGCAGGCGCGATTGCGCAGCGAGCAATTCCAGTTCGCGGCCGCGCGGGTCGTGCTGCACGGCGCTCGCCTGCAGGTCGCCGAGTCGCACGGTGTCCGGGCGCGCGGCCTGTGCGAGGGCAGTCGCGAACGGGATGAGCAGCACCACAGCGAGGCGCGCGATCATGGGCGGAGGGCGTTGCGGAAGAAGGCGGGAAGCTCGGTCTTCCGCTGCTCGATGAATCGCGCGAAGGCGGCGTCGTCCATGCCGAACAGCACGTGGATCATCGGGCGCGCGGCGAACGGGAAGATGCAGAGCGAGACGAGGTTGATGGCGAACTGCTCGGGCGCGATGGGCCGCATGGTGCCGGCGGCAACCCGTTCGCCGATCTGTCGACTCAACTTCTCGAAGTGCGGCGAGAGCACGCCAGCGGGCGTGCCGCCGATGGCGCGGGCCAGCAGCAGGGGAACGCGCTCCGGATGGTGGTGCATTTCCGAGAGCAGGTAAGCGGGCAGGAAGGGATTGGCCGACAGGTTCTCGAGGTACACGGCGACGATGCGGTCGATCTTGTCGTCGAGCGACATGTCGCTGCCGAGCGTCTGCACGAGTACCGGGAAGAGGCGGCTGGCCATCTGCTCGAAGACGGCGGTCGCGAGGCGTTCCTTCGAGCGGAAGTAGTAGTGCAGCAACGCCTGGTTGACGCCGGCCTCCCGCGCGATGTCCGCCATGCGCGCGCCGGCCGTGCCGCGGCGGATGAACACCGAGCGCGCTGCGTCGAGGATCTTCTGCTGGGTCTCGCGGTCGGTCGGAGCTGGTTCAACGCGCTTTGCCATACAGTTTAACTAACTAGTTAACACCGCAATGGTCAATGTCCATCCTGAGCCAGGCAAGGAAGAGTGTCCATCCTGAGCGAACGAACTCAATGTCATCCTGAGCGAAGCGAACCCAATGTCATCCTGAGCGAAGCGAAGGATCTGCTTGTCCGGCCCGTCAGGAGCAGATCCTTCGCTTCGCTCAGGATGACAAATGGATCTGCTTGTCCGGCCCGTCAGAAGCAGATCCTTCGCTTCGCTCAGCATGACAAATGGATCTGCTGGTCCGGTTCGCCTGAAAGCAGATCCTTCGCTTCACACAAATGACAGGTGAACGAACCGTTTTTTGCTTTCATCAATCTCATGCCTCAGCCCAGTCGCGCGATCCGGACTCCCCCGCACCCACAGCCGAACACGGAGCGCGTCAGCCTGTCCGAGGTGCTGTCTGCACTGTCGTACGCGCTCGACCTCACCGAAGGCGCGACGCCCGGCCACACCCTGCGCAGTTGCCTCATCGGCATGCGCATGGCCGAGGAACTGGGCTTCGACGCGACCGCCCGGTCGGCCCTGTACTACGCCATCCTGCTCAAGGACGCCGGCTGCTCCAGCAACGCGGGTCGCATGGCCACCATCTTCGGCGCCGAAGACCAGTGGGTGAAGCCGCGCATGAAGGTCGTGGACTGGCACCAGCGCCTTCGCCTCGCCGCGGTCACGGCGACGACGGTCGCCCACGGACGGCCGTTCATCGATCGCGTGCGGCAGTTCATGGCCATCGCGCGGTCGCAGGACGTCACGCGCGACCTCATCCTCATCCGCTGCGACCGCGGCGCGGAAATCGCGCGCCAGCTCGGTTTTCCGGAGGAGACGGCAGAAGCCATC
>JBDTYL010000176.1:0-11157 GCA_040005695.1 bacterium | reverse complement strand
AGATGAAGCGCCGGAAGAACTACGCGAAGAAGCAGGGACATCGGCAGGGCTTCACCGAAGTCCAGATCAACGATATCACACTCGGCTGACGCGAGGAGACCATGGCTCACAAGAAAGGCGTCGGCTCGTCACGCAACGGCCGCGACAGCAACCCGAAGTATCGCGGGATCAAGAAGTTCGGCGGCGAGAAGGTCATCGCCGGCAACATCATCCTGCGCCAGTGCGGCACCGTGTGGCACCCGGGCAAGAACGTCGGCCTCGGCACGGACTACACCATCTACTCGCTCATCGACGGCGTGGTGAAGTTCGAGCACAAGAGCAAGACCCGGCAGAAGGTCAGCGTGTACCCCCCAGAGGCCCGCACCGAGACGTCCGCGGCATAACGCGACGACCGGTTCGACCAGTGACGAGCGCCCTCCCAGCACGGAGGGCGCTTCTTGCATCTGCATTCGACGGAACCGCGACGCGTCCGCGCGCGTAGGGACGATCGAACCCCGGAGGACAGCATGGCAATCTGGAGCACACTCAAGCATGAGCTCGACAGGGCGGGACAAGCCGCCCAGGGCGCGCTGGACGAAGGCAAGCTGCGGCTGGAGTCCCACCGCGCCAAGCAGCGCGCGGAAGCGGCGGCCGCATCGCTCGGATTCGCCGTCTACCGCGCGCGCGTGGCCGGCGGCGAACTGGACCCCGAACGCTACACCCTCCTCGCCGCGATGCTCGCATCCGCCGAAACGGAGGTCGGCCGCCTCGAGGCGGAGATCGCCGCCCTGGCCAACCGCGCGCCGACGCCGTAGCTACGGCGCGCGGTAGTTCGGCGGCAGGCGCTTGTAGCGCTGTTCAAGGAGGTCCTGACGCGACGGCGCGGTAACCTGCACGCCGCGCACGTATACGCGCTCCGGCTGCGTCGCGAACTCGAACGGGTCGCCGCTCCACACCACCACGTCGGCCATCTTGCCGGCCGACAATGAGCCGACGCGATCCGCTACGCCGAACAGTTCCGCCGGCGTGAGCGTGATGGCGCGCAGGGCGGCGTTCCACTCCATGCCGTACGCGACGGCATTGCCCGCCTCGTAGCGCACGTTGCGCACGTTGAACGCCTCCTCGTCGCCCCCGCCGGCGTTGCCGATGAGCGCGACGGCGACGCCCGCCCTCGCCAGCAGACCCGCGTTCTCCTGCCGTTGTCCGAGCGACGTGAAGCTCCCCGGGATGTTGTTCATCGCGCCGGTGAGCACCGGCACCTTTGCCGCAGCGAGCTTGTCGGCCACTTCCCACGCCTCGGCGCCGCCGCCGATGATCAGGTGGAAGCCGAACTCCTTCGCCAGCCGCATGGCCGCCTCGATGTCGCTCGCCTTGTCCGCGTTGATGATCATCGGGAGCTTGCCGTCGAGCACCGGCAGCAGCGCCTCGAGGTCGAGCCGGCTCGCCGCGAATGCGCGAGACTGTGCCCGCTCGAAGTCCGCGCGATGCGTGCGATAGACGCGGGCGTCGCCGAGGATCTCGCGCAGGCGCATGATCGTTTCCGCGCGCGGCATGTTGTTGTACTGGCCGATGGTGGCCACCATCGCCACCGGTGCGCGCAGTACCAGGTCCGTCGCGCTGCCCGGCACGAGGTGGATGACGCCGGCCTGTCCCGAGATCAGCCCGCCCTGCGGGTAGATCACGGCGCTCGTGATGCCGGCATCGCGTGCGGGGCCCAGCAGCACCGACGACGGATTCAGTCCCTCCCACGGCATGAACGCCGCGGCGACGCCGTCGTGGCCGCGCGCGGACGCGTCACGCGTGGCTCCCACGGCGCCAATCTCCACGAGGCCGAGCTGCGTGGCGGCATTCACGATGCCCGGCGTGACGACCTTCCCAGTGGCATCAACGCGCTGCGCGTCCGCCGGGACGGCGACGTCTGCACCCACGGCGACGATG
Source organism: bacterium (assembly GCA_040005695.1). Classification (GTDB taxonomy): domain Bacteria; phylum Gemmatimonadota; class Gemmatimonadetes; order Gemmatimonadales; family Gemmatimonadaceae; genus AG11. The sequence continues at coordinate 9,240 of JBDTYL010000176.1, read as the reverse complement.
CGGCCATCGCGCATCAACACGGTGCCGCGCTCGATGACCGGACCGCTCACGGGGTAGATCTTTCCGCCGGTGATGGCCACCGTCTGTGCGCGCGTCATCGTGGCGGCGCAGGCCGCCAGCAGCGCCGCGGCGAGAAGCTGTCGGCGGATCACCGGACACCTCCGCGGTTGGCCGGCACGAAGCCCAGCTCGAAGTCCGTGCGCCATTGCGACGAGGGATCCAGCCGGTCGTACAGCATCGCCCCATCGATCCACACCTTCTCCGCGCGGCTGTACACGCTGAACGGATCGCCGGACCAGAGCACGACGTCCGCGTTCTTGCCCGGCTGGATGGAGCCGATGCGGTCGTCGAGACCGAGGGCCCACGCGGGATTGATCGTCATCCACTTGATCGCGTCGTCTTCCGTGACCGGTACGCCGATGCGGTTGCCCTCGGCCATCGCCTTCGCGGCTTCCTGGTTGAGCCGCTGCTCGCCCGATGCGTCATCGGAATGCATGATCGTGCGGACGCCCGCGCGGGTCAGCAGCGCCATGTTGCCGCGGACGGCATCCGCCGCCTCGAGCTTGAACGAGCCCCAGTCCGCCCACACTGACGCGCCGATGTCGTCCGTCGCAAGCACGTCGGCGATCTTGTAGCCTTCCACGGCGTGGTGAAACGAACGGATCTTGTAGCCGAACTCCTTCGCCACGTCGATCATCTGCATCATCTCGTCGGCACGGTAGCAGTGGTTGTGCACGAAGATGTTGCCGCGCAGCACCTCGGCGAGCGTCTCGAGCCCCAGGTCGCGCGTGGGAGGATCACCCTCGTGCTTCGCATTCCACTTGTCCCACTTTCGCCGGTACGCCTCGGCCTGGATCCAGGCGGCGCGATAGCCGGCCACGTTGCCCATGCGCGTGGAGGGTCCGCGCGACGCATACACGCGCTTCGGGTTCTCGCCGCACGCCATCTTCAGCCCGTATCTCGCACCGGGGAATTTCATGCCTTGCGCACTCCGCGACGGCACGACCTTGAGCACCACGCTCCGACCGCCGATGAGGTTGGCGGAGCCGGGCAGCACCTGCAGCGTGGTGACCCCGCCGGCGAGCGTGCGCGGGAACTGTGGATCCTGTGGCCACACGGAGTGCTCCACCCACACGTTCGCCGTCACCGGATTCGTCGCCTCGTTGACGTCGTTCAGCTGTGTGCCGTTGTCCGCGGGCACGCCGCCGCCCCCGATGTGCGAGTGGGTGTCGATGATGCCGGGCGTGAGGTACTTGCCGGCGCCGTCGATGACCATCGCGTCGGCTGGCGCCGTGACCGATGCGCCCACTTCGGCAATTCGCCCGTCGCGCAGCAGCACACTCCCGTTGCGAATCGTTGGGCCGGCGGCCGTGAGGATGGTGACATTCCGAATCACCGTCGGGCGCGAGGGGAACGGCTGGTACGTGCTCGGGAAGGGATTGGCGTTCGGCAGTGACAGACCGCCGAGCATCGCGGGGCGGGCCGTGTCGGCCTGCGCCGTTACGGTGCACATGAGCGGCGCGGCGGCGAGCGCCACGAATCCTGCACCGAACACGAGGGTGGAGTGACGCATCAGGCGGTCGATCCTTGGCGGGTGGGTTGTCGGTCCTGCACTGCGCGGTGAAGGTACGGGCGGTTCACCCACCGGACCAGTCCGTCCCTCAGGCCAGCATGCGTACGTCGTCGCTGCAGAGGCCGTCCACGCCGCATACGACCAATCGCGCGGCCTCCCCCACATCGTTCACCGTCCAGGGAATCACGCGACCACCCATGGCGTGCACGCGCTCCACGAGCATCGCGGTCACGAGAGGATGATGGGGCCACAGGTCGAGCGCGCCGTGTGACTCGAGCAGGGTGACCACGTCCAACGGTTCCTCCTCGTAGAGCACGCCGAGTCGAACGGGCGTGGCGCTTCGCGCGAGGCGCGCGATCATGGCGAGGTGGAAGCTGTGGATGGCGCTCGGCCCGCCGTACGCGAGGAGCATGTCTGACACGAGCCCCTCGATGCCATCTTCCTTGATCTCGACGAACAGTTCGGCCCGTCCGCGCACGAGCTGGAAGACGTCGGCCAGGGTAGGGACGAGTGGCCCATCGTCGCCGGTATCCGAAAGCTGTGCGCGGCTCAGGCAGGCGATCGCGGTGCCGTCGGCGAGTGTGGGATCATGATGGACCACCACCACGCCGTCGGATGTGGCATGGACGTCGAGTTCGATGCCGTCCGCACCGGCCTCGAGGGCCAGGGAGAAGCTGTCGAGGGTGTTTTCGCGGGCGAGGCGCGGCATCCCGCGGTGGGCGATCCGGAGCACGGACGGGCGGGAGTCGGACATGGCGGACGAGGCAGTGGAAGTCTGCGGGCTGTATGTTGTTCCGGGCGACGGCATCGCGATTCGCCTTAACGTAGCGCCGTACCGTACGTCCTACTTGCCGGACTGCATGACAGACGACGCCGGGGATGCCAGTGACCAGACCGACCTCGACCTCATCGCACGATGGAAGGACGGGGACCAGCGCGCCGCGACGCAGCTCGTCGACCGGCACGCCGGGGCGGTCGCGCGGTTCGTGGCGAGTGTGGGCGCGCGGGGCGACGTGCAGGATGTCGTGCAGGATACGTTCGTGCGGGCTTTCGGCTCGCTCGACAGCTTCCGGGGCGACGCCTCGCTGCGGACGTGGCTCTTCACCATCGCGCGGCGCCTGCTGCTCGACCTGAGGCGCTCGGAGCGGCGACGGGGAGAGCAGGTGGAAGTGCAGGATGCCGATGCCGTCACGGAGTTCGATGCGCTGCATGGGGTAGTGGCCGAGGAGACGCGGACGCGGCTGAAGGCAGCGGTGGATCGGTTGACGAAGACGCAGCGCGAGGTGTTCCTGCTGCGGGTGAACGAAGGATTGTCGTACAAGGAAGTCGCCGACGTGGCGGGTACGACCGAAGGAGCCGCGCGCGTGCACTATCACAACGCGATGCGCGCCATAAAGGAGTATCTCGATGACTGATTGTCCGGACGCCAACGCACGTGATCTGCTGCCCGCCTTCGTGCACGGGCGTCTCGATGCCGGGACGCGCGCGACGGTGGAGGCGCACCTGGCCTCGTGCGATGACTGTCGCGCGGAGGTGGCGCTGCTGCGCGAGCTGCGCGGCGTGGTTGGTGGTGCGCCGCGCATGGACGTGCGCGCGATCGTCGCCGCGCTGCCGGCGTCGCGGGCGCCGGCGCGCCGCTCGTGGACGCGGTGGCGTGCCGCGGCTGCCATCGTGGTGCTCGTCGCGGGCGGCGCCACGGTAGCCCTGCGGCATCGTCACGATGCGCCGGCGCCGGCGGTCGCGGTTGCCGCCAATCCGTCAGTGGTTGCGCCCGCCGTTGCGCCGCAGCCATCGCCGCAGGGGGAGCCCGAGTCCGCGGTCGCCGCCGCGACCGCGCCTCGCGCGCCGGCGCCCACGTCCAGCACGACATCAACCACCGCTCCCGTTCTTCGGATCGCCAGCGCCGTGACCGGGGAGCGCGAGCTCGCCATGGGTGGGGATGCCATCAATGACCTGAACGACCGCGAGCTGGCCACGCTGCTGAAGGACATCGAGTCGCTCGACGCGGTGCCGTCGGTGGAGGTGGACAACGTGCCGCTCGCTCCCATCGCGCCGAGCGCACCGGCGGGAGCGGTGCGATGAGCGCGCGACGCTCGGCTGGTGTGCGCGCGTTGCTGCTCGTCGCGCTGGTGCTGCCCCTTGCGGCCGTGCCTGCCGCAGCGCAGGGCGGACTGCGCAACCCGGCGGCAGCGGCGCGCCGCGCAGAGCGGCAACGGCAACAGCAGGAGAGACAGCAGGAGAGACAGCAGGAGAAACAGCAGGAGAAGCTGCAGCCGGAGAAGCAGCAGCCCGGCGCCGCAGCGGGCCAGCCGGCGCGCGTGCAGCAGCTCCAGCAGCAGGTGCGACGCAGCCTCTGGCGTGCCGCCAAACAGCGCGTGGGCTTCAGCGACGAACAGATGACGCAGCTCGAGCAGACGAGCAGCCGGTTCGACCAGCAGCGCCGACAGCTCGCGCAGGAGGAGAGGGCGCAGCGCGTGGCCATGCGCTCGCAGATCCTCGCGGACTCGGGCGCGAACCAGGCAGTCATCGCGGCATCGATGGACCGGCTGCACGCGTTGCAGCAGCGCCGCCTGGACCTTCAGGCCGAGGAGCAGAAGGAGTTCGCGACGTTCATGACGCCGCTGCAGCGCGCGAAGTTCACTGCACTGCAGGACCAGGTGCGTCGCCGCCTGCAGGCGTTCGCGCGCGCGCATCCCGATTCGACGGCTGGCCAGGCGATTCCACCGCAGTAGAACTACGCGGGGCGCATCCGAGAACCGGCAGACCGCAACCTGGTGGGATAGGCCCGCCCGGCGACACACCCGCCCACCTGACCATGCCCACGCCATCGAGTACGAATGGAAAGATCTGCTACGTCGAGCTGCCGGCAACGGACGTGGCGCGCTCCTCGACGTTCTATTCCACCGTCTTCGGCTGGCGCATGCGACGCCGGGGCGACGGCGTCACCGCCTTCGACGATGCAACCGGGCAGGTGAGCGGCGCGTTTGTCGCCGGCCGGTCGCCGAGTGAGCCGGGGCTGCTGCTCTACGTGATGGTGGACAGCGCCGAGGACGCCGTGGCGAAGGTCGTGGCGGCCGGCGGGACGATCGTGCAAGCGATCGGTGGCGACGCGCCAGTGATCACGGCGCGATTCCGCGATCCGGGGGGCAACGTGCTCGGACTGTACCAGGAGCTCGCACAATTGCCAGGCACGCCTTGACGACTTCGTGACGCGCCACCGCACGCGGCCGGCGAGCGGGTCATCCACGACGTGCATGTCGCAGTTCATGGCCGAGGTGCTCGACGCGACTGCGAGGTGCGGACGCACGGTGTGGCTCTTCACGAGCATGACAAAAGGAATGGCGTCAGCCGCGATGAGGAGCCGGCTGCTCGCGCGCGACGGCCGTGCAGCACTGGCGAAGCGCACATGGCGATGCGCTACATGGGCCGCTGCACCGGCAGCCGGCTTGGTAGATGATTCGGTACCGTCTTGCTCAGGTCGCGGACGGCGGGATCACTGAGTGCCGTCATGTAGTCCATCAGTTTGGCCACGAGATCGTCCGTGAGCACCACGCCCACGATGATCGGGTCGCGCTGCGCGATGATCGCCCCCTGGTTGTTGAGGAGCGTACCGCGCAGGCCGGGTTCCAGGCCGAACGGGTTGAATGCGACGAGCTTGAGATCGGACTCGCTGTAGTGCTCGACGAAGCTCCGGAGCGAGAGCACTGATCCGTCGTGCCCGTACGGCGCGGTGAATTCCACGTTGCGCAGGGGCGTCGTGCGGAACTTGTAGATGTCGGCCGGGTTGCCCGTCACGTTCATGCGGCCGAAGTCATCGTTGAGCCCCGTGCCGTTGCCTTCGCCCGGTCCGATCTGTGCGACCGCCACGTTGTGGAACTGGTCGTCGCTCAGCGTCGCGCCCGTGTGGCAGATGGAGCACTTGAGCGTGAGGAACGTCTTCGCGCCCTCGAGCTGCCTGGGCGAAAGCGCATCGTCATGGCCGGCGAGGAATCGGTCCCACGGCGTGTTGGCAAGTGAATAGCTGTCCACGATGAAGCCGCCGATGGCGTTCGAGGCGTGCGCGAACGTCATGTTGTCGAACTTCGTGCCCGGATAGGCGTTCTCGAACATGGCGCGGTATTCGGGAATGGCACCGAGCCGCTTCATGAGCGCTGCCCAGATATCCTGTACGTTGGAGTCGGGTAGCGCCGCCAGCTCGTTGCCGCTGCCGGCGCGCATCTCGGCCCGGTTGGTCACGGGAAACATCCCGATGGCGGAGATCGCGCCGAACTCGAACGTGCCGTTCATCGCGGAAGTGACCTGATGTCCCGCCGGCGTGGTGAGCGTCGCGCCGTTCTGCTCGATGCGTCCATCCCAGAACAGGTGCTTCATGGCCGCGAGATTGAACAGCGGCGGCGCGTTGCGCGGGATGAACGTGCCCAGCGGGTGCGAGCGATTGGGCCCCACATTGGCGCCGCCCTGACCGATCGGGAGGCTCCTTCCGTCTCCCGTGCCCAAGGTCGGGAAGTGGCAGGTGCCGCAGGCGATGTCCTTGTTGCCGCTGAGGATCGGGTCGAACATGAGCGCCTGACCGAGGCGCACGAGCTGCGGCCGGACGAACGGCCGGGCAGGCAAGGCGATGACACCGCGTTCCGCCGCGAGCTGCTGCACGAGGGCGACGTCGGCAGCGGCAGTGCCGCTCGCGGACGACGAGGTGAGGGCCACGAGCTCCGGACCGGTGAGCGACGGCGCGGAGCGCGGGTCGTCGGTGCAGGCGGCGAGGGACAGGGCGGCGAAGACCACGCCGGCCATGGCAAGGAGGGAGCTCCGGTGCATTGGATGACGTCCGGGTCCGAGGAGGGGTGGTTCGGGACGGGCAGCGTCGCTCCAATCAGGCAGGCGGCGGTTTGCAGGCAGAACCAGCCGAATAATTCACCTTTCGGAAAAAAACGCAATAGCGCTCCGGCTGGCGTCATGGCGCAGGCTTCGCGTGCGGTGGCGTGTCCACGCCCCCGATGACGACTGCTGCGACGGTGAGCGCAGTAGTGGGCTTCCGCAGCGATGGTACATTCTCACCGCTCAGCCGCGGCCGTCGCCCGGAAGGCTGCTCAAACCTGGATCGGGAAGAAGCCAATGCCGCGAGCCTTCGACGGAGAGCTCGTGATGCGGACCTCAGGCCAGCTTCGCGAATGCCGCGACCACCATGGCAATGACGATGACTAGCAGCGCAATAGTGACCCGGAGCGACAGGGTGGGGGTGAATACGTCGCTCGAAATTGGTGCGTAAGACGTCCCGGGATTGTTGCCCGCGCTGTGAACAATTCCACGCGCGAGCAGCCGTCGCAGGTCATCGCCTTCCTGCAGACGCAAGGCGTGCAGGGACATTGCCGAGTCTGGGATTCGTGCCTTCGCATCTTGCAGAACATGGAGAATGGCCATCTGCCGTTCATTGAGGTCATTATACGGGTTCACAGCACAGCCCCTCGAGGTGGGATTGATCCCGCGCGGTGCTCTGGGGATCGCTCGGTGACGGCTCGTCTGTCACTGGCTCGCAGAGCGGGCTGTGGCGACCAGGCCTCGTTCTCACTACGTTGAAGCCTGTGCTCGTTGAAGACGCAGGTTGACGGGACTCGCAGTATTTGCCCGGGTGGCGGAATCGGTAGACGCAGGGGACTCAAAATCCCCCAGCACGCGAGTGCTATACGAGTTCGAGTCTCGTCCCGGGTACGTTGGTCTCTCCGGTCCTCATGAGGATTGCAGCCAGAACTTCGACCATCTGCCACTCAATGCGTGATGCAGACGTCGACGGTGCGCCACTCCGAAAAAGCTCATACCCGGTTGATCGTTCCCTTATAGCCCCAGTCGCTGCGCCGCGAGCGGTTGGCCGATGCCGCGAGATCTCTGACGAGGTCGTCATGCGCGCGTCCGCGAGACGACAAGGGCGAATGTTCCGTGACCACGAGCGCAATGCGAGATACGCAACCGAAAAGTCGAACCCCACGATGGCGGTCCGCGCGCGCAATCGGCGCGTCGGGCTGATCCGACGCTGACGTCCCTGATCACCCGGAGAAGTGCCCCATGATCGTCGCAGGCGACACGATTGAAGGTGCGGCCTACCTCGCGGTCTTCCTCGTCCTCGTCTTCATCGGCTCGCGCATCATGGTGCGTGTCAACACGGCGCGCTTCAACCGCTACGTCGCGCCGCTGCTTCCCCTCATCAACGGTCGCGCCACGAGTGGTGGAGACCAGGCGATGATGGAAGGCACGTACGGAGGACGACCGGTAACCGTGAGCATCGCCTACAAGGTGACCTCACACGTCCTGCCGGGCACCAACGTCGATCGGCGCAACCTCGTCGAGATCACGATGTCATCCGTGCCGGGCCGCGAAGGCTGGAAGGTGCGCTACCATGCGTTCGATGGAAAGGACTGGCGTGCCACCTCGGCCGACGACGCACTGGCCGCTTCGCTCACGAATGCCGGCGCCGTCTCCGACGTGCAGGAGCGCGGCGTGATGGCGTACGTCACGTACTCCGCGCCGCTCGGGCAGCTCACGTTCATCGAGGACATCTCGCCGCGCACCACGCCTCCGGAGTCCCGGCTCCAGGCAGCGCTCGATCTCCTCGTGCGGCTCGACGCGATGAACCAGCGCGTCAATCCCGCCTAGCGCACCGCGACGAGTGATGCGCCGCATTCCCTCGACACGCCAATCCATCTGCGTGCCGCGCCTTGCGACACGCGCGGCGAGTAGATTGCCTCATGCGCCTGCCCGTAATGCGAGCCGCCTTGTGGAGATGCCTCGCCGCGTTGATCATGCTCGGCGGCGCGGTGCCGTCCCGCGCCCAGCAAGCTGAAGGTCCTGCCCGCGATACCCTGCGCCGTGCCTGGCTCGGTGCCGACTACACCCTCACGGCCTTCGACGGCGGCAGCATCGATCCATGGCACCTTGCGTCACTCTCGCTCACCGGGAAAGGCGAGCGCGGCGCCGTGGTGGGTCGCGTGAACCATGCTCGACGCTTTGCCCGGTCAGGACTGCAATACGAAGTGGATGCCTACCCACGATTCGGCCGCACGTGGAATGCCTACTTCAACGTCGGCTATGGCGCCGCCAGCGTCTTCCCGCAGTGGCGGGGCGGGGCAGAGCTCTACGCCGAGCTGCCGAATGCGTGGGAGAGCTCCTTCGGAATCCGGCAGCTCCGCTTCAGCGGCTCGCCGGTGACGCTATGGACCGGAACCATCGCGAAATACTCGGGCAACTACTGGATATCGTTGCGCCCCTACTTCCGCTCGACCACGAACGGTAATTCGACGTCCGCCAACCTCACCGCCCGCCGCTACTTCGCCGACGGGGACCACTTCATCGGCGCACGGCTCGGCTACGGCAGCACTCCCAGCGACCTGCTCACAGCGGACCAGGTAGCCCGTACCAATTCATTCTCTGGCGACGTGCACGGGTCGCTCGACGTGATTCGCGACCTGCTGGGTACCTGGACAGTAGGATACGACCACGAGGCACTCGCCGACGGCAGCATCCGGAAGAGCTGGATCGTGGAGGCCGGCCTGAAGGTGCGGCTGTAAAGCGCAGGAGCGCGATGACCGGCGCCTGGGCTCCCTGTGATCCTGAGCGCCGCGAAGGACCCTGTCATCCTGAGCGCCGCGAAGGACCCTGTCATCCTGAGCGCCGCGAAG
>JBDTYL010000175.1:0-6329 GCA_040005695.1 bacterium | reverse complement strand
CGGCTCGCGCCACGTATGGCCGCTGTCGTCCGAAACGGAGTACTGCACCTGGTAGAGGCGGCGTTCGTCGAGCGGGTCCACCAGCAGCTTGCTCGAATAAGCGGGGCGCGGATTGTAGTCGCCCATCTTCCGGAACGACGCGCCCTTGTCGTCCGAGCGGAAGACGCCGCCGAGTCGCTGCTCGTAGGAGACGCTCGACGTGTAGCGCAGCCCCTGCTCTACCGAGACGTACACCACGCTCGGGTTCTTCCTGTAGACCGAGATTCCGATGCGGCCGAGTGTGCCTGAAGGCAGACCGGTGATGAGCTTGTGCCATGTGGCGCCGGCGTCCGTGGATTTCCAGAGTGCCGACCCCGGCCCGCCGCCCACGAAGCCAAAGGCCTGTCGGCGGCGCTGGTACGTCGACGCGTAGAGTGTGTTCGGGTCGGACGGATCCATCGCGACCTCGGTGACTCCCGTGTCGTCGTCCCCCTTCAGCACCTGCTGCCAGGAGCGCCCGCCGTCCGACGTCTTGTAGAGTCCACGCTCGGGGCTCGGCGCCCAGAGCTTGCCCGGTACGGCGACGTATACGATGTCGCCGTTGGTCGGGTGCGTGACAATGCGCGCGATGTGGCCGCTTTCGGGGAGGCCCATGTTCGTCCACGTGTGGCCGCCGTCGGTGGACTTGTAGATCCCGTCGCCCCAGCCCGAGCTCTGTCGGTTCGTCGCTTCGCCCGTGCCGACCCAGACCACATTCGGGTCGCCCTGGAACAGTGCCAGTGCGCCGACCGAATGGACGCTCTGCTTCTCGAAGACAGGGGCGACGGTAATGCCGTTGTCGGCGGTCTTCCACACCCCGCCCGTCGCGCTGGCGATGTACATGAGCGTCGGGTCCGTTTCGGCGACCGCGACGTCCGTGATGCGTCCCGACATCGTGGCTGGCCCGATGAAGCGAAAGCGCAGTGTGTTGAGCATCGGCGCGTCGAGCGTACGTTGCGCCGCAGTGGGCGCCACGGCGGCGAGCGTGAGGAGGACAACGGCGGGAATGCGCATGCGTCGCGTGTTGCGTGGGGAGATGAGTGAAGGAGTCTGGAAATGCGCGCGGGGCCGGTGACGCGCAATGGCCGGTTGGCTGCCAGTGCGAGACGTGTGCGGCCGACGGGGCGGTCCGCATCCCGGCCCGCACCCGTTGCACGCGTCGAGCGCTGCAGGCAGTATTGTGCCCGTATGGCGGGCGCTCGTTGCAGAGCCGGAGCGCCTCGCGACTTCACCTCCAGCGATGAGCTGAGATCATGGCCAAGCACGACGTGTCGTTCAGCATCCCGCAGCGCGCTCTCGGCAAGGCCGACGTGACCTTTCACGTCAAGCGCGACGGCTCGGCGCATGGGACACTCGAGGACTCGAACGGTTCTGTCGTGTGGTTTCCGAAAGGCACGACCTACGGCCTGAAGGTGGGATGGAAGAAGTTCGAGGACATCATGCGAGACAATGCCACACGGTTCGAAAAGCGATAGCGTGGACGGGCCCTTCTCGACATCTCATCACCGACAGGGACGTGCGGGTGAGTTGCCTCGCCCCGGTACCCATGGTCGTCCTGCTCATCGCGCGCTGGGGCGCCCGGGTCGGCACACTGGCCCGCTGCATGACCCGGAGCTCACACCGCTCGAGGCTTTTCCTTCTCGCCGCGGTCCTTCTGCCCGGCGTTGTGTCGGCCCTCACCATTCCCGCACAGGACGTCGTCACCGTCTTATGGAGCGATGGGGGTACGACCAGTAAAGGATTCGGAGGCTCGCCTCTACACTCATTTCAGGCAGCACTACCGTGCACCGTTTCATGGATGCCACCCGTGACGGCATGGCAACCTCGCAGAAACGAGTACTGCCATGCATGTTGAGCGTTCCACCAATCACCCCGTGCAATGCGGCGGGCTGTCGAACACATTGGAGTGGTCGTGAGCTCGCGCCAGTCGTACAACGTACCTGGAGCAGACACGAGCTCAACATTTCACCGGGGCAACATTCATGACTACCCGCAAAGCGACGTCCGTCGTCCTGCAGGATGGAGAGGGGGAGCGACTCTGGTTTGCCGGCGGAGGCATCCATGTGTGGAAAGTGAATGCCGTGGAAAGTGGCGGCTCATTTCTGCTGTTCGAGGATGTGCTCTCGCAGGGCAAGGCGACACCACTGCACATTCATCCGAACGAAGATGAACTGCTGTACGTCCTGGACGGCGAGATCCTGGTTCACATTGACGGGGCCGAGCATCACATCGGCACGCGCGGGATGATCATGGCCCCGCGCGGCGTTCCGCATGCCTTCCTGGTGACCTCCGAGACCGCGCGCGTACTCTGTTTTGAAGCGCCTGGCACTGCCGAGGCTTTTTACCGGGGCGCCAGCGAGGCGGCAACGTCGGAGGGGGATGCATCGCGTCCGCCAGACTTCAAGAAGGTAGGCGAGTCCGCCGCTTTGAACGGCGGCATCGAGATCCTTGGCCCCCCGCCGTTCAGGAAGGTTGGATGACCTGGAAGCCACACGAGTTCAGTCAGCGAGGATTGGAGATGATGACAAGCATGCTGAAAGCCGCGGTGTTCATGGTGCTCGTCGCGCAGGTGGCCGCGGCGCAGGACACCTTGAGTGACGCGGCCTGGAAGGCCGATCGCGAGCGCCGCGCCGCCGTGCGTGCTGCCACGGCTGCGAAGTTCGACAGCGCCGCGGCGGCGGTGGACAGCGTCATCGTGCGACCGGAGTCGCTCTCGATGCGCGCCGGGGACAGCGCCCTCACATACGACTTCCTGAAGCGCATCGTGGCGGTGGGGCACCGGCGTGGGGGCGGGCCCGAGGTCGTGACGTTCGCGAAGACTCTGAGCATCAAGCCCAACCCGTACCTTGTCAGGCACGGCGACTATACCGTTGCGGTGGCGCCCGGCGTCGCCGAGGTGTGGTTCCTTCCCGGGAGACACTTGGGCAATCCGTTCGAGGCCTCCGCTCCGCACACCGTCATGCCGGTGAGCATCCATTAGTTCGCCGGTTTCACGCGCCCCGGTGATTGACGGTGGGCGCGAACCAATCCATATCTTTCGCGAGCATACCGCCGCCGCACCGGATTCGCCTGGAGCTACCATGAGACGCCCCCGCTTGCTGTCCGCCCTGATGCTCACCGCTTGCGTAAGCGCCGGCACAGCGCGCCAGTCCACTGTCGAGGGGCCGTATACGGTGCTGCTTCGTGCGAGAGTGGGCGGCGAGGGCGGCACGGATTACATCCACGCCAGCCCGGACGACCGCCGCCTCTACATCACGCGGAACGCGGTGCGCGCCGTGCCTGCCACCGACAGCACACCCGCACGAGACGCCGTTCCCGGCCGCGTCACCGTGTTCGACCTGGAGACACTCAGGCCGCTGGGCGAGATTCCGAACGGCGGCGGCAACGGCGCGGTGGTAGACGGCAGGACCGGACACGGCTTCGCGAGCAGCCACCCGAACATCTCGATGTTCGACACGCGCTCGATGCAGATGATCAAGACGATCGACCCGAACGCGGGCACACCGGCGGGCAGTCGGCAGTTCAGCCCCGACGGGATCTACTACGATCCGTCGGACAACCGTGTGTACATCGGCAGCCACCCCACGAAGGACCTCCTCGTACTCGACGCGCGCGATGGCGCCGTGCTCGGGAAGGTGGACCTGGGTGGTGTACCGGAGCAGACGGTCTCGAATGGACGTGGAACGTTGTACGCGGTGCTCCAGGATTCCGCCGGAAGCGTCGCGGTGGTGGACCAGGCGACGATGCAGACTACGGCGCACTACCCCTTTGGAGACATCGGCCGGTGCAACGGCCTCGCCGTTGACGCGAAGAACGACGTGCTCTTCGCGGCCTGTGCGCAGGCGCGCACGGCCGGCCAGCCACCGACACCGGTGATGGTGATCCTGAGCGCCACCGACGGCCACATCCTCGCCACCCTGCCGCTCGCGGGGGGCTCCGACGGCGCGACGTTCAACCCGCGGACGATGGAGGCGTTCAGCTCGCACAGCAACGGAACGCTCACGATCATCAAGGAAGCGAGCCCCACGAGCTTCGTGGTCGAGCAGACGCTCCAGACCATGACCGGCGCGCGCACGCTCTCCCTGGATCCGCAGACGGGCCACATCTACGTCATGAGCGTGGAGCGCGGCCCCGCACCGCCGGCTCCCTCGGCCGGCGGACGCGGCGGTCAGGCGCCCGCGATTCCGGGCTCGTTCACGATCCTGATGGTCGGTCGATAAGGCTCATCCACCCTGCACCCGGACAATGCCATGACAAAGCAATGGGTTGCCGTCTGCGTTTTCGTCGTCGCGGTCGGCGTTGCACCCTTCCTCGCCTCAGCGCTCCAGCGGCGAGGCGCTGGTCGCATCACGGGATATGTCACCGGCTTCGCGGTCATCGCGATCGCCGCGCTCTGGGTTCGTCACGTCGGCGGGTTCCCCGGCTCGTCGGTGCGCTAGGGAGAGCCGCCAGGCAGATCCTTCGCTTCGCTCAGGACGACAAGGGGCTGGATCGCAGCATCCCGCACCGCTCGGCGAGCGCCACGTCGCGGCGCTCACGCGTGAGGAGGCGCCGGTTCGAGCAGGTGGCAGATCGCCGCGCGCAGAAGTGACTCGTCGGCGGCCCGGTGTCCGTACACGGCTAACGCTATGGTCATGGAAAATCCGCCCGTCGTGTCACCGACCCGGCGCGCGCCCCATCTCCCTGTCGAGCTCACGCATCGCCGCCTCGTAGTACGGATCCGGCGCGGGCAATGAAGCCACCGGACGCCGCGCCGGCGAGGACGGCGCGACCAAGTGCCGCACCACGCGGTACAGGCCGTACCCGATGAGCCCCACAACGGCGAGCTTCAGCGCCAGGATCGCGAGGGCGAGCACGACTCCGACGACGCCGAGGGCGACGATGGCGAGCGGGATTGCGATGGCGAGCCCGATGATGATCTTGAAGAGCGTCCAGAGAATGCGCATCGATCCTCCTTCTGATGACCCGCGATTGGGCCCGGCCGGCCCAGTGCGGTCCGGCAAGCCTCCCATCCATACGGCGCCAGCGTCAGGATGTTCCAGTGGCTTCCCCCACCCGCAACAGCAACCTCCGCTCGCATGAGAACGCTCATTGTATCCGAGTTCGTGTCCCTCGACGGCGTCATGCAGGCACCGGCAAGCGTGCGTTGCCCAACACCATGCACACAACGTTCGTGTTGAAGTCGGCCGTCCCGTATCCGAGCGGTGTTGTTTCGCTCGACGACGTGCGCTCGCGCCAGCGTCGGGCGTAAGCGGGTGCGCCGCTACGGCTCACGGACGATGACGAACCGCTGCCCTTCGGGCGACACGTCGTACATGGTATTCGGCCCGAGGTGGTACGAAGCGCGGAGCAAGGCGTTCGGTCCCAACAGGGTGGGTCGCACGTTGCCCGGCGACGTGCGGAGCTGCACCGCCATCAACTCGCCGTCCCTCCAGTAGTACATCTCCGTTCCGTCCGCGCGCCACACCGGATGGAGACCGCCGGCATGCGAGACGGCGACCCGCTGCCCACGTTGAGGGTAGGCATCCAGGTATACCTCGGCTCGGCCGGTCTCGTCGGAGGTATACGCGATCCAGTGGCCGTCGAGGGAGATGCGGGCCGCCGTCTCGTCGTGCGGAGGCGGGGGCGGAGGGTGGGGACTGGTAGGATGACAGTGCAGCAGATGAGCCGACGTGCATAGTTTTCGGACGGAGCCGTGCTGGCCGACGCGGGACCCCTAGCCCACCCCACCATGTTCCTCGCCCTGCTCGTCGTCACGTTTGCGATCGCGCTACTGGTGTCCTTCATCGTGGCACGACTCTTCAGTGCGTCGATCCGACGCATCCTCGACCGGGTCGTGTCGCCGGATCTGGCGGGCGCGTGGCACCGCTACCTGCTCTTCGCGCTGTACGTCGTGGGCATTTCGGGCGGTGTGCGCATCTGGTCGCTCGAGCAGTACATCAACCCGCGCGATCCGAAGACGCCGGCCCTCGTGCTGACGCCCGATCGATGGACGCTCGAGGTCTACCGGACGGTGATCGAGACGCTGCAGAGCACCGCATGGATGCTGCTCGTGGCGTTCGTCGTGCTGCTGCTGGCCTATGTCATTACACGCGGGATGGAGTTGCGCGCGGCGCGCAGCGCCAGCGGCAGCGGGCCTGCCAGCTGACGCCACAACCCGGAAAGCGCACGCGGGCTTGCCGAGGGTCTTCTCGCAATTGCCGGCCGGGGCAAGCAGATCCTTCGCTGCGCTCAGGATGACAACGGGCGCGGTACGCTCGTCCTCTCGTCCTCTCGTCCTCTCGTCCTCTCGTCCTCTCGTCCTCTCGTCC
>JBDTYL010000174.1:0-6941 GCA_040005695.1 bacterium | reverse complement strand
CGACAAGTACCTGAAGTCGCCGTCGGACGGTGCGTCACCGATGATCACGCTGAAGCACGGCAACCTCGCCGGCCTCCCGCCCGCGACGATCATCTCCGCGGAGCTCGATCCCCTGCGCAGCGAAGGCGAGGCACTCGCCAGTGCGCTGTCGGCCGCAGGGGTGCCCACCACGCAGCGCACCTACCCGGGTGTGACGCACGAGTTCTTCGGCATGGGCGTGGTGGTGGACAAGGCGCAGGACGCCGTGCACCTGGCGGCAAAGGGCATCATGGATTCGTTCGGCACCTCTGTCACACGCTGACCGCAACGCTTGAACGGAGTGATGCGTCCACGGACGCATCACTCCCTCGCGCGGAGGTGCGCCAGGGCAGGCGCAGCACGGCACGCCGCGCGCACTCACCCCCTATCGCCAGACCGCGATGTCGTCGAGCGGCTTCCTCGACAGGTCAGGCACGCGCGCCCCTGGCGCCGGATACCCGACCGGCATGACGAGGAACGCCTTCTCGTTCGCCGGCCGCTCGAGCAGCTCGCCGAGAAAGGCCATGGGCGTGGGCGTGTGGGTCAGCGTCACGAGACCCATCTGGTGCACCGCCGCGATGAAGAACCCCGCTGCGATGCCACACGACTCCTGCGTGTAGTAGTGCGTGCGGCGGCCGCCGTCGGCACGCACGCCGTACGTCTGCCGGAACAGCACCACCAGCCATGGTGCGTCCGTGAGGTGCGGCTTGTGCTCGTCGGTGCCGAGTGGGGCCAGGGCCTCGAGCCACTCGTCGGGCATCCGCTCCTGGTAGTTGCGCTGCTCCTCCTCTTCCGCCGCCGCGCGAATGCGCGCCTTCAGGCCAGCGTCCGACACGGCCACGAACGTCCACGGCTGCTGATGCGCGCCGCTCGGCGCCGTACCGGCCGTGCGGATCGCGAACTCGATCGCTTCGCGTGGCACAGGGTCGGTCGAGAAGTGCCGCGTCGTGCGACGTCGGTTCATGTCGACGTACGTCGCACGCGCGCGGTCGAGCATGTCCTGCTCCGTGCGGCGATGGAAATCGAGCGAAACGAAGGGAGGCGTTGTCATGCGGGAGGGGGGAAGCGGAATGGCAAGGTATGAGTGCTTCTGCCCTGCGTCTACCCGAGTCGTGTGCTCGCTCGCCTGGTCGTCATGCCGCGTTCAGCGTGCTGGCAATCACATCCCGTGCTTCGCCCGAAAACAGGGTGCCCGCACGGCCTGGCTCATCCTGCGGAGGGGAGAAGGTTGACAGCCCGCGCGAGCATCACGGCTCCGTACGCCACCGCGAGTGCGCCGAGAGTCCTCGAGACACGTCGGTCATCACGGGAGAACCGCTCCGCGACGATCGACACCGAGATCACACTCATCGCGCGCACGTCGCTCACGCCGAGCACGAGGAGCACCGCGGTGCTGCCGGCACAACACGACAGGCAGTGCACCCCGAGCCGAACTCCGAGTCGCCATGCGGCACGCAGGCCACCAGGCAATGCGGCGCCGTGCGGGGAGCACGAGTGCAGGCTGCCGAGATGTCGGCTCCGCCACGCGCTGAACTGCAGCGCGCCGGCGAGGATCACACAGGCGCTGCCCACGAGCGGAACCGTTCGCGCAAGGGTCGGTAGTCGGAGCGCCTCGTTGCCAAGCATCGCACCGAGCGGAAATACAAGCAGCCCCACCATCGCCCACATGGCGAAATAACCCAGCGATACGACAACCGTCAGTAACTCAATGCGCCGCGCGCCGGCATTGCCGGTGTCACGACGGATGCGCAGCAGCACCGGCACCAGCGACGGCAGCATCATCGCCATCATCATCGCCACCCACATGGCGACGAACGACGTCGCCGCACCAGCCCACGTGTGTCCCGGCATGCGGAACCACGTCATCGACATCGCCCAGCCGCCAGACATCGGCACCTCGCCCATCGACTCCATCGACGCGCAGAGCGCCATCGTGACCGCCGCACTCACGCATGCGATCACCGCCACGGCGCCCAGGAACGCGTGTTGCGAAGCGGTGCCGGGACGCACGCGCCGCCGCGCGTGCGCCCGACCACCAGACACGACGACTCCCACGACTTCGCTCACGCCGTTGCGTAGCGATCGTGATGCCGCCACCACACGCCCTGCTCGTTGCGGCCCAGGGGCGCGCGGTCGAGCCACTGATACATGCCCCAGAGCCCGTCGAGTCCGCGCGAGAACGTGGAGTAGGTGTGATAAACCACGCCATCCTCGAGCACGAACGAACTGAGGCCAGGCCGCTCGCGGGTGTACGTGGGCACGTCGGTGCCGCTCATGTCCGCCATCAGCGCCACCGGACTGGTGCTCCCGCGCAGCGTCCACTCGGGCCCCGCCTCGCCTGCGGGCCGCGCGCCCGTCCCCGCCTCTCGACGGTAGTTGTACTCCACGCCGCCGTCGCGCTGCTGCTCCTCCGTGACCTGCACGTTGAAGTCGAGGTTGAAGTCGCTGCGGTATGCGGACGCCCACGGGAACGTCCATCCCATCCGCTGCTTGAATGTCTGCAACTTCGCGAGCGGCGCACGCGACACCACCTCGAGCGCGACGTCGTGGTTCTTCAGGTGCACCTCGAGGCCGTTGAACCCGTCCGCGATCGACGAGCACGACGGACATCCCACGGCGTAGTCCGGCCCGAACATGAAATGGTACACGAGCAGCTGCGAGCGTCCCCGGAACAGCTCGGCCAGCGTGGCGGGACCATCGTCCGTGTCCAGGCGGTACTCCTTGTCGATCCTGACCCATGGCAGCGCCTGCCGCCGCTGCGCGAGTTCGTCACTCTTGCGCGTGAGTGCCTTCTCCGCCGCGAGCAGGTCCAGTCGCTGTACCAGCCACTCGTCGCGCGTTCCCGTCATGTGCGTCGTCATTGAATTGCTCCTTGCCTCGCCTCAGTGGTGTGTGCGACCCGGTGGTCGCTGGTGACGCGCTACATTTATCGCCTCGCTCCGACAGGGTGGGAGTTACAAGTGTGACGGGATTGCGATGGACTCACTGATCACCGCGGCAGCGCGCGCCCTCGCCGCCGGCGACCCGCTCGGCGCATTGAAGCGCATCGCGCTGCGCGACGATGCGCCCGCGCTGGCGCTGCGCGGCATGGCCATGGCGCAGCTCGGCGACCTCACCACGGCGCGATACCTCGTGCGCCGTGCCGCACGCGCCTTCGGCCCGAAGGAGATCGTCGCCCGGGCCCGCTGCATCGTCGCCGAGGCCGAGATCGCGTTCGCCTCGCGCGACCTCGGCTGGCCGGCGAAGGCGCTCGACGCCGCGCGCGCCACACTGGAAGCGCACGGCGACCGCGTGAACGCCGCGCATGCCCGCTATCTCGAGATCCGGCGCCTCCTGCTCATCGGTCGCCTGGATGACGCCGACCGCCTGCTCGCCGAGCGCGACCGCGCGCCGCTGCCGCCGGCGCTGCGCACCGTGCATGAGCTGGTCGTCGCCGGCATCGCCATGCGCCGCATCCGCGCCGCCGCCGCCCACGACGCGCTCGTGCGCGCCGCGCGGGCTGCGCGGCAGTCGGGCATTCCTGCACTCGAGGCGGAGGTCGCGGCGGCGGCGCTCGCGCTGCGCACGCCCGCGGCGCGACGCACGGTGAAGGGAAGCGCGCGGCTGCTGCTGCTCGAGGATGTCGAAGCGCTGCTCGCGTCGACTGCGCTCGTCGTCGATGCGTGTCGCGGTGCCGTGATCGAGCGCGGCAGCATGGTGTCGCTCGCCACGCGCCCGGTGCTCTTCGCCATCGCGCGCACGCTGGCGGACGGGTGGCCGCACGACGTGCCGCGTGAAGTGCTGCTCGCGAACGCCTTCGGCGCACGGTCCGTGGACGCGTCGCATCGCGCGCGCCTCCGCGTCGAGATCGTGCGCCTGCGCAAGGAGCTGCGCCCATTCGCAAACGTCACCGCTACCAAGCACGGCTTCGTACTCGAGCCGCGTGTCGCCCGTGAGGTCGTGGTGCTTGCGCAGCCCGTGGACGACGAGCACGGTGCCGTGCTCGCCCTCATGGCAGACGGCGAAGCATGGGCGAGCTCGGCGCTGGCGCTCGCCCTCGGCGCGAGCCAGCGCACGGTGCAGCGCGCGCTCGATGCGCTCGCGGCGTCGGGGAAGGCGCAGTCGTTCGGACGCGGACGCGCACGCCGCTGGACCACCCCGCCGATGCCCGGATTCACGACAACATTGTTACTCCCCACGTCTCTCCAGACCGAGTAGACTGGACGCATGCGAACAACCATGACGTCGGCAGCTGAAATCGTGCAGGAGTACGGCCCCTTCGACGGGGTGAAGGACGTCGCGGGCGTCACGTACGACGGTCGCCAGATCTGGTTCGCTGGCGGCGGCCGGCTGCACGCCGTCGATCCGGCGAGCGGCGAGCTGGTGCGGTCGCTCGACGTCCCTGGCGACGCGGGCACGGCGTTCGACGGCGAGCATGTCTACCAGCTTGTCGAGGATCGCATCCTGACCGTCGATCCCGCGACGGGCGAAGTGCTGGCGTCGATTCCCGCGCCGGGCAAGGGCGGGGATGCCGGGCTCGCGTGGGCCGAAGGCACGCTGTGGGTCGGCCAGCACCGCGGACGGAAGATTTACCAGGTCGATCCACGCACGGGCGCCATCCTGCGCACCATCGAGTCCAACCGCTTCGTCACCGGTGTGACGTGGGTGGACGGAGAACTCTGGCACGGCACCTGGGAAGGCGAGGAAAGCGATGTGCGCCGGATCGATCCCGCCACGGGCGACGTGCTCGAGCGTCTCGCGATGCCGGCGGGCGCGGGCGTTTCGGGGCTCGAGTCCGATGGCGGCGACCGCTTCTTCTGCGGCGGTGGGAAGAGCGGGACCGTGCGCGCTGTCCGCCGCCCTCCGCGCACCTGACAGCTGCAGCGTTGCCATTGGACAGCGCTCCGCGACGCCGCCGCGCTTCATTATCTTTCGCGCCATGGCGACTCAGACTGCTGACACGACCGCTGCACAGACTTCCGGCTGGTCGATCGAGAAGGCGCGCGCCCTCTACAACATCGAAGGCTGGGGCGCGGGCTTCTTCGACATCGACGAGCGCGGCCACGTCGTCGTGCGCCCCGACAAGGAGCACCCCGAGCGTGAGCTCAGCCTCCACGACCTCGCGAACGACCTGGAAGAGCAGGGTGTCGCGCTTCCCGTGCTGCTGCGCTTCTCGGACATCCTCCGCTCCCGCATCGAGGCGCTGAGCGAGCGCTTCGCCAATGCCATCGCCGAGTACGAGTACAAGGGTGGCTACACCACCGTGTACCCCATCAAGGTGAACCAGCAGCGGCATGTCGTGGAGGAGAT
This sequence comes from bacterium, assembly GCA_040005695.1. Taxonomy (GTDB): domain Bacteria; phylum Gemmatimonadota; class Gemmatimonadetes; order Gemmatimonadales; family Gemmatimonadaceae; genus AG11. Next base: position 1,634 of record JBDTYL010000174.1, on the reverse strand, counting down.
CGTCCAGTTCGGCGCCAAGCACGGCGTCGGCCTCGAGTGCGGCTCCAAGCCGGAACTCCAGGCCGTCCTCGGCCTCTCGGAGAGCACCGAGCACCTCATCGTCTGCAACGGCTACAAGGACGACGAGTTCATGCGGCTCGCCCTCATGGGGCAGAAGCTCGGCCACCAGGTCTTCATCGTCATCGAGCAGCTCAGCGAGATCGACGTGCTGCTGGCGGCCGCCGAGGAACTCGGCGTGAGTCCCACCGCCGGCATCCGCATCAAGCTCGCGAGCACCGGCTACGGCCGGTGGAAGGAGAGCGGCGGCGAGAAGTCGAAGTTCGGACTCAACGCCGCGCAGCTCATGGAAGCGGTCGATCGTCTGCGTGCGGTGGGTCGGCTCGACATCATCAAGCTGATCCACTTCCATCTCGGCTCGCAGATCACGGACATCCGCTACATCAAGGCCGGCCTCCAGGAGGTCGCGCGCTTCTACGCGGAGCTTCGCGCCCTCGGCGTGGACGTCACGCACGTGGACGTGGGCGGCGGACTGGGCGTGGACTACGACGGCAGCAACTCGACGTCGGACGCGAGCGTCAACTACTCCCTCCAGGAATACGCGAACGACGTCGTCTACACGCTGGCCGAGTCGTGCCGCGACCTCGACCTGCCGATGCCGCACATCATCAGCGAGTCAGGCCGCGCGCTCACCGCGCACCACGCCCTGCTCCTGCTCAAGGTCATCGACGTCGAGTCCGTCGTCGAGGTGCCGGTGCCGCAGCTCTCCGAAGACGACCACGCCGTGCTCCACGAGATGGCCGAGGACTATGCGGCCATCGCCGAGTCGAAAGTGTCGCGGCGGAAGGTGAAGGAAGTGTTCCATGACGTCACCTTCGACAAGGAGCGCGCGCAGCAGTTCTTCGCGAGCGGTGTGCTGTCCCTCCGCGGCCGCGCCATGGCCGAGCAGATGTATCACGCCACGATCAACGCGATCACGAAGATCGTGGTGCAGGACCGCGAGGAGTACGAGGACATCCTCCACGACCTCGATGCCGCGCTCGTCGATCGCTACTTCTGCAACTTCTCGCTCTTCCAGTCGCTGCCCGACAGCTGGGCCATCGACCAGCTGTTCCCCATCATGCCCATCCACCGGCTGAACGAGGAGCCGACGCGCCGCGGCACGCTGCAGGACATCACCTGCGATTCCGACGGCAAGATCGACCGCTTCGTCGGCGACAAGGGCGGCAATCCGTCGCTCGAGCTGCACGAGTGGCGCGACGGCGATCCCTACATGCTCGGCATCTTCCTCACCGGCGCGTATCAGGAGATTCTCGGCGACCTGCACAACCTGTTCGGCGACACGAATGCCGCCCACATCCGGCTGGCCGGCAATGGCTACGAGATCACGGACCTCGTGCATGGCGACACGGTGACGGAGGTGCTCAACTACGTGCAGTTCCGCGCGTCGGACCTGCTGCAGACCTTCCGTCGCAAGGTCACCGCGGTGAAGCACCTGAGTCGGACGGACGCCAACGCGTTCATCGCGGATTACGTCGCCGGGCTCGAGGGATATACGTATCTCGAGGGCGAGGCGGCGCAGTAGAGGGCGAGAGGGCGAGAGGGCGAGAGGGCGAGAGGGCGAGAGGGCGAGAGGG
>JBDTYL010000173.1:0-3597 GCA_040005695.1 bacterium | reverse complement strand
CGACGGACGACGCCCCGCTGATGGGTGCCGCACGTTTTGCGCTGACCGAAGCCGGTCGTTGACGCCAGTTTCTTCCCGTGCAGCGCGGCGGTCAACCCAGCGCTCACCGTCATGGCAAACGCACTTCGCGCCGGCAATCACCTGATCGAGCGCCTCGGATGACAATCATTCCGTGGATTGAGGACTCGCTCGTACCAGAGCTGCCGTGGCTGTCCGTCGCCCAGATGGTCGAAGTGGATCGCGCCATGGTCGATGATTTCCAGATCCTGTTGCTGCAGATGATGGAGCTCGCCGGCCGACACCTCGCGTCGCTGGCTCGCGCGCGATTCCTCGCGGATGCGCGTCCGGACGCTCCGGTGGTGATCCTCGCGGGTCCGGGTGGTAATGGCGGTGGGGCCCTCGTCTGTGCGAGGCGCCTCGCGGGATGGGGCGCCGCCGTCTCCGTCGTCGTCTCAGCGACGGAGGAAGCTTTCACGCCGGTGCCGCGGCACCAGTTGCGAGCACTGCGACGACTCGACGTGAGCATCAGCGAGACCGGATACGAGTTGTCGGCTCAGCCGGCGCTCATCATCGATGGACTCATCGGCTATAGCCTGCGCGGCGCGCCGCGTGGCCGCGCGGAGGAGTTGATACGCTGGGCCAATCAGGCACCTTCGCCCGTGCTCTCCCTCGACGTGCCCTCGGGCTTCGATCCCTCGTCGGGCGAGCCGCTCGATCCCGCGATCCGCGCGACGGCCACCTTGACGTTGGCCCTGCCGAAGCTGGGACTCAGGGCGGCAAGAGCGGCGGCGCACGTTGGCGAATTGTATCTCGGCGATATCGGCGTGCCTCGGCAGCTGTATCGGCGATCGCCGCTCAACTTGCGCGTTCCCGATATTTTTGCCAGCGACGATCTTGTGAGGTTACGATGAGCGCGCTCGAACCGCTCGCCATTCGATTTGGTCGGTCAGTCTGCGGCGATCCCGTGCGGGCCACGTCCCTGGAGTGGCTGGTGACCAACGGCATCGGCGGCTACGCGTCGGGAACCGTGGCAGGCATTCGCACGCGCCGGTACCATGGGATGCTGGTGGCGGCCATCGACCCACCGGCCGGCCGCACCGTCATGGCGGCCGAAGTGCATGAGAGTGTGGCGATGGGCGACGGTGACGTGCCGCTGCATGCCTCGCGGTGGATCGACGGGAGCACGAGTCCACGTGGATTCGAGCATCTCGAAGCGTTTTGGCTGGAAGGGAGCACACCGGTCTGGCGCTTCACCGTTGACGATGTCTGCCTGGAAAAGCGTGTCACGATGGTTCGGGAGCGGAACGTCACGATCGTGGCGTATCGCGTCGTCCGCGCCCAGTCGCCCGTGCGACTGACCGTAAAGGTGCTCGCCGTACACCGGGACTTTCACTCGACTATGCGAGCGGACCAGGGCGCGCTTCGCGTCGCCGAAGAGCCCGGAGGAATCATCGTCACGCCGTCCTGGGGCGCGCCACCGTTGCGCATCAGCAGTCCGCAGATGTCGCTGGTGCCCACGGACACGTGGTATCGCGGTTTTGCGCTGGACCTGGAGCGCGAGCGCGGGCTCGATCACGTCGAGGACGCTCTCCATGCAGCGACGGCGACCGTCCACTTGCGCGCAGGCGAGCGGGCCGAACTCGTGCTGTCCGCCGATTTGTCCTCCGTCGACCCGGCGGCGGCAATGGCCGAGGTCGCGCGAAACGAGCGCGCTGTGATTGCACAGTATGCGATGCAACAGCAGGGGCGTGCCGATGCGACGGGGGCGCGGTTGGCCATCGCCGCCGATCAGTTCCTGGTGCGGCGGCAGGTCGATGGACACCAAGGTGCCAGCGTTATCGCCGGGTACCATTGGTTCGGCGACTGGGGCCGCGACACCATGATTTCCCTGCCCGGACTGACGCTCGCAACTGGTCGAGCCACTGTCGCCAGGGATGTCCTTGTCACGTATGCGCGGTTCGTCGATCGCGGGATGCTGCCGAACCGGTTTCCCGACGCGGGCGGTCCCCCGGAGTACAACACGGTGGACGCGACGCTTTGGTACCTCGAGGCCATCCGTGCGTACGTGACGGCGACGAACGACCTGTCACTCGCGTACGAGCTGTGGCCACTGCTCGACCAGATCATCTCCGCGCACGAGGCCGGAACGCGCTACGGCATTCGCGTCGATGCGTCTGACGGGTTGCTGCGTTCGGGAGAGCCCGGCGTGCAATTGACGTGGATGGATGCGAAGGTCGGTGACTGGGTCGTGACCCCACGGGAGGGCAAATGCGTCGAGATCAACGCCTTGTGGTACAATGGTCTTGTGGCGATGACGGACCTCGCAGCAGCGCTTGGTCGCGACCCGTCGGCGTGGCGTGATCGGGCCGCACGCATGCGCCGGGGGATGCAGCGCTTCTGGCTCGAGGAAGCCGGTTATCTGAGCGATGTCCTCGACGGTCCGTCGGGTGACGACAACAGTCTGCGGCCCAACCAGATCCTCGCCGTGTCTCTCGCCGCCAGCGCGTTCACCGAGACGCAACAACGGGCGATCGTCGACGTGTGCGCGCACTCGCTGGTGACTTCGCATGGATTGCGGAGTCTCGCGCCATGGCACTCCGATTATCGTCCGTCGTACGGAGGCGATCAACTGTCGCGGGACGGCGCCTACCATCAGGGCACCGTGTGGGCCTGGTTGTTAGGCCCGTTCGCGCTGGCGCACTACCGAGTGTACGACGACGCTGCGATGGCGCGTTCGTTTCTGGAACCTCTCGTCGATAGTCTCCGGTCGTATGGTGTCGGCACCATCGCCGAAATCTTCGACGGTGCTGCACCGCACCAGCCGCGCGGCTGCATCGCGCAGGCATGGTCGGTGGCGGAATTGCTGCGAGCGTGGGTGTCCATTGTCCCGCATGGAGCGGTGCCGTGAATGGCGGAACCGTCGTGCGCGGGGAGCGCCGTCACCGCCCGCCACCCGTCGCATCGCTGAGCCACCCGCCGTCGAAGCCTGCCGCGCGCAAGCCATCGACGATGTACGGACACGCCCGCATCAGCTTCCAGACGAACTCGCTGCGATGATTCTCGATCATCAGCACCACTGGTCCCTGGTCGATGGCGTAGTAGCCCTGTGAGACCCAGCCCTTCTTCTCGTCGTCGCGCTCCGTGAAGGTCTCGTTGTAGCTGCACTTGTAGCCGAGTTCCCCGGTGATCTCCGGATGCGTCCGTTCGAGCTCGTCGAGCGCAGGCACCACGATCTCGGGAGCGAACGGCAGCGAGGCCACGAGCGCCCACGGGGAAAGCGTACCGTCGTCGGGCCCGTATGGAACGCCGCGCGCACGATATGCCCAGAAGCGACGCGGCGTTCCCTTCACCGTGCGTTGTGCGGGGCCAGGACCGTCGCTCGCGGTGATGCCCCACGCATTCGCGCCGTAACCGGAGAATTGACGCGGATTGCGGATGGCGTATTCACGCTGGATGTAGGTGGCGCGACGGCTGTTCTCGAAGTAGTCGATGCCCTTCGCGCGCATGTACTCGTCACGGATGCCGCGAAAGTCGATCCAGCTGTGGCTCAACTGATGAATGAACAGCGGCCCGCCAAAGAGATGCTCCCACCCGTAT
>JBDTYL010000172.1:0-5252 GCA_040005695.1 bacterium | reverse complement strand
GACGCTGGCGTTCAGTCCGGTCGCGGACTGGATGGAACGACGCGACATCAGGCTTCGCGAGCAGGTGGCCTCGGTCGACTTCCTCAGCCGCTATGGCAGACCCGACGTCGCGGCGGAAAACGAGCTGCTGCGAAGCGCGGCACTGCTCACCATCGAGGATCGCTCACGTCTTGCCGAAGTGCTCCAGCGACGGAAGCAGACCGCGGCAGCGCGCAGGCTCATGGAACCCACGTGGGCGCTCATCAAGGTGGAAGGGCGGCGTGCCGTCCTGCCCGATTCGTCGCCCGCGCCATTCTACTTCGAGTCGCGCGTGCGACCGATGGCGCGCGTGCTCCTCGCCACGCTTGCCATCGAGCCGGGACATCCGCTCGTGGGGCCGCTCGCGGAAGGCCTCGTCGACCAGACGCGCGCCGGTTCGAGAGGCTGGTACTGGAACACGCAGGACTACGCCTCCGCCGTTTCCGCCCTCGCTGCGCTCGACCGCCAGCAACGCGCACAGGGTGAGCGCATCGTGCGTGTCCGCGCCGGCGATCGCGTCATCCTCCAGGGCGGCGCCGCCGCGCAGGCTGCCATGCGCGACTCGAGCGTCGCGTTGAGCGGATTGCTCTCCACCGCGGGCAGCGGTCGCCTGCTCCACCTGTCGCTCGACGCCGGCGGAGGAACGGGCACGACGTACTTCTACCTCTCCGTGACCGAGGTGCCGGCGACGCCGCCGGTGACACCGGGCGACCGCGGCATCCAGGTCGAGCGGTGGTACGAGCGCATTTCGGACGGCAGGCCCGTCTCGACCGTTGCCGAGGGCGACCTCGTGCGGGTGCGGCTGCGGCTCACGGTGCCGTCGACGCGCTACTTCGTGGTGCTCGACGACGCGTTGCCAGCGGGGCTCGAGGCGGTCGACCTGAGCCTCCGCACCGCGTCGGTGATGCCCGGTCCCGGCCTCGTCGCGAAGGACGCGAACGCCGATCATGCGGAGACCGAAGGGTCGTGGTTCGGGAGCTGGGATTCCGGATGGTGGTCGCCCTTCGATCATCGCGAGATCCGCGACGACCGCGTGGTCTACTCGGCCACCCAGCTCTGGCCCGGCACCTACACCGCGACCTACATCGCGCGCGCCACCACGCCGGGCACGTTCATCCGGCCGCCTGCGCACGCCGAGGAGATGTACAATCCCGCGGTGAACGGGCGGAGTGATGGCGGGACACTGATCGTGACGACGAAGGGCGCCCCGCGATGACGCGAGGTGGGCGTGTCGTGCTTGCCATCGCTGCGGGGTTGGCGATGCCGCTCGCCGTGTGCGCCGCATGGATCGTCACGCCGATTCCCGCGGCGATCATCGCGCGCGCGAACGGACATGCGGTGCGCATCGAGGATCGCACGGGCCGACTGCTTCGCTCCACCCGCTCCGCCGACGGCAGCCAGGAGCAGTGGGTATCGTACGACCGCATCGATCCCGACGTGATCAACGCGTTCGTCGCGGTGGAAGACCGCCGCTTCTGGGAGCATCACGGCATCGATCCGCGAGGGGTCGTCCGTGCGATGCGCGACAATATCTTCGCCGGCCATGTCACCTCCGGCGCGTCGACGATCACGATGCAGCTGGCGCACCTGCTGCGTCCGGCGCCGAGACACTGGGGTGGCAAGGTGATGCAGGCGATGTGGGCGCTGCGCCTCGAGGCGCATCTCACGAAAGCGCAGATCCTCGAGCAGTACCTCAACCGGGTGCAGCTCGGTCAGGCCACCGCCGGCGTCGGGGCGGCGAGCGCGCTGTACTTCAACGCGTCGGCGGCGGAATTGAGCATCGGCCAGGCGGCAACGCTGGCCGGTCTCGCGCACGCGCCGTCGCGCGACAACCCGTACGCATCGCCGAAGCGTGCCGGCGCGCGGCGCACGTACGCATTGCGCCGCATGCGGCAGCTCGGTTACGCGACCCGCGAAGACATCGCCCGGACGCGGGATGAACGCCTGCGTGCGCCATCGACCACCCCAGCGTTTCTCGCGCCGCACTTCACGACGCGCGTGCTGTCCTGGCTGGGAGACGACGAGCACGCCGTTGGGCGTACCTGCGAAGCGACCGTCGTGGCGCAGGACGCGCGATGCCGCGCGACGATCGTCACGACGTCGCTCGATGCGGATCTCCAGCTCGCGACCGAGGCCGAAGTCCGCCATACGGTCGACATGCTGCACGATCGCGGCGTGGAGGAGGCCGCTGCCGTGGTGCTCGACAACGCCACCGGCGAAGTGCGCGCGTGGGTGGGCTCGCCGGACTTCTGGGCCGCCGGCGACGGACAGACGGACATGGTGATGTCCGCCCGCCAGCCGGGCTCCGCGCTGAAGCCGTTTCTCTACGGTCTCGCGCTCGATCGCGGCGTGACCGCAGCGACCGTGCTTCCCGACCTGCCGAAGACCTACGCCACGCCGACGGGCTCGTACAGTCCGCGCAACTACGACCGCCGCTTTCGCGGTCCGGTGCGGGCGCGCGAGGCGCTGGCGAGCTCGTACAATGTGCCCGCCGTGGAGCTCGCCTCGGAGGTGAGCGCGGCGAGCCTGCTCTATACGCTCCACGAGGCCGGTTTCGCCTCGCTCGACCGGGACGCCGAGTTCTACGGGCTGGGTCTCGCGCTCGGTAATGGCGACGTCACACTCATCGAGCTCGCGAACGGCTATCGCGCGCTGGCCGGTAACGGCGTGTGGCACCCGTGGACGTGGCGCGCGTCGACCGACGGCGCACGCGCATCGGGCGACTCGCGACGCGTGATCTCGCCCGTGGCCAGCGCCATCGTGCTCGACATCTTGAATGATCCCGTCGCGCGCATTCCGGGGTTCGGTCTCCAGACGCCGTTCGACTTTCCGTTTCCGGTGGCGGTGAAGACCGGGACGAGCCGTCACTTCACCGACAACTGGGCGGTCGCGACAACCCACGGATTCACCGTCGCGGTGTGGGCCGGCAACTTCAATGGGCGGCCGATGCAGGGCGTGAGCGGCGTGACGGGGGCGGGCCCACTGCTGCATCGCGTCGTGATGGAGACGGCGAAGCATATGGCACCCGGCGCATTCACCACCCCAGCCGCAGCGGGCGCTCGCCCGGTGGCCGTGTGCCGCCTGTCCGGGTTGCGCGCGACCGCAGACTGTCCGCAGCTCACCGAGTGGTTCGCGCCCGGCACCGAGCCAGCCGCCGTGGACGACTGGGAGCGGGGCGGCCAGGTCGCGCTGCCGTTGCAGTATGCGGACTGGGTGCGCCAGCAGTCCGAGCCGCCGATGGTCCTGCACGAGCCGACCGTGGCGGCGCCAATTGAACAGGGGAACGCGACGCCGCACGAGCGTGCGCGATTCGTCATGACGTCGCCACGCGACGGCGACCGCTACGAGATACCTGCGGGCGTCGAGGCGCAATACGCAACGATTGCCCTCCGCGCGGGTGGCCCTGGCGCGCAGCGGGTGCGCTGGTTGGTGGACGGCCGCGCGTACGATGCAGCCCGGTGGACACTCACCGAGGGTGCGCACGTCTTCCGCGCGACGTCGGCGCTCGGCGCGAGTGTCGAGGCGAAGGTCGTCGTCCTGAAGTAGGGCAACCGGTGTGGCCCGTGCGAGCAGCCTGCCACAGCCGACAGCACCACTCACGATCCCGGAGTTGCCCTTGCTGCAGAACTCGCGGTACGTCGCAGGCCAGCCAGGCGTTCTTCAACGTGAAGGACATCAGGGCCGAGATGGCGCGACCTCTGTCATCCAGGGCACCTGACACGACCTCTGTCATCCAGGGCACCTGACACGAGCGCTGTCATCCTGAGCGCAGCGAAGGATCTGCTTTGCCCGAAGAGTGCAAGAAGATCCTTCGCTGCGCTCAGAATGACAAAACGGCGGCGACCAGCTGCGCTCCGGCAGCGTGGCCGCGCCGGCTTCCGCCGCTCCGCCGCCGTGGCGGTTAGCTTTCAGCCATGAAATACCGACACTTTCCCAATACCAGCGTCCGCGTGAGCGAGGTGGGCTTCGGGACCTGGACCGTCTCTACCGGCTGGTGGGGCGAGAAGACGGACGCCGAGGCCGTGGCGCTGATGCGCACCGCGCTCGACGAGCACGGCATCACGTTCTTCGACGCCGCGGACGCCTACGGCAATGGCCGCGCGGAGCGGCAGATCGCCGACGCGTTTCGTGGGCGACGCGACGAGATCGTGATCGGCACGAAGATCGGCTACGACATCTACGACGAGGCAGCGCTGGCAGCGCGGCGCGGGCAGCAGGAGTTGCCCATGCGCACCGACCCGGCCTTCATGCGCCTGGCAGTGGACCGGTGCCTCGAGCGGCTCGAGACCGACTACATCGACGTCCTCCAGCTCCATAACGCCAAGATGGAGCACGTGCGCGATCCCGAGCTGTGGGGCACGTTGCGCGACCTCCAGCGCGAGGGAAAGATCCGGGCGTGGGGCGCGGCGTTCGGGCCCGCCATTGGCTGGCTCTACGAGGCCGTCGAGCTCGTGGAGCGCGAGCCGGACGTCAACACCATCCAGATGATCTGGAACGTGCTCGAGCAGCACCCGGGCTCGGCCATGATCGAGGCGGCGCGCCGGCACGCGCCGCACTGCTGCTTCAACGTGCGCGTGACGCACGCGAGCGGCATGCTCGAGGGGAAGTACACGGCGGACACCGTCTTTCCGGACAGCGACCACCGGAAGCACCGTCCGCGCTCGTGGCTGGTGAACGGCGTGGAGAAGGTGAAGACGCTCGACTTCCTCTCGGACGAGCAGGTGACGCTCAGCCAGGCGTCGCTCAAGTGGCTGCTGGCCGAGCCGCTCGTGGTGACGACGCTGCCGAACGTGTACGACGCGGCACAACTCGCGGAGTTCGCGGCGGCGCCGGACCTGCCGGAACTCACGGCCACGCAGATGGACCGTGTGCACGCACTTGATGCGGAGAACTTCGGCATCGAGGAAGAGCCGATGAAGTACAAGGGCGCGATGACGCGAGACCATGGCGCCAACTCCGACCTGCAGGGCGCCCGCAATCCCATGTCACGGCCGGCCGGCTCGGCCACCACCACGAGCTGATGATCAACCTCTGGCACGACCTTCCCGCTGGCCTGGCCGTCCCCGAGTGCGTCACGGCGGTGATCGAGATCCCTTCGGGCAGCCGGAACAAGTACGAGCTGGACAAGGCGAGCGGCATGCTGAAGCTCGATCGCGTGTTGTTCTCCGCGGTGCACTATCCGGGCGACTACGGCTTCATCCCGCGCACGCTGCACGAAGATGGCGATCCGCTCG
>JBDTYL010000171.1:0-11171 GCA_040005695.1 bacterium | reverse complement strand
GGTGGCGATGAGATACTCGACGAGCTGGCGCTGATCGCGCCGGTGCAGGCGGTGTACGGCAACACGGACAGCCCGGGCGATCCGCGGCTCGTGGCGTCCATCGAGCGCGTGATCGGCGGCCTGCGAGTACATGTCTCGCACGGCCACGAGGTGGGCTCGCCCACTCCCGCGCGGCTCCTCGAGAGCTATCCTGCCGACGTGATCGTCTACGGCCACACGCATCGCCAGCACGTGATGCGTGCGGCGGATGGGCGCGTCGTCGTCAACCCGGGTGCTGCGGGTGCGCGGCGGTTCAAGCTGGAGCCGAGCGTCGGCGTGCTGACGATTACCGATGGCCACGCGGACGTCGAGCTGATCGCTCTCGACTAGGAGCAGACCCAGCGCCAGCGGGCTCAGCCATTTTTGTATACAAAATTGTCAACGGCAACCCGTGCGGTCACGTATATTCCAGGAGACCGCATGCCGTGCGACGATGCGCGGGCGGATTCACCCCGGGGGACACCATGCGTACAACGGTCGTCGTCCGCCCATTCCATGCTGGAGGCTCCAATGCCGACTCGTCCTCTCCGCTGGCACGCCACACTGGCTGGCATCACCGCCCTGCTTGTCCTCCCAGCGTGTGCAACTACCCATCGTCGCGCGGCAGCCGACAATAGCAGTCGGCCGCAGAGCGATGGGCGATGCCTGGACTCGCAAATGATGGTCGTGAGCAACAAGACGAGCTATACGGCGCAGGTGATGAACCTCGAGGATCACGTCAATTCGCCGCCGAGTAGCGCGGTGATCATCAGCACCGTCGTCGCGGGCGCGGTGGACACGATCCCCGACATCTCACGGAACAATCGCACGGTCCATGTCGAACTTGCCGATCGGCCGATCCTGACGGGTTTTCGCGTGCCGATCAGCGGCCTGGCCGTGTCGTGTGTCGCCAAGCCGGAGTGACACGGCGGCCGGCCGCAACAACGGCAGATCGGTCGCTTCGCTCAGGATGACAAGGTTACCAGAGCCCGTTCTCGTTTCATTCCAGTACGCGCAGCGGCCGTGATCTCAGATCGACTGGAAGTGCGACGCGGGGTAGAGAAAGTCATCACCGGAATCGTCGAGGATCCGATAGAAGGCACCCTTGGCCTCGACAGCCAGTAACTCGTAGATGCGACCGAGCGTGAGGTCGTGGCAGCCACCCGGCCCGTCGCATCCGGGAAAGGTCAGCCACGGCTTCAGGCTGATGCACTGCACGAGCGTCGTCGGTTGCCATGAAGTCGTCATCGCATCGTCGCCACTGGCGCCCGTCCATCGGGCGTCCACAAGCGAATGTGCAAGAGGCTCGCCAATTCACGATGCGGTCGTCGTCGCACCGCATCATGCGGAGCACTGTGCGCGTCGGCGGGTGCCATCGGCCGTGATGCCGATCACAGTGCGACAAGGCGCGGGCTCGATGCACATCGGTTCGCGAGAGACGCCTGCCTCACACGGCGTACGCACAACGAGGTGCGACCGTCTCACACGTGAGTGCGTCGCGCGTACCCTGGTCGCGTCAGGCCACGCTCGTCACGCTGCGCGGCGAGTCATTGCCGAAGCGCGCGGGCGCGGCAGAGACGAACGCGCGCGCCTCGCTGGAGCGACCGAGCTCCGCCGGGAAGCGCCGGAACCACGATGACAACAGGAGCAGCTCGTCGACCTCGTGCGAGGGCAGCTGCGCACTGTCGCGCTCGAAGGCGCCGAACACGTCCTGGACCATCGCGACGAGTCGCGACTGGTCGTGCTCGCTCCGCGGGATGCCGTGCTCGCCGCGCACGCGCCCGCGCCGGATGAGGTAAATGCGATCGTCGCCGTCGAAACCAGGCACGGTATACACGAACGACAGCGTTTCGATGGCGAAGCGGAACTTGATGAATTGCTCCCGCAGCCCCTCCAGGCGCTGCAGCTTGTCACGGAGGCTGCCCGCGCGCTCGAACTCGAGTCGCTCGCTCGCCGCAACCATCTCCTCGCGCAGCGCGCGCATGGGGCCGTCATCCGCACCATCGAGAAAGCCGCGTACGAGCTGCACGCGCTCGTCGTACTCCGCAGCCGTGCACCCGCCGACGCAGGGACCGAGGCACTTCCGGATCTCGTGGCGGATGCAGCCGGGCGTGCGCGGGAAGCCGGTGAAGAGCTCTGGCTGGTCGGCGAAGTGCATCGGCTGGTCGAGCCGGCAATCGCGCAGGCCGAGGGCGTCGTTGAGCTCACGCACCGCCTCGCCGACGCGTTGCGCGCCGTGAAACGGTCCGTAGTACACCTGTGCGTCGTCGCTGCCAGCGCCCCGCACCACGAGCAGCTTCGGCGCCACACCGCGGGTGAGCCGGATGAAGGCGAAGTGCCGCGCATCGCGCTTCATGGCCACGTTCAGGCGAGGACGATAGCGCTTGATGAGGCGCAGCTCCTCGAGCAGAGCGGCGAACTCGCTGGGGGTGTAGTCCCACTCGATGCGGTCCGCCTCCCGCACGATGCGTGCGCCCTTGTCCGCCGGAAACTCGCAACGGAAGTAGCTCAGCAGCCGCGTACGCAGCCGTTTCGACTTGCCGACGTACACGATCTCGCCGTCCGCAGCCAGCATGCGATACACGCCGGGTCGATCGCGGACATCCGCCTTCACCGCGGCACGCATCACGGCGAGCTGCGCGTCCGTCGTGAGCGGACGGCGGTCTACCGCTGACAGTGCGCGCATAACACCGTGGTGCGTCCGTCGATCGCGTGCGTCTCCACGAGCCGCGCGCCGCAGCGCCGGCACGGCTCGCCGCCGCGGCCGTACACGGCGAGCGAGCGCTCGAAGTCGCCCTTGCCGCCCGTGGCGTCGCGGTAGTCGCGGAACGACGTACCGCGTGCGGCGATGGAGTCTTCGAGCACGGAGGTGATCCCCGCATGGAGCGCATCGACGTCGGCGTCGCCGAGGTCGCGCGCGCGGCGCGAGGGATCGACCCCCGCGCGCCAGCAGGCCTCGTTCGCGTAGATGTTGCCCAGCCCCACGACTACCCGTTGATCCATGAGCACCTTCTTCACCGCCTGTGACGACCCCCGAACAAGTCCCGATAGATGGGCTGCAGTGAACGCCGGGTCAAGAGGCTCGACGCCAAGTGCGCTCGCGTACTCCTCGAACCGCGTGTCGGACATGCAGGAGACCGTACCGAGGCGACGTATGTCGCGGTAGTGGAGATCCCGGCCGTCGTCGAGTGAGAAATGGAGCGTGGAGTAGGGCGCTTCACTCGCGGGCAGCGGCCCGCGCGACAGCAGCAACGCACCCGTGAAGCGCGGCTGCACGACGAGGTGATCGTGGGAAGAGAGATCGAGGACGACGAGCTTGGCGCGCCGCCAGCACCGACGGATCACCGTGCCCGTGACGCGCGCGATGAGCTCGTCCGCAAGGACCTCGCGGAGGACATCGTCCCGCCGCACCACGAGGCCGATGATCGTACGGTCACGAACCTCGCGATCCAGGTCGCGAGCGATGGTCTCAGTTTCCGGCAGCTCTGGCATGCGCCGTTCGCGCCTCGCGCGCGATTTCCCGCCACCCGATGTCGGAGCGCATCTGCATGCCCTCGAAATTCACGCGGCGCGCGAACGCAAGGCTGCGCTGCTGCGCGGCCGCTACCGTGGCGCCCACGGCGCTCACCGTGAGCACGCGGCCGCCGGCAGTGACGAGCCGTCCATCCGCGTCGCGCACGGTACCGGCGTGGAACACGTGGACACCGGCCTCGGGTGGCGGCATCGTGATGGGATCACCCGTGCGTGGCGCATCGGGGTACCCCGCCGCGGCGAGCACCGTGGTGACGCACGCAACCTGCGCGCGCAGGCTCAGGCGCGGCAGCGGGGTGCCGAGCGCCGCGGCCATGAGCAGGTCCAGCAGGCGGACGTCGCTCGGGAGCGCAGGCATGAGCGCCTGCGTCTCCGGATCGCCGAAGCGGCAGTTGAACTCGACCACCTTTGGCCCGTCGCGCGTCATCATCATGCCGGCATAGAGCAGCCCGGTGAACGGCCGCCCGCGCGACGCGAGCCCGCGCAGCGTGCGTTCCACGATGGACTGAAGTCCCGTGCCGACATCGCTGAGGGGACGATCGGGCCGCATGCCCACAGTAACGGGCAGGTACGCGCCCATGCCGCCCGTGTTGGGTCCCGCATCGGCATCCAGCAACCGCTTGTGGTCCTGAAGGCCGGGCAGGAGCACGACGGCTGTGCCATCCGTGATGGCGAAGAGGGATACTTCCTCGCCTTCCATGAACTCCTCGATGAGCACTTCCGCACCCGCGGCCCCGAACCGGCCGCCGTCGAGCATGTCCTCGATGGCGCGGTCGGCCTCCTCGAGTGACGCGCAGACGATGACGCCCTTGCCCGCGGCGAGGCCGGAGGCCTTCACGACGAGCGGCGCACCAAAGCGCCGTGCGGCTGCACGCGCCGACGAGACCTCGGTGTGCATCTCGGCGCGCGCCGTGGGAATGCCGTCCTCGAGCATCAGCTGCTTGGCGAAAGCCTTCGACGTCTCGATCTCGGCGGCCGCTCTTGTGGGACCGAAAATCGGCAGGCCGGCGGCGCGGAAGCGATCGACAATACCGGCGGCGAGCGGCGCCTCGGGACCAACGATGGTGAAGTCCACGGCGCCTTCACGCGCGAGGCGCTCGAGGTCCGCGAGGGCCGTGGCCTGCACGGGCACGCACTGCGCGAGCGTCGCGATGCCGGGATTGCCGGGGGCGGCGATCAGCTCGATCAGCGGATCTTCCTGCTTGAGGCGCCAGGCGAGCGCGTGCTCGCGGCCGCCGGATCCGATGAGAAGGACACGCATGAGCTGGAAAACTAACGATCGGACAGTGCGCGTCGGTGGGGGGCGCGCCGATGCACACTGCCCGACTCCAGCCGCTACGCGGCCGGTGGCGCTGGCCCCTCGGCGGGCGGCGTCTCGTCTCGGCCGCGGAACGCATCGGTGAAGGCCGTGCGCGCGCGGTCGAACGCGTCACCGACGCTCGACATGCCGGCGTTGGCGCGGTCCGAGTAGTATCGCGCGGCGTCGGACAGGTCGTCGCCAAGGCCCTGCCGCTTCTCACCACGACGGGCATAGCCGCCGGCGACGATCGCGTCGTAGGCTCCACTCGTGCGCCAGCGCTCGAGCTCCGCGGCGCGCACCGTGTTGAACGGGTGCTCGCGAAACGCCGAGTTGAACACCTTGAGGATCTTGTCCCAGGTGTCGCCGCCGGATTCGTACGTGGACGCCTGCGCCATGAAGGCATCGACGCTGCTGGTGTCGCCGTAGTCGCGCCCTCCGGCGAGGCGCATGAACGTACCCTGCGCGACCATGCGGTCCTGGATGGCGAGCAGCGCGGCGCGGTCGCTCGAGAATTCGCTCTTGCGATGCCACTCGAGCAGCGCGAGCTGGAACGGCAGCAGCGCAAGGCCCACGGGCAGGAGTGCGAGCGAGCCCACGGTGACGAGGACCATCGCAATGGTGCGATAGGTCATGTGGTCGCTCATGATGTGGCCGAGTTCGTGGGCGAGCAGGAAGCGCCGCTCGTCATCGCTCTCGAGCAACTCGAGCGCGCCGGAGGTCATGACGATGAAGGGATCGTCGAACCCGATGGCGTAGGCGTTCACCTGCGGCGACTGCGTGACGTAGAGGTCGGGCCGCTTCGGCCAGTCGAGCGTGGTGAGGACGTCCGTGAGCAGCGCATCGAGCTTTGGCCGCTGCACCGGATTCACCTGCACGGCGTTCGCGAGGAAGATCTGTCGAACGCGCCGCTCGGTGAGGAAGGTGGCCACCTGCCGCACGATCTCGTCGAACCCCGGGATGGCCCGCAAGGTATTGAGCGCGGCGCGGTCGGCGGGATGCTCCCACGCCTGGCTCGAGATCTGGGGAAGCGGGGTCGGCATGGCTGGCTCCTGGACGCGGGTTATCCGGGTCCTACGGGCGCCGCGCCGGGAAAGTGTCAGCGCGGCGATCCGGTGCCCCTGCGGTCCTCACACCACGTGGAACGCGTGCTCGAGGTCGGCGATGAGGTCGCCCACGTCCTCGACGCCGCAGCTCAGGCGAATCAGTCCTTCGGTAATGCCGAGTGCCGCGCGCCGCTCGGGCTCGACGCTGGCGTGCGTCATGGAGGCGGGGTGGCTGATGAGGCTCTCGACGCCGCCGAGCGACTCGGCGAGCGAGAAGAGTCGGCAGCGGCTCAGGACCTGGTTCGCGCGGTCCTTGCTGCCAAGCTCGACCGAGATCATGCCGCCGAAGCCGGACATCTGGCTCGAGGCAAGCGCGTGCTGCGGGTGCGACGGCAGGCCGGGATAGATGACCTTGTCCTCACCGAGCCGCTCGGCCAGCCACGCGGCGATCTGGCGGCCGTTTTCGTCGTGGCGCGGCATGCGGAGGTGCAAGGTCTTGGTACCGCGCAGCGCCAGCCATGCGTCGAAGGGGCCGGGCACCGCACCAGCGGCGTTCAGGATGAACTGCAGGCGTGCGGCGAGGTCGTCGTCGTTCAGGATCGCGATGCCGCCGATCATGTCCGAGTGGCCGTTCAGGTACTTCGTGGTGGAGTGGTAGATGATGTCCGCGCCGAAGTCGAACGGCCGCTGGAAGTACGGCGACGCGAAGGTGTTGTCCACCAGCAGCAACGCGCCGTGCGCATGGGCGATTTCGGCCGCCGCGCGGAGGTCGCAGATGCGCATGAGCGGGTTGGTCGGCGTCTCGACGAAGACGAGCTTCGTGGCGGGTGTCATGGCGTCCGCGATGCGCTGCGGGTCGCGCGTGTCGACCCACGAGAACGTGAGGCCGTAATTGCCGAGCAGCTTGTCGAAGAGGCGGAAGACGCCGCCGTAGAGGTTCTCGCCGCAGACGATGTGATCGCCGGCGCGGAAGAGCTTCATGATGGAATCGACGCAGCCCATGCCGGAGCTGAACGCGAAGCCGTGCTGGCCGCCTTCGAGCGCAGCGACGTTGCGCTCGAGCGCCTCGCGCGTGGGGTTCTTGCCACGGGCATACTCGTAGCCCTTATTCTGACCCAGTCCCTCCTGGACGTACGTGGAGGTGAGGTATACGGGCGTCATGATGGCGCCCGCGAGGGGTTCAGGCCGCTGGCCGGCATGGATGGCGCGGGTTGCAAAGGCCGCTGCGAGGTCGTCCTCATATACGCGCGTCATGCCGATACTGCTCCGTGTCGAGTCATGCGGGGCAAGTTAGCGGGAGGGGCGGAAGGCGGCGAGGGAGCTCCTCGCCGTTCCGGATCACTGGATCGAGTGCGATCAACGAATGTCCGAGTTCACTACCCCACCGTACTGCCTCATCGTCGATGACGAGCCGCGCCTGCGCCAGGTGCTGGTGCACCTGATGCGCAACGACGGCTTCAGCTGCCTCGAGGCGGGCAACGGCGAGGAAGCGCTCGCGCAGATGGAACGCCAGGAGATGACGCTCGTGATGAGCGACCTCCGCATGCCGAAGATGGACGGGCTCGAGCTGCTGCGCCGCATTCGCGGCCGCTGGCCGGACACCGCGGTGGTGATGATCACCGCCGTGGCGGACGTGGAGGTGGCGGTGAGCTGCCTGGCGATCGGTGCGATGGACTACCTCACCAAGCCGTTCCACCTCGAGGAGGTCCGCGCGCGTGTGGCGCAGGCGCTCGAGAAGCGCCGGCTGGTGATGGAGAACCGAGGCTACCAGGAGAGTCTCCAGGAGAAGGTCGCCGTGCAGGCGCGCCGCCTCGAGGAGCTGTTCCTGGCCAGCATCCAGTCGCTCGCCGAAGCGCTCGAAGTGAAGGATCCGTACACGCGCGGCCACTCGATCCGCGTGAGCCACTATTCCGTCGCGATCGCGAGGGAGCTTCGGCTCGAGGGCGAGCTGCTGCGACAGATCGAGCTCGGCGGCCACCTGCACGACATCGGCAAGATCGGCGTGCGCGAGGACGTACTGAACAAGCCGGGCAAGCTCACGGACGCCGAGTACGAGCACATCATGACGCATCCGGTGGTGGGGTGGCGCATCCTCGCGCCATTGCTCGGCGAGACGCCGGTGGCGCTGAACATCGTGCGCTCGCACCACGAGCGATACGACGGCCGCGGCGTGCCGGACCGGCTCGCGAGCGAGCAGATCCCGTTCGAGGCGCGCATTGCGGCGGTCGCGGATTCGTTCGACGCGATGACGAGCGACCGGCCGTATCGCCCGGACGGCATGACGCTCGAGGCGGCGGTGGCGGAACTGGTGCGGTGCAGCGGCACGCAGTTCGACCCGAAAATCGTGACCGCGACCGTGGCGGCTGTTGACGGCGGCAGGTTAACGCTGGTGCCACGCGTAGCGTCGTACGCCGCCGCCGCGGCCACCTAGATGTCGGGGACGATCTCCACCACGCTCGGCTGCTTGTAGGCGCTGAGCCGCTGCGCGCACCACTGCCGCACGGCGTCCTCGGTAACGGCGCCGCGCACGCGCATGACAATGTCGTTCTCCTTCGCCGGCTCGGGGACCGCGCGCACCTCGACGTCCGCCACGCCCGGCAGCGCCTGGACGACCCGTTCCAGCTCACGCGGATACACATTGAAGCCGTTGCGCGTGAACATCGGCTTGAGCAGTCCCAGAAAGCGCACCGATCCGTCGGCGTCGCGCACGCCTTCGTCTCCCGTGCAAAGCCAGTCGCCCCGGTGCGGAAGTCCTGCGCGTCCCCCCAGGTAACCGCGCGAGACGTTCGGGCCACGGATGCAGATCTCGCCGGGGGAGCCGTCGGGAAGTGACGCGGCGACGGGCGCCACGTCGCTGGCGGCGTCATCGTAGCGCGCGGGCGGAAAGACGCCGACGTCCACTCCTGGAAGCGCGGTGCCCATTGCGCCCCGCACGTTGGGCCGGTCGGGCCGATTGACGAGGCACACCGGTGCCGCTTCCGTGAGCCCGTAGCCTTCGCGCAGTTCCACGCCGGTGACGTCGGCCCAGCGGGCCTGCAGGTCGATGGGCAGCACTGCGCCGCCGCAGATGCAGAGTCGCAGCGCGCTGCCGCGCAGGCTGACGCCGCGGCGCTCCACAGCGGTGAGGAGCGCATGGAACACCGCCGGCACGCCGACGACCTGCGTCACACCGCTGGCGAGCAGTTCCGCGGCCCTGACGGGGTTGAATCGCTCCATCGTGGCCACGCGTCCGCCCACGAGCAGCGGCGCGCTCAGGGTGACGGTGAGGCCGAACAGGTGGGCGAACGGGAGCAGCGCGAGGACGTGCTCGTGCGCGGTGTCCGACAGGGCGGTGACCGTGGCGTGCGCGTTGGCGAGCAGGTTCGCGTGCGAGAGCACGGCGCCCAGTGGAGTGCCTCGCATGGCCGAGGTGTAGACGACGGCCGCCTCCTCGTCGCGGCCGGGTACGTCGCGCTCGCCCTCGAGCGACAGGCCGTGGTGCGAGCCGAGATCCACGACGCGCGCCTCACCGCCGGCAATCACCGTGGCCTGGCGAGGCGCGTCGTCGAGCAGCACGGTGACGATGCCGTCGGGCAGCCGGGCCGCGAAGGCTGTCGTGGTGAAGATCGCGCCGACGTCCGCATCGGTGCACTGAAACGCGATCTCCGCGGGCGCCGCGAGAGGATTGATCAGCACGGCCGCGCGTCCATCGCTTGCGGCGAGCGCGGTGAGGAACGCGGGGGACGTCGGCAGGAGCACAGCCGAGCGCCGACTGCTCAAGGCGCGCACGAGGGGCGCGCTGCGCTGCAACAGCGTGAGGCCCGCCGCGACGAGTTGCTGCGCCTCGAACGTCTCGCCAGGCGCCGCGCCGGCGACGCCGATGCGGCCTTCGCCCGCGGCGAGCGCGAGGGGCAGGAGGGCGAGTGGATTGCTCACGCGCGGAAACGCCGCGGTCGAAAAGCAGATCCGTGCCTTCGGCGACGCTCCCTTCGAGTCCGCTGCGGGCAGGCAGGGCAGGCGCAACGCTCAGGATGACGAGGGTGCGCCTGGACGGGCCGCCGCACTCAGATCTCGAAGCGGCGCAACGACGTCTTGAGCCGCTCCGCCACGCTGGCGAGCAGCTGGCTGGACGAGGCCACCGCGGTCATCGCCGACGTCTGCTCCTGCACCACGGCGCTCACTTCCTGCGCGGTGGCGGCATTCATCTCGGCGGCGCCCGCAAGCGCCTCGATCTCGCGCGCGAGCGACTCGGCCTCGCCGCGCTGGGCATCCGCAGCCTCGACGATGCGGTCCACCGCCGCGCGTGCGCTCACGATCTCCCGGTCGATCTGCGTGAGTGCGTCCGCCGACGCGCGAATGACGGACTCGCCCGCGCTCACGCGATCACTGGCCTGGAGGATCTGTTCTTCCGTCCGCACCGCACTGGCGCGGATCTCGGCGGCGAGGCGCCGGATCTGCTCGAGGGCGCGCGCGCTTTCCGCGGCGAGCTTGCGAACCTCGTCGGCCACGACGGCGAAACCCTTGCCGTGCTCGCCCGCGCGCGAGGCCTCGATGGCGGCATTCAGTGCGAGCAGGTTGGTCTGCCGCGCGATCGCGCCGATGACGTCCGCGATCTTGCCGATGCGCTGCGACTTCTCTCCCAGCTCCACCACGGCCGGCACCGCCGCACCGGTGACCGCGCTGATCTCCGCCATCGCCTGCAGCGCCTCGCCCGCGGCGATGGTGCCGCGCCGAGTCGTGCGTTGCGCGACGTCCGCCGCACTGCGGGCCTGCTCGGCGTGACCGGCCACCGCCACGGCGCGGCTTGCGACGCGGCTGGACGTGTCGGACGCGATGTTGACGCCGCGCGTCTGCGCGGCGGCAGCGTCCGCGATCGCGCCCGCTGCGCCAGAAACCTGCTGCGTGGATGCCGTCATCTCCTGCGCGCTCGCGGCGAGCTGCTCGGCCGTGGCCGCCACGTCCGCAGCGCTGGTGTCGAGCTCCGCGACGAGTGCGCGGAGGCCGTGCGTCATCTCGCGAAAGGAATCGGCGAGCTGTCCCACTTCGTCGTCCGACTCGAAGGTCAGCTCGTGGCGCAGCTGGCCCTGCGCGACGCGCTCCGTCTGCTGTGACAGCTCGAACATGCCGCGCGCGAACCGGCCGGCGCCCCAGAACGCGATGGCCACGGCCAGCACGAGCGCGATGGCGGAGTAGGACGCCACCTCGATGCCGATGCGGTTGGCCTGCGCCGCCGGCAGCTCGCCCGCGAGCTCGCCGAACATCGGGAGGGCGACGATGGCGAGCGTGAGCAGGACGGCGCC
>JBDTYL010000170.1:0-3909 GCA_040005695.1 bacterium | reverse complement strand
GCCACTCGTGATCCAGACGGGCGAAGGGGTGAGGAGGCAACGGGGCGAGAGGGCGAGAGGGCGAGAGGGCGAGAGGCGAGAGGGAAGGCCCCAGTCGAACGGCCGACTGCCCACTTCTGAGATATTCCTCGGCGTCATGGTGGCCAGCTCCCTCTCGCGCCGGCGAAAGCTCAAGGCGCCGCGATTGGTCCGGCCCGGCGCGTCGTCGAGGAACGGCGTGCTCGACGCATTCCTGCATGTGCGGCGTCACGATGGAGCGACTGGCGGCCCTGCTGACACGCAACTGAGCCGCCAAGCGCGCAAAAAGGAGTTCCTTTGAGCCCCTTTTGTCATCCTGAGCGCGGCGAACGATCTGCTTGTCGGCCGGCGGCGAAGCAGATCCTTCGCTGCGCTCAGGATGACGGAGGGCGGCGCCCAGGATGACAGCGTGGCGTGCGCGCACGATGACGCGGAAGGCTGCGTTTGACATTCCTGGCCGTTCAGGACCCGCTGGCATGCTCCACTAGCGCGCGCACCCCTCGCGCGCCGAACTTCCTTCGATGAGAATAGCGGTTCCCCTCGAAAGCGCGGCCGGCGAGCTCCGGGTCGCCATCACGCCGGACGGCGTTGCGCGCCTGGTAAAGGCTGGTCACGAGCTCCAGGTGCAGGCCGGCGCGGGGCAACGTGCCGGCTTTCCCGATTCGGTCTACGCCGCCGCCGGGGCAGTCGTCCTCGACGGCGCACTCGTATACGGGGGCGTGTCGCTCGTGTGCCGCGTGCAGCCTCCCACGCGCGCCGAGGCAGAGGCGATGCCGCGGGAACTCACCCTGCTCTCGCTGCTCAACCCGGCGCGCAACGACGCGCTGATGGCGCTGCTCGCGGAGCGCGGCATCACGGCGCTCGCGCTCGAGCTGGTGCCGCGCATCACGCGTGCGCAGTCGATGGACGTCCTCTCCTCGCAGAGCACGGTGGCCGGCTACAAGGCGGTGCTCGTGGGTGCGGCCGCGCTCCCGAAGTTCCTCCCCATGCTCACTACAGCCGCGGGGACGGTGTCGCCGGCGAAGGTGTTCATCATCGGCGCCGGCGTGGCCGGCCTCCAGGCCATCGCCACCGCGCGGCGACTCGGCGGCGTGGTCTCCGCGTTCGACGTGCGCCCCGCCGCGCGCGAGCAGGTCCTCTCGCTCGGTGCGACCTTCGTGGCCACGGAGCTGGTTGCCGCTGGGGCGGAGACGTCCGGCGGCTACGCCATGGCGCAGACGGACGACGACGCGCAGCGCACGCGCGACGCGCTCACGGCGCACCTCCGCGAAATGGACCTCGTCGTCACCACGGCGCAGATCCCCGGCCGCGATGCGCCGAGGCTGATCACCGCCGCGATGGTGGAGGGGATGAAGTCGGGCGCCGTGATCGTGGACCTCGCCGCGGAATCCGGCGGCAACTGCGAACTCACGCGCGCGGGCGAGACCGTGCAGGCCGGACCCGTCTCGATCATCGGGCCCGCGAACCTCGCCGCGACGGTGCCGTTCCACGCCAGCCAGATGTTCAGCAAGAACGTGCTCGCGCTCGTGACCCACCTCTCGCACGACGGCGCGCTCGTGGTGGACGCCGCCGACGAGATCACCGGACCGATGACCGTCGTCCGCGACGGCCGCGTCGTGACGGCCACTCCTTCCTGACGCAGCCATGCTCTTCCTCGAACTCTACATCTTCCTGCTGGCGGCATTCGTGGGCTTCATGATCATCACGAAGGTGCCGCCGCTGCTGCACACGCCGCTGATGTCGGCGACCAACGCGATCTCGGGCATCTCGCTCGTGGGCTCGATGGTGGCCGCCGGCTCGCATCGCGGCACCGTCGCGACGGTGCTCGGTTTCCTCGCGGTGGTGTGCGCGATGACGAACGTGGTGGGTGGCTTCCTCATCACGGACCGCATGCTGAAGATGTTCCGTAAGGACACGCCGAAGAAGCCGGCACCGACGGCCTAGATGCGCGACACCATCACGCAGCTCAGCTACATCGTCGCGTCGGTCCTGTTCATCCTCGGGCTGCGCGGCCTGACGCACCCGGATCGCGCGCGCCGCGGCATGCAGTACGCCGCCATCGGCATGCTGGTGGCCGTCATCGGCACGCTCATCAACCACGAGATCGTCGACTACCGCTGGATCATGGCGGGCCTCGTGGTCGGCACGCTCATTGGGTATCCGCTGGGCATGTGGGTGCCGACGACCGCGCTGCCGCAGCGAATCGCGATGTCGCTCAGCTTCGGGGCGCTCGCGGCCACGCTGGTGGGCGTGAGCGAGTACTACACGGCGTTCCATGGCGGTGAAGGCACGATCACCTCGGTGCGCATGACGGCGCTGGGCTTCGAGATGCTCCTCGGCTCCCTGACGGTGACGGGATCGATGATGGCGTTCGGCAAGCTGCAGGAGTGGCTGCCGAGCCAGCCGATCACGTACAAGGGGCAGAACCTGGTGAACGCCGTGCTGTTCGCGGGCGCGATGGGGTTGTTGATCACGGTGATCGTGCAGCCCACGAATGCCGCGGCGCTGTACGGCATGATCGCCATCGCGGCGGTGCTCGGGATCCTGATGGTGATTCCCATCGGCGGGGCGGACATGCCGGTGGTGGTGGCGCTGCTCAACTCGTACTGCGGGCTCGCCGCGGCGGCCACGGGCTTTGCGCTGGGCAACAGCATCCTGATCATCTGCGGCTCGCTGGACGGTGCGTCGGGGTTCCTGCTCTCGATCGCGATGTCGAAGGCGATGAACCGCTCGTTCTCGAACGTGCTGTTCGGCGCGTTCGGCGGGGGCGCCCCCACGGGCGCGGTGACGGCGGGCTCGGGGCTGCCGGTGCGCTCGATCTCGGCCGAGGATGCGGCGCTCCAGCTGGCGTATGCGCAGCGGGTGATCATCATCCCCGGCTACGGCATGGCGGTGGCCCAGGCGCAGCACACGGTGCGCGAACTCGCGGAGCTGATCGAGAAGCGAGGCGGCGAGGTGAAGTACGCGATCCATCCGGTGGCCGGTCGCATGCCAGGGCACATGAACGTGCTGCTGGCCGAGGCGAACGTGCCATATGATCGGCTGTACGACATGGACGAGATCAACGGCGAGTTTCCGCAGACGGACGTCGCGCTCGTGATCGGCGCGAACGACGTGGTGAATCCGGCGGCGCGCTCCGATCCGTCGTCGCCGATCTACGGCATGCCGATCCTGGATGCGGACCGGGCCAAGCACGTGATCGTGTTGAAGCGCGGCATGGCAGCGGGGTTCGCGGGGATCGAGAACGCGTTGTTCAATGCGCCGGCCACGAGCATGCTCTTCGGCGATGCGAAGACGTCGCTGATGGCGCTGGTGAGCGAAGTCAAGAACGCGTAGGGCGTCAGGTTCTCACGGTGCTGCGTCATGTGTCGTTGACGAAGCGCGTGATGCCGTCCTTCAGGTGCGACACGTGGAAGTTGATGAGCAGGCCGATCGGGTAGCCGCCCAGCTTCAGATAGGACAGCACCTGCGCTTCGTGCAGGGTGGTCGTCTTCGCAACGGCTTTCACTTCGACGACGACGACATTGTCGATGAGCAGGTCGATCCGGTATCCGAGCGCGATCTGTGCCCCGTCGTACTCGACGGGCAGCTGAACCTGCCGTGCCACGAGAAGGCCTCGCGTGCGCAGCTCGTGCGCGAGGCACGCTTCGTACGCGCCCTCGAGCAGTCCCGGGCCAAGCCGGGAATGTACGCGCATGGCGGCGTCCACGACCTGGCCGCTTCGGATGTTGCGCTCGGCCTCGCGCATTTCATTCACTGCTCTCATGGTCCCTGCGCGCCTCGTTGTCCTCTGTGGTTCAAGTTCTTGCACAACGGCCACTACCACAGAAAACACGGAGGGCCACAGAGGAACTGCGTGAAACGGCTTCATTTTCCCGTGATGCGCTCATG
>JBDTYL010000169.1:0-3425 GCA_040005695.1 bacterium | reverse complement strand
TGCGATCCGCCGTCGATGGTGACGGCCCCCACGCTCAGCGTCACGTCCCATCCGCGCTGCTCGATGGCCGTGAGGATGCGCTGCCGCACCTGCAACACGACGTCCTCGGGGTGATCGAATCGGTTGTCGGGAAGAAGTGCGGCGAACTCGTCGCCACCCAGGCGAGCCACCACGTCGACGGTTCGTACCGCGCCCTGGAGCGCTTGGGCCACGTCGTGCAGGAGGCGGTCGCCGGCAGCATGCCCCTGGCGATCATTCACCGCCTTGAAGCCATCCAGGTCGAAGGTGAGTGCCGTGAGCGAGTAGCGGTACCGCATGGCCCGGGCGATCTCCACATGCAGGATCTCGTTGAAGCCCCGCCGGTTGAGCAACCCCGTGAGTGCATCGCTCCTGGCGAGGCGGGCTTCAGAAAGTGCCGTGCGCATCATGAGCGCGACCCCGATCCCGGAAATGCCTGCGAGGACCGCGAGCAGCACGCTCGTCAGCGTCCAGTCAGCCTCCACGCGCTGGATCTGTGCCTGCACGCGCGCGGATGCCATGCGTACCGCGTTGTCGAGGCGCGCGGTCTGGTCGAGTGCCACCTTGTACCGTGCCTGCTGCGCACCGAGTTGCACCACCACGGCCGACTCGGGCACGTCGCCATGCACGTAGCGGTCGTTGAGGGCGCGCCACTCTTCGATCCGCACGCGGGTGAGCCGGCTGTCCCTGGCAGTAGCGCTATCGAGCCGTGGGGCGAGCACGGCGAGGCGCGCGTGCGCGGTCACCTCGGCCGCGACCGCGCTCGTATATTCGTCGCGCAACTCCGGCAGTCCGCCGATGAGGAGGCCGCGCACCGCCGCCACCTCACGCGCGAGCGACATGCTGATGTCGCGCACCGCCTCACGCGCCGGCTCGTGCACCGCGGTGATCTCGGCGCGCATCCGCGTGGTCTGCCGCTGGAACAGGACGGGTGCCACGGCAAGGAGCACGAGGGCCAGGCACGCGACGGCGGCGCTGAGACGGGGAGCCTTGTGCAGGGTGAGCGTTGGTTGAAGGTGCACGAAAACGCGGAGCGTCTGAGGGAAGGAGGGTCATTCCGGTGCAGGTATTGCGGAACCGGGACCACCTGCGCCGCTGCGCATTCGCGATGCAGGGTGACCCACCCCTTACGAAGACACTCGAATGGAAATCAAGCGCAGTGGATCACAGCCGTCCACCAAGGGACCGGCAGACTGGTTCACCGGCACCGTCCGGATCGACCCGTGGTTCGCCGCGACCTCGCCGGCGCGCGCCGCGGGTAATGCCGTCACGTTCGAGCCCGGCGCGCGCACGGCATGGCACACGCATCCGCTGGGCCAGGTGCTCATCGTCACTGCCGGCTGTGGGCGCGCGCAGCGAGACGGCGGACCGGTCGAGGAGATTCGTCCTGGTGACGTGGTGTCGTTCGCGCCCGGCGAGAAACACTGGCACGGGGCGTCTCCCACCACGGCCATGACGCACACCGCTGTCCAGGAGTCGCTCGACGGCAGGGCGGTGGATTGGATGGAGCACGTGAGCGATGCGCAGTACGCTCGCACGCCGGGGTCGCCCTAGCGACGCCGGCACCAGAGCCCGCGCGCCGACGCGAGGCCGGCGCCTCAGCGCACCCGGCGCCGGAGCTCCGACAGCCAGTTCACCACCACGACCATGTCGGGCTCCACACCCGCCGGCGCGCCGATCATCACGAGGTGACCGTCGGACAGTTCGACGAAGTTCGCGTGCGGCATCTCGCCCTCGTACGTGTGGCGGAACAGCAGGCTGGGCTTGCCGACGCTGAACGTCGGCGCCGCGACGATCGTCGCCGCGAAGACGCCGTTGCCGCTGCGATACAACAGTCGATGGCCGTCGCGCGACCACACTGGCTCCGTGCCGCCACCCTCCGACACCTGCACCGGAGAGCCGGGGCCGGGATACGGCCGGACGTAGATCTCATGGGCGCCCGACGATGTGGAGACATACGCGAGCCACCGGCCATCGGGCGACAGCGCGGGCATGAAGTTGTCGAACTCCTCGCGCACGACGGGACGAGTGGCACGATCGCCGGCAAGGTCCGCTTGCCAGATGCTCCAGACGTCCCCGATCTGTCGCTGGAACACGAGCGTCCGTCCATCGGGAGTCGTGGCCTCGGAGACGAGAATCTCCGGCGAGGGGAAAAGCGTCGCGGCGGGTGCACTCCCGTCAGCCGGCATCGACATCACTTCCGCGGCTCCCTTGCCGAGGGACAGGTAGAACACTCGACGGCTGTCGCCGGACCACCCGGGCGAGACCGCGCTGCCGCTGTTCGTGAGCCGCGTGGAGGTGCCTGCGTCGAGGTCGTGCAGCCAGATGTCGCTGCCCTGCGGCGACGTTCCCTGCAGCAGCAGGCGCCGCCCATCCGGCGAGAGGCGCGGATTCATGTACGGCCCGTGGGGCATCGTGCCGAACATTGGCGTCGCGTCGCCCGTCGCGGGATCGACGCGCATGGCCTCATTCTCGCTCGACGACTGGTGCGAGTAGACCAGCGTGCCGTTACGCGAGAAGTGCGCACCGACGACCCCCGCGGGATCCTGCAGCGCAATGACCGGTGCGCCCTCAAGCCGGCGAGCGGATACATCGAAGCGAACGGCCCGGAGCGTCGTCCCGTCCTCGCCGGCATACACCAGCCACGCATCGACAACGCCCACGATCCCGCGCATGCGGATACCGAGCGGCACGTGCGTCGCCGCGCCGTGCAGCGCGTCGTCGATGGACACGAACGCCATCTCGCCGACAGCCGCGGCGGTGCCGCGTCGCTGCGTCTCGATGCCGAAGATCACGGACCGTCCGTCGGGCATGACCATCGGACCGAAGTGGCCCGCTTCATGTCGCACCGTGTCGAGCCGCGTCAACGGATGCAGCGTGCCCCCGTCCGCATCCATCCACGAGAGCGTACCGAGCAGCTCGAGGTTCGTGACGATGACGCCGCGGTCCTTGCTCCCCCAGCTCGCACGCCCCAGCCGGAACGCCGGCGCGATCACCTTCGGCACGCCCCCGGCCAGCGCGACCTTGCGCAGCTTGTCATCCGTGGTGAAGTAGCCGATCCAGGCGCCGTCCGGCGAGACGAACGGGTGCAGTGCGTCCTCGGTGCCAGGAAGCAGCTGCGCATTGAGGTTATCAATGGGGCGCACGAAGATCATCCGTCGCCCCTTCGACATACCGACGTACACGAGGTTGCGGCCATCCGGCGTGATGGCGGAGGGCTCGACCGCATCGGGCAGCGCCTTCATCATCAATCGTGCAACCTGCCCCTCGTCGGGCGTCCTGCTTTGCGACCAGCGCCACGCGCTCGCGGCCGAGGCGACGGCGATGGCGAGCGCGGCGAGGGCGAGCAGTGCGGGCGCCGCGTGGCGCTGCACCGCTGCGCGCGCGGGCGACGGTGCATATCCGCC
>JBDTYL010000168.1:0-4491 GCA_040005695.1 bacterium | reverse complement strand
GCCCGAGGGCGCGGTGAGCGCGACCACCTCGGGCAGCGAGGCCTCGATCGCGTCGCGCAGGCGCTCGCCCTCGCGAATGTTGCCACTGCGCACGGCCGCCTTGAACTCCGCGAACTGGCGCTCCATCGACACCACGAGCCCGGGATTCTTCGCGCGCGCCGGTGCCTCGATGGGCTCGAATGCGAGGTACGCATCGAATGCCTTGTCGCCGGCGTCGCCGGAGCGCCCGCTGCGGGCGGCATTGAGCGCCTGCTCCAGCTGTGCAAGCACGTTGCGCGCGCTGGCGGTAGCACTCGCGCTGTCCGCGCCCGCGGCCAGCGCCGCCGCGTTGCGCTCCTTCATCGGCAGCGTCCGCACGTACGCCACCACGCTCGCGACCTGAGCGTCGGAGAGGTCCGTCGACGGCGGCATCGCCGAGCCTGGGATGCCACCACGCACCACGGCGGCGATCTGCTCGTCGCTCCGCTCCACCTGCCACGCCACGGTGCCGATCTCCGGCGGCAGCTTGGTGAGCGAGCGCGCCAGCGCCCCGTCGCTCGCCCCCACCACGCCGTGACACGCGGCGCACCGCTGCGTGAAGAGGCCTTCGCCCTCCAGCTGCTGCGCGCGCGTCGCCCGCAGGGCGTTGATGTACGCCACCAGGTTCCACCGCTGCGACGATGTGAGGACGCTACCAAAGCCGGCCATCGGCGTGCCGGCGATGCCCACGGACACCACGCGGTACATGAGCGCGGGCGAAACCCCCTTCATGGCGGCGGCGGTCCCCAGCGCGGGTGGCTTCGGGATCAGGCGGACGCCCGCCGGCCCATCGCCGAGCCCGCTGGCTCCGTGGCACGCCGCGCACGACTGGTCGTAGATCGACCGACCCTGCGCGAGGTCGAGCGGCTGGCTCGGCAGCTCGAGCTTGGCCTCGCTGCCCAGGATGGCCGCGAAGCGCTGTTCGAGCGAGTCGAGGCTGGCCGGTGGCCGCTTGTTCCGCACAGCCGCAGCCACCGAGTCGAGTAGCGCGCGCGCCGCGGCAGCGTTGTCGCCAGACAGCCGTTCCGCGGCCCGCCGCGCATCGGTCAGGAAATCGTTGGTTTCCTGGTACTCCTGCGCGCTGATCAGCCGGCCCTGGGCGTCAACGGCCTTGGCGTATTCCTCCACCGCGACGCTCACAATGCTCGCCACACGGCGCGCAGGATGTTCCTGGGCGCCTGCGGGGACGGCGGCACACAGCACGCCGAGGAGCGAAATCCGGTTGAGAATGGTCGTGATTCTCATTGCCGAGGAAATGTATCGGGATTGCCGAAAGCAAGCTAGGCGTCTGACGTCGAGCGCCGCACGTTGCGGTCGAACTTGTCCCAACCTTTCTCCTTGCGCAGGAACTGCCAGGTGCCCACAAAGCCCGCCCAGATCAGGATGGGCCGATACAGCACGAAGTCGAGCGGGCCGAGCAGCAACATCCGGACGAGATCGCGACGGCCGTAGTCGCGGTAGCCGACGTCGTGCAGCAGCACGGCCACGGTGGTGGGAATCGCCATGCCGAAGGTCATCAGGCCGATGAAGGCCAGGTAGCCAATCCAGCCCATCATGCCGAGCCATGCCGCCAGCACGAGCGTGACGATCGCCGCCACCTGGAACACGGGCGCGAGGCACTCGAAGAGCAGGTAATACGGCAGCCCCAGCAGCCCCACGGCCGCGTACCGCCGACGGCCGAGCATGTGCCGGTAGGCCCACACGGTCTCCATGGTGACGCGCTGCCATCGAGCGCGCTGGCTCACGAGGCTCCGCACGTTGTCCGGTCCTTCCGTCTGCGCGATCATGTTGGGCAGCGAGATGATGCGGTAGGGTCGCTCCTCGCGCAGCATCTTTTCGTGGATGCGGAAGGTCATCTCGATGTCCTCGCAGGTGAACGACGGCGAGAAGCCGCCGAGCTCCACGACGACATCGCGACGCCACACGCCGAACCCGCCCGACACACACATCATGCACGAGAGGCGGCTCCACGCCATGCGGTACGCGACGAATGCCCGCACGAGGTCCAGGTGCTGGAAGTCGCCGAGCAGGTCGGCATTGAGCCTTGCCACGTGCGTGGCGTTGCGCGCCGCCACCTCCGGCTCGAGGCTGATGCCGAACATGCTCGCCGCGGCGACGATGCGCCCCGGATCCTTCACGATGAGCGACATCGACAGCAGCAGCGCGTCAGTGGTGAACATCGTGTCGCCGTCCACGCAGCACAGGTAGCGGTAGCGCGCGAGGTTGGCGCCGCAATTGAGCGCATCCGCCTTGCCGCCGTTCTCCTTCACCACGACGATGAGCCGCGGCTCGGTGCGGCTGCGGTAGACCATGCGCACGGGCTTCGCGGGAATGCGCGCACGCACGAACACCTGGCGCGGGACGAGGTCGAAGGTCTCGATGAGCACGGCGAGCGTGGCGTCCGTGGACCCGTCGTCCACCACGATGACCTCGAACTCCGGGTACGACTGCGCGAGGAGCGACCGCACGGCCGGCACCACCATCCCCTCTTCGTTGTACGCCGGCGCGATGATGCTCACGGGGATCGTGTAGCGCGAGGCGAGCACGCGGTCGAAGTCCTCCACGTCCTGCTCGCGGCGGCGCAGGTGTCCTTCCCACGCCGCAACGAAAAGCATCACGGCGGTATACAGCACCAGCAGCGCCGCGTAGCCACTGAGCACGACGACCGTGACGTGCGCGCCGGCGGCGAGGGTGGGGAGGGTGATCATGCCAGCACCGGACCGGTGAATCGCAGCCGCTCGAGCAGCGCGACGAGTGCCGGCGGCACGCCGGCCGGCCGACGCGCCACCGCGGCGTCCACCATGCCGGCGCCGCCCTCGTTGAGCGCGCGCTCCAGCACGCGCATGGCGAGCGCGTCGGGCGGCGTGTCAGTCCCCATCTCCGCGATGACGCGATCGAGCACGCCGGTGTTCTGCAGCACCTCCGCGGCCCCATTCCGGGCGAAGGCGTCCGCGGATTCGAGCGCCTCGGCGACTTCCCGCCAGACGCCGGGGCCGAGGTGCTCCAGTGATTCCTTCGCGGCAAAGCGCACGTCCCAGTCGCGGTCCGCCAGCGCGGGCGTGAGGCGTGCCGCGAGGTCGCGGCGCACCGATTCCTCGTGGGCCTGCGCGCCGCGCGCGGCGACGGTGCGGATGGCGGCGGCGCGCACGTAGGGCACCGGATCGGCGAGGAGGCGGATTGCGACCGGCAATGCAATCACCACATCCATCCGTGCGAGCGTCGTCACGGCGGTCTTCCGCGCGCCGGGGTACTCGTCCTTCTCGAGGGCGGCCACGCGCTCCGCAACGCCCAGGAAGCCGGGATAGTGTCCGAGCAGCGAGGCCCCCCAATAGCGCGCATTGGGGCGCGGATCGGCGAGTAGCGGCAGCAGGAGGTCGTCGATGGGGATCGCGAACTGGTCGAGCTGCGTCGCGATCCGCGATGGCGGATACGATTCCTCGCGCAAGGCAGTGATGAGGATGCCCGCGGCGCGACGGTCTTCGAGGCGGCGCAACACGGTTACCGCGGCGCCCGCGACGTCGGGATCGGGGTCGCGCACGGCCTGCTCGAGCAGCTCGTGCACGCCCTCGGTGCGCAGCTCTCCGAGCGTGAACAGCGCCGCGATGCGCCGCCACTTGCGGCCGCGCCGGTGCGACGCGGCGTCGCGCACGATCTGCGCGAGGCCCCAGCGGTCGAGCGAGTACGTCGCGCAAAGTGCGGTGAGCCACGCGGGGAGCTCCGTGTCCGCCGTCACTCGATACACCTCGCGGCGCGACAGCCTGACGAGGATGCCACGTACCGCCGCCAACCGCTCATCGGGCGCGAGGCGCAACACCTCGTCGGTCGTCATGCGCCGCGCGAGCATCCGAAGCCGGCCCCCGGTGCGATCGTACAGCATGCGGTTGAGGAGCACGAAGATCGAAGCGCCGAGCCACAGCACGCAGGTGATGCCGAACGCGAGGAACAGCAGCTGTTCCACACTGCGGCCGGCGGCCTGAGGGATCATTCCATCCGCTCGGCGACGACGTATGCCGCGGCCATGTCGTGCGTGTGCGTGAGCGAGAGATGCATGCGATGCACGCCCAGCTCCGTGGCACGCGCCTGCGCGCGGCCATGCAGCAGGAGCGCGGGCGCCTGGCCCCGCTGCGAGACGACCTCGAGCTCGCGCCACCCGATCGCGCTCGCGAGGTCGTTGCCGGCGAGCGCCTTGTACGCGGCTTCCTTTGCCGCCACTCGCGCGGCGAGCTGACGCTCCGGCTCCGGGTGCGTGCGCGCGTACGCCACCTCGCTTGGGGTGAACAGCCGCGTGAGTGCGCGCTCGCCCTTGCGCGCGAGCAGCTGCCGCATGCGATCGACTTCGATCATGTCGATACCAACGCCGACGATCACCGCGGGGCCCGCTCGAACCAGTGTGCGGGCGCTGTCGTCGCGCGCTCCGCGAGAAGCCCCGTCAGGTCGCGGCACGCGACGTCGGCGGCGGTGAAGGCGCGCCGC
>JBDTYL010000167.1:0-2229 GCA_040005695.1 bacterium | reverse complement strand
CCGATGGCGCCGCTCGTGTGGGGCGAGCGCGAGACGATGCGCAACATGCTGTGGTACACGCTCATCCTGCTGCCGCTCACCGTCCTCCCCGTGGCCTTCGGCGCGCTCGGCATACCGTACCTCGTGATGGCCGCGGCGCTTGGCGGATGGTTCCTCGTGGGCGTCATCCGCGTGATGCGCGCCACCGACTTCGTGAAGCCCGCGTGGGCGCTGTACAAGTACTCCCTGCTCTACCTCGCCCTGCTCTTCGCGGCGATGGTCGTGGACCGGGCGATCACGTGATCGCGCGGACACGGTCGTGAGCGACGGCGCACCAGCCCGCGAGATGCCCCTGCTGCTGGGTCGCAAGGGCGATCTTTCGGAAACGCTGCTCCTCATCGGCGTGCCTGATGGCGCGGGCATCGTGCACGTGCGCGGGTGGTCGGCCGACGACTGGAGCGCGCCGCCGGGCGCGCGCGCGGAGCGCGCCACGGCGCTGCTCGAGTGGCTCGAGCGGCAGGCGGCGGCCGGACGGTCCATGAACCAGTCGCTGTATGCGGTGCGGCTGTGGCTACGCCGCGAAGGGAGTGCGCTGGGCTGACGTGACGACTCCTCGTGCTACGCCTGCGGTGGACCCGCGTGGCGGTCGGCTGAAGTCCCCGAAACCCCTCACCGCGCTGGTCCCGCGACTGCGTCCCTACACCGGACAGCTGGTCGTGTGCGCGGTGTGCCTGCTCGTCGCGGCCGCCGTGGGCCTCGCCTTTCCGCAGGTGGTGCGCAAGCTCCTGGACGCTGCATTCCAGCAGCACGACCGCCATCTCCTCGACCGGATCGCGATCGCGCTGGTGCTCGCGTTCGCGCTGCAGGGGGTGATGAACTTCATCCAGGTCTACCTGCTCACCGGCACGGCGGAGCGCGTGATCGCGAAGCTGCGCGAGGACGTCTTCGCGCACCTCATCCGCCTCTCGCCAGGTTTCTACACGGAGCGCCGCACGGGCGAGCTGACGAGCCGGCTGTCCGCGGACCTCGCCGTGCTCCAGACGCTGATGGGCACGTGGATCAGCGAACTCTCGCGCCAGTCACTGTTCCTCATTGGTGGCATCGTGCTGCTCACGATGACCCACCCGCGGCTCACGACCACCACGCTCGCCGTCGTACCGGTGGTGGTGGGCACGGCGTTCTTCTTCGGACGCCGGCTGCGTCGCGCGAGCACGGGCCTGCAGGACAAGGTGGCGGAAGCCATGGGCACCGCCGACGAGGCGTTCTCGCAGATCCGCACCGTGCAGAGCTTCGTGCGGGAGGCCGAGGAGACGCGTCGCTACCAGCACCTGCTCTCGGGCGTGGTGCGGGCGGCCGTCCAGCGGGCGAAGATGCGTGCGATGCTGTTCGGCATCGTGGGGTTCGTGGCGTTCGGGGGCGTGGTGGCCGTGCTGTGGCAGGGCGGCGTGCTGGTGCTCGAGGGCGCGCTCACCCCTGGCGCGCTCGTGTCGTTCCTGCTTTACGCCATCTTCGTCGC
Organism: bacterium; assembly: GCA_040005695.1. Taxonomy (GTDB): domain Bacteria; phylum Gemmatimonadota; class Gemmatimonadetes; order Gemmatimonadales; family Gemmatimonadaceae; genus AG11. The sequence continues at coordinate 734 of JBDTYL010000167.1, read as the reverse complement.
GGCGTCCGTGGGATCGCTCGCGTCGCTGTTCGGCAGCTACCAGGAAGCCATCGGCGCGGCGCAGCGCGTGTTCGAGCTGCTCGACATGCGGCCCACGGTCGCCGAGCCGGAGCATCCCGTCGCGCTGCGGCGTCCGGTGCGTGGCGCCGTGGCCCTCGAGGACGTGAGTTTCCGCTACGACCCCGAGCTGCCGGATGCCCTGCGCGCCGTGTCGTTCGCCATCCGTCCCGGCGAGGTCGTGGCGCTGGTGGGGCCGAGTGGCGCCGGCAAGACGACAGTCGCGTCGCTCATCCCGAGGTTCTGGGACGTGACGGAAGGGCGCATCACGCTGGACGGCACGGACATCCGCGACCTCTCGTTCGCCGACCTGCGCGGCAGCATTGGCCTGGTGCCGCAGGAGCCCGCGCTGTTCAGCGGCACGGTGCGCGAGAACATCTCGTACGCGCGTCCCGACGCGAGCGATGCCGACGTGGACTCGGCGGCGGCGGCGGCGCATGCGACCGAGTTCATCGACCGGCTGCCGCAGGGCATGGAGACGCGCGTCGGCGAGCGCGGCGTGAAGCTCTCGGGCGGCCAGCGTCAGCGCATCGCGCTCGCGCGTGTGTTCCTCAAGGATCCGGTCGTCGTGCTGCTCGACGAGGCCACGTCGAGCCTGGACAACGAGAGCGAGCGGCTCGTGGAGGAGGCGATGGAAGAGCTGTTGCGCGGCCGCACGACGCTGATCATCGCGCACC
>JBDTYL010000166.1:0-3051 GCA_040005695.1 bacterium | reverse complement strand
GGTGCGGAGCGCATTGCACCGCCCCTGATGCCGAGCTCGCTCGCCACGGGTTGACGGGGTGCTGCGTACGAGGAGGTACGCGCCCTGATCATCGTTGCCCCGTCCACCCGCTCACGTCACTATTCGGTCATGCGCACTCTCCTCACCGGCATCACGGTGGCGGTGATGACGATCCTGCTCGCTCCTACGGCGGCGCTCGGGCACCTGCTTGGCTCCGAGGACCTGCAGCGGCGCGTGTCCATCTGGTGCATGCGCACGTGGGCGCAGTCGATCTGCCGCGCCGCGGGCGCGCGCGTGATCGTGCATGGCGCGGAGCACGTGGTGGCCGACCGCGGCACCGTGTACGCCAGCAATCACGTGAGCTGGTTCGACATCTTCGCCATCGCGTCCGTGCTGCCGCGCTTCACGTTCGTCGCGAAGGCGGAGTTGCGCCGCATTCCCATCTTCGGGTGGGGCGCGGAGGCATGCGGCGTGGTGTTCCTCGAGCGCGATAATCGCACGTCGGCCTTCGAGGCCTACCAGAGCGTCGCGGCCACGGTGGCGGAAGGGCTCAGCGTGGTGGTGTGTCCGGAGGGCACGCGCGGCGACTACGACGCGCTGCGCCCATTCAAGAAGGGCCCGTTCGTGCTGGCCATCGCCGCGGGGGCGCCAGTGGTGCCGGTGGTGGTGTACGGCGCGCGCGAGGTGATGCCCAAGGGCACGTGGCGCGTGCGCACCGGTGTGGTGCATGTGCACTTCCTGGCGCCGGTGGATACCAGGGACTTCGACTATGATCACCGCCACGACCTCATGAAGCTCGTGTCGGGGCAGATCTCGGCCACGCTGCGCGAGGTGTACGGCGTCGGCATGGTGAAGCGGGTGGATGCTGCGGACGTCGAGGGCCCTGCCTGACGCGCGTAGCGCGGGCGCTCATCGCTCATTGCCCAGCGCCCATTACTCATCGCGGAGTCCTCGTTGCTCATCGCTCGAGTACTCCAGCTTCATCGCACATCGTTGTTCGAAAGGCGTCACGGGCAGGCCCATTCGCGGCACTCGCTCAGCGTATCGTGTTCACGGAGGGCGAACACAGTGACCGAATACTGTTGACCGACGACTGTCCAGGAGCGGCCATGGGGTACCCCCTTGTCGTCCTGAGCAAAGCGAAGGACCTGCTTGTGGCTGGCGAGACGTTGCGTACAGGCCCGGGACCCTTCAGCCTCCCCGCTTGCGCCCCGGCAGGGCCGAATTCGCTACATTTCACGCGTTCGTCCTCCTCCCCCCGAACACGAGACCATGTCCGCCACCATCGTTGACATCTACGCCCGCGAAATCCTCGACAGCCGCGGGAATCCCACCGTCGAAGCCGACGTCATCCTCGACAGTGGCATCATGGGACGTGCGGCTGTGCCGAGCGGCGCGAGCACCGGCGAGCATGAGGCGATGGAGTTGCGCGACAACGACGAGAAGCGGTACGGCGGCAAGGGCGTGCTGCTCGCGGTACAGAACATCGAGGAGACCATTGCGCCGGCGCTCCAGGGCGCGGACCCGGCCGACCAGATGGGCATCGACGCCGCACTCATCGAGATGGACGGCACGCCGAACAAGTCGAACCTCGGCGCCAATGCCATTCTCGCCGTGTCGCTCGCCTGCGCGCGCGCCGCCGCCACCGACGTCGGCATGCCGCTGTGGCGCTACCTCGGCGGCCCGCTCACGCGTGTGATGCCCGTGCCAATGATGAACATCCTCAACGGCGGCGCCCACGCGACGAACACGGTGGACTTCCAGGAATACATGATCATCCCCGTGGGCGCCGAGTCGTTCGGTGAGGCCGTGCGCATGGGGGCCGAGGTGTTCCATGCGCTCAAGAAAGTGCTCGTGAAGCGGAAGCTGAGCACCGGCGTGGGCGACGAGGGCGGCTTCGCGCCGGACCTCAAGAGCGATGAAGAGGCAATCAAGGTCGTGCTCGAGGCCATCGAGGCCGCCGGCTACACACCGGGCCAGGACATCGCGCTCGCGCTCGACTGCGCCGCGAGCGAGCTGCACAAGGACGGCAAGTACACCTTCAAGAAGAGCGGTGCCGGCACGCGCGACGCCGCCGGCATGGTCGAGCTCTACACGAAATGGATCGACACCTATCCCATCGTCTCCATCGAGGACGGCCTCAGTGAGGATGACTGGGATGGATGGAAGCTGCTCACCGACGCCATCGGCGACCGGTGCCAGCTCGTGGGCGACGACCTGTTCGTCACCAACACCGAGCGACTCGCGCGCGGCATCGAGGGTGGCATCGCCAACTCGATCCTCATCAAGGTGAACCAGATCGGCACCCTCACCGAGACCCTCGAGTCCATCGAGATGGCGCGCGCCGCGGGCTACCTCTCCGTCATCTCGCACCGCAGCGGCGAGACAGAAGACACCTTCATCGCGGACCTCGCCGTCGGCACCGGCGCCGGCCAGATCAAGACCGGCTCGGCGTCGCGCACGGATCGCGTGGCCAAGTACAACCAGCTGCTCCGCATCGAGCAGCAGCTGGGTGGCGCCGCCGAGTATCCCGGCGGCAGCATCTACGGAATGTGACCGGCATGCCGGCGTCTCTCACGCGGCGGTCCGCAAGCGCGGGAGTGCTGGCGCTGCTGCTCGCCATGAATCTCGGTACACCGGAGCCGCTCGGCGCGCAGACCCCCGCGGAGCGACAGCAGGCGGCGGACGCCGCGTTTCACAACGACTGGGCAAATCTCAACTACTATCGCGCCCGGAACCTCGCGCTCGGCGACCCGAAGCCCGGCCAGGCGCGCGTCGTGTTCATGGGCAACTCCATCACTGAGGGGTGGGCCCCGCGCTTTCCGGCGATGTTCCCTGGCAAGCCGTACATCGGTCGCGGCATCAGTGGGCAGACCACGCCGCAGATGGTCGTGCGCTTTCACCAGGACGTCGTCGCGCTGCATCCGGCCGTCGTCGTCATCCTTGGCGGGACGAACGACATCGCGGGCAACACCGGCCCTTCGACACTCGAGATGATCGAGGACAACCTGCGGGCGATGACCGAAGTGGCGCAGGCGAACCGCATCAAGG
>JBDTYL010000165.1:0-7168 GCA_040005695.1 bacterium | reverse complement strand
CGGCCACCTTGAAGATCGGCGCCTCCTTGTCCTTGTTGATCGCGACGATCGTCTTCGAGGTGCGCATGCCGGCCAGGTGCTGGATGGCGCCGGAGATGCCGAGCGCGACATAGAGCTGCGGACTCACCTGGCGGCCGGTCTGGCCGATCTGGTCGCTATGCGGACGCCAGCCGTCGTCCGTGACGGCGCGCGTCGCGCCGACGGCGGCATTGCCGAACGCATCGGCCAGCTCCTCGACGAGCTTGAAGTTCTCGGCCGCCTTGAGGCCGCGTCCGCCCGAGATGATGATCGACGCCTCGCCGAGATCCGGGCGGCCTTTCGCGCCTTCCTTGATCTCGGTGACGGTGACCACGGGCGTGTTCGCTGGCGCCGCGGCGATCGTCTCCGTGCGCGCGGGCTTCGCGTTCTCCCTTGCAGTGAACGCGCTCGGCCGCACGCTGATCACGGCCGACGGGCCGCTGACCATGAGGGTGAGCACCACCTTGTTCGCGTAGCCCGGATGCTTCACGGTGAGCGTATCACCGCTGGCCGCAATTTCCGTGACGTCGCTCGCGATGGGCAGGTCGAGCTTCGCGGCGATGCGCGGGCCGAGATCGCGACCCTGGGCCGAGAAGCCGAGGACAATGGCGCGGTAAGCGCTGGACTTCGCGCGATCGGCGATCGTCGCCGCAACAGATTCGCGTGCAAAGTTCGTGAAGTCCGCACTCTCGGCCACGAGCACGACGTCCGCGCCAAAGGTGCCGAGCTGCGGTGCCTTCGCGGCGACGCCGGGCGCGCCGGCAATGAAGGCGTGTACTTCGCCGCCACCGGTGGCGTCGGCGAGCTGGCGGGCCGCCGTCACGGCCTCGAATGCGACCTTGCGCAGCTCACCGCCGCGCGTCTCCGCGAACACCAGGACATTCGCCATCAGAGCACCTTTGCTTCGGTCTGGAGCAGCTTCACGAGCTCCGGGATTGCGGCGACGCCTTCGCCGAGGATGCGGCCGGCCGGACGCTCGGGCGGCAACTCCGCCTTCTGGACGGTGATGCGGATGTCACCGAGCTGCGCGGGCTTCGACTCGAGCGGCTTCTTCTTGGCCGCCATGATGCCCTTGAGCGACGGGTACCGCGGACGCGCGACGCCTTCGTCGATGGTGACGACGGCGGGCAGCGGAAAGGCAAGCATCTCGGCGGCGCCTTCGAGTTCGCGTCGTGCGATGCCGGCGCCGTTCTCGATGCGGAGCTCGGAGGCCGCGGTCACGCAGGCAACGCCGAGGAACTCCGCGGTCGCCGTCCCGACCACGCCGGCCGAGCTGTCGAACGCATGCTTACCGAAGAGCACGAGGTCATAGCCGCCGCCTTTCAGCTCGGCGGCGAGGGCCTTTGCGATGGCGATGCCGTCGGCGGGGACCTTGTCAGCCTTGAGGTGGACGGCGCGATCGACGCCCATGCTCATCGCCTTGCGCAGCGACTCCTGAACATTGTCGGGGCCGAGCGCGTAGACGACGGTCTCGCCGCCGCCTGCTTTCTCGTTGAGCTGCAGGGCCGCTTCGACGGCGTAGCTCGCGAAGTCGTCGATGTCGAATTTCAGGCCGGCGTCGTCGATGGACGCGCCAGTCGAGGCGATCTTGAAGCGCGACTCGGAGTCGGGAGTGCGCTTGATGCAGACGGCAATTTTCACCGCCGGTTCCTCATGTGAAAAGATTCACATGAAGGATAGGGGGGAGGAGGGCGGGAAGGTAGGGCTGCGAGAGAGGGCGAGAGGGCGAGAGGGCGAGAGGACAGAGGACGTCAGGACTACTTGAACGCGTTCAAGCCGGTCACCGCCTGGCCGAGGATCAACGAGTGCACGTCGTGCGTGCCTTCGTAGGTGTACACGCTCTCCAGGTTGGCCATGTGGCGCATCGCGCCGTACTCGGCCAGGATGCCATTGGCGCCGAGGAGGCGGCGGGCCTCGCGCGCGATGTCCGTGGCCATGCTGACGTTGTTGCGCTTGGCGAGCGACACCTGCTGCGGCGTGAAGGTGCCCGCGTCCTTCATGCGGCCGAGGTGCAGCGACACGAGCTGCGCCTTGACGATCTCGGTGAGCATATCGGCGAGGCGCACCTGCTGGATCTGGAAGCCGCCGATGACCTTGTCGAACATCACGCGCTGCTGCGCGTAGTCGAGCGCCTCCTCGAAGCACGCCATCGCGGCGCCGATGGCGCCCCACGAGATGCCATAGCGCGCCTGGGTGAGGCACATGAGCGGGCTCTTGAGGCCACCCGACTTGGGAAGGAGGGCGTCGGCGGGCAGGTGCACGTCCTGGAACACCAGTTCGCTCGTGTCGCTCGCCCGGAGTGACAACTTGCCCTTCTGGTCCTTCGCGCTGAAGCCAGGCGTGTTGGTGGGCACGATGAAGCCGCGGATCGACTTGTCACTCGGGTCGCCGTTGGTCTTCGCCCACACGATGCAGAGTTGCGCGGTAGATCCGTTGGTGATCCACATCTTGGAACCGTTGAGGATCCATGAGCCGTCGGGCTGCTCCCTGGCCATCGTGATCATGCCGCTCGGGTTGGACCCGAAGTCCGGTTCCGTGAGCCCGAAGCAGCCGATGATCTCGCCGGTCGCCATCTTCGGCAGGCGCTGCTGCTTCTGTTCCTCGGAACCGAAGGCGTAGATCGGATACATGGCGAGCGCGCCCTGCACACTGGCGAACGATCGCACGCCGGAATCACCGCGCTCAAGCTCCTGCATGATCAGGCCGTACTGCACGTTGTTCAGGCCCGCGCAGCCGTACTCCTCCGGCAGGTTCGCGCCGAACACGCCGAGCTCGCCCATCGCGGGAATGAGCTCTTTGGGGAAGCGGCCCTGCACGTACGCATCGCCGATGATGGGAAGGACGCGCTCGTCCACGAAGCGCCGCACGCTGTCGCGGACGGCGCGTTCTTCCTCGGACAGCACACTGTCGATGTTATAAAAGTCGAGCATCGATCGCCGGTGGGAGTGGGGACTGGACCACGGCGAAAGGTAATCACCTAGGCCTGCTTGCAGGCCAGTTGTGCCCGCGCGCTGTCGGCCGGCGCAAAGACCGCGGTGACGCTCCGGTGCAGCCGCACCATGCCATTGTCCTCGCTCTCCACATCGACGAACAGCACTCCGGTGGCGCCCACGCTGCCCGCACGTGCACGCATGGCGAGCTCCGCGACCTCCGCCTCCGCCGGGCTGGAAACGCGAACCGGCTCGGGAGCGGCGGGTATCGTGAGCGTATCGAACGGCACAGGCACCTGACTCCGGTCGGTGAAGACACGCACGCCCCTGGCGCAGACAGGCGGATGCCCGCGACCGGCGGGCGTTGCCGTCGGATCTTGCGCGACGGCTGTCGTCGCGCCCAGGCAGGAGACGACTACCACGACTTGCACGGTACGACGCAGAGCGATGAACGACGGCATGGGATCTCCGAGCTGCGGTGGGTCCTGAAACCTTGCACGGTGGTTCGACACCGTTCCCCCCGACATGGTTTTGCCTATATTCGGCGGCCGGCCCCTGCCCCGCAGGACTCCCCAACACTCCGCTCATGCGCCGCATTCCGCTCGCCATCGTCGCTCTGGTCGTCCTCGGCTCCAACCTTCCTGGGCAAGCAATACCGCAGCGGCCGCTCCGCGCGTCCGACCTGTACGCCCTGCGCGGCGTGACCGACCCGCAACTGTCGCCGGACGGCGCATGGGTGGCCTACACCGTTTCCGCGATCGACTCCACGAAGGACAAGTCGGACACCGACTTGTGGATGACGAGCTGGGACGGCACGCAGAGCATCCGCCTGACATCCACACCGGAGGGAGAATCGACGCCGCGGTGGAGCCCCGACGGGCGCTACCTCGCGTTCGTCTCCGGACGGCAGGACGGCAAGGGTGGACAGGTGTGGCTGCTCGACCGCCGCGGCGGCGAAGCACAGCGCCTCACGACGCTCAAGGGCGGCATCTCCGACTTTGCGTGGTCGCCGGATGCAAAGCGCATGATCCTCGTGCTCGACGAGGAAACGGACTCCGTGGCGCGCAAGGACACCGCGACGCACGCCACGCCGAAGCCGATCGTCATCGACCGATACAATTTCAAGCGCGACGTCACTGGCTACCTCGGGACCAAGCGCACGCACCTCGCGCTACTCGACGTGACGACGAAGAAGCTGGATTCGCTCACGAGCGCCATCTTCGATGACGACCTGCCCAGCTGGTCGCCCGACGGACAACGCATCGCGTTCGTCCGCACGCCGGTGGCCGAGCCGGGCCGCGGCCGCGAGTCGGACGTGTTCGTGGTGGATGCACGCAAGGGTGCGACACCGCGGCAGCTCACGGACTTCGACGGACCCGATGGGGGGCGGCCGGCGTGGTCGCCGGACGGACGCTTGATCGCATTCGTCCGCGGCGACGAGCCGAAGTACAGCGCGTACAGCCTGAACAAGCTCGCCGTGGTGCCGAGCGACGGCAGCACGCCGGCGCGCGTGGTGACCGCCACGCTCGATCGGCCAGTGGCGTCGCCGCGGTTCGAGGCCGACGGGAAGTCGGTGCTCGCGACGATCTCCGACGACCGCGCGGAACCGCTGGTGCGCATCCGCATCGCGGACGGCATGGTGGAACGGCTCCTGGATGGCAAGCGCACGGTGAATGCTTACAGCATCCTGCCCGACGGGCGCATCGCGGTGCTGCTGTCTACGCCGGCGCGCGCGCCGGAGGTCTATGCGATGGACGGGACAAGTGTCCGCCAACTGTCGCGGCAGAACGATTCCTTGTTTGCGCACCTGCGCCTTGCCGACGTGGAGCCGATGACGTCGAAGAGCAAGGACGGTGCGGAAGTGCATTCCCTGCTCTATCGGCCGCTCGACGCCGTCGCCGGCGTGCGCGTGCCGACGCTGCTCTACATCCACGGTGGCCCGAACGGCCAGGACGCGTATCGGTTCGACTTCGACCGGCAGTTGTTCGCCGCGAACGGCTACGCGGTGCTCGCCGTGAACTATCGCGGATCGTCAGGGCGTGGCTCCGCATACCAACGCGCGATCTTCGCCGACTGGGGCAACAGGGAGGTGCAGGACCTCCTCGGCGCCGTGGACCACGCGATCAACATTGGCGTCGCCGATCCGCAGCGCCTGGGCATCGGCGGCTGGAGCTATGGCGGCATCCTCACGGACTACACCATTGCGACGACGCAGCGGTTCAAGGGCGCCGTGAGCGGTGCGGGCAGCGCACTTCAGCTGTCGATGTACGGCATCGACCAGTACGTCACGCAGTATGACCTGGAGATCGGTGCGCCATGGAAGGCGCAGGACAAATGGATCAAGATCTCCTACCCGTTCTTCCACGCCGACCGCATCACGACGCCGACACTGTTCATGGGTGGCCAGAACGATTTCAACGTTCCGATTGCCGGCGGCGAGCAGATGTACGAGGCGTTGCGCACGCTCGGCATCGCGACGCAGCTCGTGATCTACCCGAACTCGTTTCACGGCATCACGGTGCCGAGCTATCGCGCGGACCGCTACACGCGCTTCCTCGCCTGGTACGACCGTTACGTGAAGGGCTCGGCGACGGCGATGGTGCCGTAGCCATCTGCACGAGGAGCCGGCGCGGGGCCGCTCGCCGCGCTACTCCTCGCGCGCGGCGCGGCGGCCAAGGGTGCGCGATCCCGTGGTGCGTCCCACGCGCGTGGCCAGCACGCGACGCGCGTACGGTGCGATGTCGACCTCCCGACACTTCGCGCGGAAGGTGGCACCGTGATCGATCGAGCGCTCCGTCTCGTCCTGCCACTGATGCACCATCTCGTGCAGCAGCGTGTGTTGCACCTCCGGCCATCCGTGACGAACGACGTGGGACCGGCTGATGGCGATCTCTGCGCCGCCCTCGTCCCGACGACCGGCCGTGTAATGACCGAGGCGCGATTTCATGCGCCGCGAGACGCGAATGGCGATGGGCTTCAGCCGCCCGCCGAAGTGCTGCTCGTTGTACCGCGCGTGCCACTCGACGAGCTGCGCAACGATGGCCTCGTCGTCCACGTGCGTCCGCTCGCGACGCGCTTTCGGCGCTGCCGTGTGAATCGGGTAGGCGATGATCACGCGCTGCGCGGCGCGGCGATCGGCGCGGGTGCGGCCCTCGACGAACGCGACGATTGCGCGCAGCACGGGCTCCGACGCGTCGAGGTAGCCTTCGTGCACCCGCAGTTGTCCACCGCCGAAACTCACCATCACGTTGTGGTTATGCGTGAGGCGGGCGTTCGTGATGCGCCGCAGCCCGAGCTGTCGCAGGCGCGCGAGCAGCGCGTCCGCGGTGCGGAGCGGCGCCGTCTCGAAGCTGATCTCGAACTGGTCCTCGTCGGCGCCACGACGGAAGAAGCGGGTCAGCGCTTGAAGCACTTGATGGGGCCGGGCACGAAGGCATGGTCGCTCGCGGACCACACGAGGGTGGACACCTCGATCGAGTCGGGCGCGAGGCGGATGCTGTTCACCGATGACGGACGTCCGCCGCGCTGGCGGTTGGACACCGTGCCGGCAGTGGAGATCACGGTGCCCTTCTTCGTGTGCTCGATGTAGTGAATGGCGTCCTGGTGGTCGTGGCCGCAGAGCACGAGGTCAACGGCCATGTCCGCGAAGGCGCCGAGCACGCGTGCGGTGTGCTTCAGGCCGTGGCGCTGCGACAGCTCGCCCTTGATGGGATTGTGGTGCATCACCACCACGCGCGCGTCCCCCGACGGCGACTCGGCGAAGGTGCGTCGCAGGCGGTCGATCTGCTCGCGCCGGACGATGCCGATGATCGAGACGTCGCGCAGCCGCCACGTGAGCGCCGGCGCGACGACGCCATGCGAGGTGTTCAGGCCGGCCAGCGTGACACCGGGTACGTGCACCACCGGCTCGATGTCCTCGTCGATGTACTTGCGGTAGTTCTCGAGCATCGCGCGGTCGTCGCCGAGCGCGAACGGTGACTTCCACCAGGCCACGTCGTGGTTGCCCGGGATGCAGAGCACCTTGCTCGTCTCCTCGGCCTGGCGGATGAAGGCGCGGGCCCGCTGGAACTCGCCGGAGCGCGCCCGCTGGGACAGGTCACCTGAAATGGCGACGACGTCGTAGCGGTACTTCGCGATGAGCTCTTCCATGGCCTCGTACTGCTCCGGCACCGCGGGGTGACCGAAGTGCAGGTCCGAGCAATGGAAGAGGGTCGTCGTGG
>JBDTYL010000164.1:0-5676 GCA_040005695.1 bacterium | reverse complement strand
ATTTCCGGATCGGGGGTGATGTGTGTCCGCTGCGAGATGAGGCGCAGCGCCGCCTGTGCGATGTTCACCGCGTGGTCGCCGACGCGCTCCAGGTCGCTCGTCACCTTGATGGTGGACACGATGAAGCGGAGGTCGCGCGCCATGGGCTGCTGCAGCGCGAGCAGCTCGAGCGCGGCGGCCTCGATCTCCAGCTCCATCGCGTCGAGCTCGCGGTCCGCGTCGATCACGGCCTCGGCCTTGCCGGCGTCCTGGCTCAGCAGCGCATCCACGGAGAGCTCGACGAGCGACTCCGCTTTTTCCGACATGGCGAGGAGGCGTCGGTTGAGCGCCGTGAGCTGGTCGTGAAAGTGGCGAAAAGGTGCGTCTGGGCTCATCCGAATCTCCCGGTGATGTATGCTTCCGTGCGCTCCTCGCCCGGGCTCGTGAAGAGCCGTTGCGTGTCGCCCATCTCGACGAGCTTGCCGAGATAGAAGAACGCCGTGCGGTCCGAGATGCGTGCGGCCTGCTGCAGGTTGTGCGTGACGATGACGATGGTGAGCTGGCGCTTCAATTCATGGACGAGCTCTTCGACCTTCTGGGTCGCGGAGGGATCGAGCGCCGAGGCCGGCTCGTCGAGCAGCAGGACCTCGGGATCGTTCGCCAGCGCGCGGGCGATGCAGAGACGTTGCTGCTGTCCGCCGGACAATGCCAGCGCGCTGTGGCGCAGCCGGTCCTTCACTTCATCCCAGAGCGCGGCGCGGCGCAGCGCGGACTCCACGATCGCGTCCAGGTCGGCGCGCCGCGGGCTCGAGTTGATGCGAGGACCGTACGCGACGTTGTCGTAGATGCTCTTCGGAAACGGATTCCATCGCTGGAACACCATCCCCACCCGCTGGCGCAGCGTGACGACGTCCATGCCCGGCTGGTAGATGTTCTCGCCGTCGAGCCGGATCTCGCCCGTGCGCTTCGCGCCCGGAATCAATTCATTCAGCCGGTTGATCGATCGCAGGAACGTCGACTTGCCGCATCCCGACGGGCCGATGAAGGCGGTCACCGCGCGCGGCGCAATCGCCATGTCGATGTCGACCAGCGCCTGCGTGCGGCCGTACCAGAAGTTGAATCCTTCGGCGTCGATGCGCCCGGTGCCCTCGCCTGACGCCGCGGCAGCGGAGGGTGCCGCGGTCATCCGAACCGTCCTGTGATGTACGCCTCGGTGCGCGGGTCGGACGGCGTGGTGAACATGACGCCGGTGGGCGCCACCTCCACCATGTCGCCAGACAGCATGAAGACCGTTCGGTCGGAGACGCGGGCTGCCTGCTGCATGTTGTGCGTCACGATGACCACCGTCATGGTCCTCCGCAGCTCGTAGACGAGCTCCTCCACTTTCTGCGTGCTGATGGGATCGAGCGAGGCCGTCGGCTCGTCGAGCAGGAGCACGTGCGGCAACGTGGCGAGCGCGCGCGCGATGCAGACGCGCTGCTGCTGTCCGCCTGACAGACTCGTTGCGCCGCTGTTGAGCCGGTCCTTCACCTCGTCCCACAGTGCCGCGCCGCGCAGGCCGCGCTCCACGATCTCGTCGAGCTCGGCGCGCGTCGGCTTGCGCCCGGGCTGCACCCGGAGGCCCGCGGCCACGTTGTCGCGAATGGACATCGTGGGGAAGGGGGTGGGCCGCTGGAATACCATGCCCACGTGGCGGCGCAGCGTGACAGGGTCCACATCTTCCGCGTAGATGTCCTGACCATGGAACAGGACGGTGCCCTCCACGCGCGTCCGCGGCAGCGTCTCGTGCATCCGGTTGAGGCAGCGCAGGAACGTCGACTTGCCGCACCCCGACGGCCCGATGATGGCCGTGACTTCGTTCGTCGGGAACTCCAGCGTCGCCTCGTGGACCGCGCGCGTGTTGCCGAACCACGCGGACAGGCGCTGGGCGCGCATGGCGAATGTCTCACGGGCAAGGGGCGCCGGCAGCATCGTGGCCGGCTCAGCCATGGCTGCCCGCGTGCTGCCGCCGCGTGGCGAAGCGCGCGATGACGCTCATCACCAGCACAAGCCCGATGAGCACGAGTGCGCCAGCCCAGGCCTGCGCGTGCCAGTCATCGTACGGGCTGATGGCATACGTGAAGATCTGCAGCGGCAACGCCGCGATGGGTTGGGTGACCTTCGTGGACCAGAACTGGTTGCCGAAGGCGGTGAACAGGAGCGGCGCGGTCTCGCCGGCCACGCGCGCGACGGCCACCAGCACGCCGGTCACGATGCCGCCGAGGGCGGTGCGCAACACGATCTGCAGCGACGTGCGCCATCGAGGATATCCGAGTGCCAACGCCGCCTCGCGCAGCGACTGCGGCACCGTCCGCACCATCTCCTCGGTGGTGCGCGTCACGAGCGGGATCATCATCGCGCCGATGGCCGCCCCGCCGGCGAGCGCCGAGAAGTGTCCGAATGGGCGCACGAGAAACTGCCACGCGAAGATGCCCATGACGATGGACGGCAGCCCGTTGAGCACGTCCGCCAGGAAGCGCACCACGCTCGCAAGGCGTCCCCCCCGGTGCTCGGCGAGATAGAGCCCGGCGCCGATGCCGATGGGCAGGCCGACGAGGGACGCGATGCCGATCAGGATGAGCGTGCCCAGGATCGCGTTCGCCATGCCGCCCCCCGTCTCGCCCACCGGCTTCGGCATGTGCGTGACGAAGTCGAGCGAGAGTGCGCCCGCTCCCTGCTTCAGCAGGTAGGCCAGGATGACCACGAGCGGCACCACGGCGAGCGCCGCCGCGAGGCAGGTGAGCGACACCATGACGATGCTCACGCCCTGTCGGCGGGCCAGCCCGCGCGCGCGGGGCCGTGCGCGTGCGCCATGCGTGGAGGCGGCGGTACTCATGCGCGCACCTCGCTGCCCATGCGCCACACCAGCCACCGCGCGATGGCGTTGACGATGAGGGTGATGACGAACAGCACGAAGCCGACGGCCATCAGGGCGGACAGGTGCGCGTCCGACGTCGCTTCGGAGAACTCGTTCGCGATCAGCGATGCCATGGTGTAGCCGGGCGACAGCAGCGAGGCGGACAGCTCGTGCCGGTTCCCGATGACCATCGTCACGGCCATTGTCTCACCGAGCGCGCGGCCCAGGCCAAGGATCACGCCGCCGAAAATGCCGGTGCGGGCGAACGGCACCACGGCGCCGGTGATCGCCTCCCATCGCGTGGCGCCGAGTGCCAGCGCGGCCTCCCGCTGCGAGCGCGGCACGGCCATCAGCACCTCGCGCGAGACGGCGGCGATGTACGGCAGCACCATGATTGCCAGGATCAACCCGGCCGCGAGCACGCTGGGCCCGTAGGCGGGCCCGGAAAAGAAGGGCGTCGCGCCCAGGTGCAGCGTGTCACGGAGGAAGGGCATGATGGTCGAGCGGAGCAGAGGCACGAGGAAGAAGACGCCCCACAACCCGTACACGACGCTCGGCACGGCGGCGAGCAGGTCGATGAAGAACGACAGCGGCTGCCGCAGCCATCTCGGCGAGAATTCCGAGAGGAAGATTGCTCCGCCCAGGGCGAGCGGCGTCGCGACCACCAGGGCGATGACGGACGTCAGGATGGTGCCGACGATCGCCGGCGCCGCGCCGAAGTCGCCCTTCACGGGATCCCAGGTACTCGACGTGAGGAATCCAAGACCGAACTGGCGCAGCGCGGGCCAGCCGGCGCGGCCGACCTCGGCGAAGATCAGCAGGAGCAGGATCGGGACGCAGAGCGCGAACAGCACGAGCGTGGTGCGGTAGACCCTGTCGGCGATCACGCTGCCCTGGATGGACGGGAGTCGCCGCGGTACGCCTATCACCGGCTTCGGATGAGTGGCAGGGGCGGCAGTCCGCAGCGAAGCAGGCTCCAGAATCGGCACGGGTGAATACTGGGAGAGAGACGACATCTGACAGAGAAACCTCATGCCGCTGCATCTCGGCTGCCCGCCGGTCGTGTAACGGTTGGGTCACGCTCCCCGCGGCGGCCGCGATGGAGTGGCGTCGTTACAAGACCGCAACGTATCCGTACAGTGGACGTGACCGCTCGATCCGACGTTCCTCTCGTTGCACCGCTCTGCGTTGCGCGCCTGCCCTGCAGAACGCCGCCTTTTCTCCATTCGACGGCACATGAACCGAGTTCGTTCCTCAACACTCACGTCCGTGCTGATCGCCTTGCTGACTGCCGCGTCGGGCGCCGCGCAGACCGCGACCACGTCACCGCAGCCAGCCCCGGCTCCAGCCGCGTCGCCGCTGAACTTCTCCGGCGTCATCTTCGGCAGCTACAACTACCAGATGGCCACCACGCCGGCGCCGCTGCCGGGACAGGTCGACAACCAGTTCATCCTCGACCGCGCGTACCTGACGTTCAGGATGCCCGCCGGCGACCGGACGAGCATCCGCATCACCACCGACATGTACCAGACGACGGAGGGCTCGCCCAACGCCTTCACGATCCGCGCGAAGTACGCGTACCTCCAGTACGACCAGCCGAAGTTCAGCAATGGCGCGTCCTTCCTGGCGCGCATCGGCATCCTGCACAACGTCGTCATCGACCACGACGAGACGTTCTGGCCTCGCTACATCAGCCAGGTGCCGCTGGAGCGCGCCGGATTCTTCGCCTCCGCGGACATGGGGCTCGCCGCGCAACTCACGTTGCCCAGCAAGATGGGCGAGGTCTACGCCACCATCGTCAATGGTCCGGGCTACACCTCGCGTGAGAAGGACCGGTTCAAGGACTACGCGATCCGCCTGTCGCTCACGCCGCTCGCGAACTCCGTGGACATGCCGCTGCTGCAATCCTTCACCATCAGCACGTGGGGGTACAAGGGCGCAACGGCGAGCGGTTTCGTCAACAGCGGCGCGGGCCAGCTGAGCGCCGTCGGCGAGGCGCTGGACCGCAGTCGCGCCGGCGTCTTCGTCGGGCTGAAGGATCCGCGCCTGGTGCTTGGCGCCGAGTTCGCGCAGCGTCACGACGGCGGCGAGCAGGGACTGAATACGACCGCGAGCCCGCGCACTGCCACGGAAATCACCGGCCGCCTTCTCTCGGGCTACACCGTGGTCCGGCCGTTCGCCTTGGCGAATGCCAGCGGCAAGTCGCCCTTCGGACTCGTCGCGCGTTACGACCGCGTGACGCCCGCGTCGAGCACGTCGGGATATGTGCTGCCTGCGGCGCCCGCGACCGACAACGCCTACCACATCCTCATCGGCGGGCTGTTCTACGACCTGTCGCCAAAGGCACAGATCGCGCTCGACTACCAGGAAGCACTCAACTCGGCCACCGGGCTCGCCCTCGCCCCGCCGACGCAGTCGAAGACCGTGTTCGCGCACTTCGTCGTGAATTTCTGACCTGCCAATCACGCCAGCCTCGAAGACTGGTCGATTCCGATCGTGCGCTCCGCCGACCTCGAGTCCATCGCGCTGCGTGCCATGCCGGACTCGAAGGCGCACGGCGAATCGCCGGTCGGCCAGTCCCGATCGCCTACCATGATGGCGCGCTGCTTCTCGGCCCGGTATCGCCGCGCCGATCGAGCGTTACGCCTGACGGGCAGCGGGGAAGAAGGCACTGATCGTCGTCCCGCGTCCCACGGCACTCGTCGCCTCCACGCGGCCGCCGTGCGCCTCAATGAGGTGGCGCACGATCGCGAGGCCGAGGCCCGTGCCGCCCGCGTCGCGCGACCGTCCCGTGTCGACGC
>JBDTYL010000163.1:0-1940 GCA_040005695.1 bacterium | reverse complement strand
CCCTCGGTAGGACCGAGAAAGCCGAGCAGCAGCCCGATGAGAGTACTCTTGCCCGCGCCGTTCGGACCGGCGAGCCCGAACACCTCCCCCGCCTGAAGGTCGAGGGAGAAGTCCGTGAGCGCGCGCACCTCGCGACCCCGCCAGCTCCGGTAGCTCTTGCCGACGCCGGAGAACGAGATCATGCGGGCGGGCGCCGTGGGTGCGGCGCGCCGGTCACGAGGTGCAGGCGTGCGAGGATGTTACGGACGGGGCACGCCGGTCATCGGCACCTGCGGATTCCCCGTCACGCCGGCCGACGGGGACGAGCAGGCAGACCAGGAACCGGGCCCTGCGCGTCCAATCCATCGTTGCGCTTCATCCACGCGACCGAGCCGCATGAGCGAGCAGCCCAGGAAGCCCTGCGAAAGCTTGTCGTTCGGATCCACCGTGAGCGCCCGGAGGTAGAACTTGCGTGCGTCGTCGTACTGCTGCGCCGCGAACAACGTGCTGGCAAGCTCGCGCAGCGCCGTCGCATTCGTGGGGCCGAGGCGCACGGCGTTGACCGCTTCGGTGTTCGCGTTGCCGAGGTTGCCCGCCTCGCGCTCCATGCGCGCGAGGTAGACGTGCGGCATGGGATCCGTCGGCACGTCGGTCGCGGCCTTGCGGAACGACGCCTCCGCCGCTTCGCGCCGCCCTTCCTTGTAGGCCTGCACTCCCTGGTCGTATGCGGCGCTCGACGACGGGCCCCGCCCAGCCAGCGCGAACCATCCGATGAGCACGAGTACGACCACCGCGACGATCCCGAGCACCGGCACCACCCACGCCGGGCGCGTCCTCGGTGTCGGCTGCAGGGTGCCGAGGTCCGGCACGGTGGCCACCACAGGCACTGGCGCGCCCACCACACTCGGCGCGGGCAACGGCCGTCCGGTCACTGCATCACCTGCCAGTCCCGACTCCAGCTTGGCGAACGCCTCGCGCGTCGCGTTCACGTCGCTTTCCGTCGGCGCGTAGTCGGTGCGGCCCGCACGTTCGCGCGCCGCATTGAACTCCGCGAGGGAATTCGCCTGGTCGAGCGAGAGGAAGTTTCGCTGCCGCAGCTCGCGGATGAGCGCCTGGCCGGCGAGCGTCGTGCCGCCCACGAGCGAGCGGAGGCCCACTTCGACGGCACTCCACGCCTCGATGATGTCGGCCGCCAGGTCTTCCTTGTCGCGCGTCATGCTGAGGCGCGCCACGATGGGGCGCGCCGCATACACCGCGTCGAGCGCGGCGCGCTGGGACGGCCCCGTCACTGCACGATGCGCAGAAGCCCCGCATCCGCGCTGCCGCGGACGAACAGCTCGACATCGTGACTCGGCACCCGGACCCCCGTTTCGCGAAAGGTGCGCTTCGCCATGCGAGACATGAATACTTCGAGGGAGACGTCGCGTCCCCCGTCAGAATCGACGTGTTGCAACGAGCGCACGATATCCTCCCACGAGCCAGTGAGCTGCCGACCATCACGCGTCAGGACCTCGTGCGCCCTGAGGTCCGCGACCTCGGGCGACTCCGACTCCTCCGCCTTCGAGCCGGCGAGCGAGGAAAGAAGCGTGCCGAACAACTCGAGCTGGCCCCGGGCAACCTCCACGTCCCCGCTGTCGCCACCGGCGCCGCCGTCCACCTCGATCAGTAGCTCGTCGATGTCGTCCAGCTCACCACCGAGCTCGCCCAGGCGATCCTCCCATGGCTTCAGCTCCGCGTCGTGCTCATTCAGCTTGTACGCCGCGCGCTTGAGCTCGATGAGCCGCCAGATCCCCAGCTCGTCCCAGTGGTCCTCGGTGGTCGTACGCTCGAAATGGTAGAGCGACGCCTCATAGTCCCCCCGGTCGTACAGGATGTTGGCCAGGTAGATGCGCGCCTCGGCATGCTCGTTGTCCGCCTGGAGCGAGCGACGCAGGGACGCGATGGCCGCGTCGTCTTCGCCA
>JBDTYL010000162.1:0-8077 GCA_040005695.1 bacterium | reverse complement strand
TCGCTTCGCTCAGGACGACAGGTCGCTTCGCTCAGGACGACATGCATAGCGGGCGCGCTTCCTGCCTTGCGAGAGGGCATGAGCTACCCCGCCGCACTCTCCTCCACCGACGACGCCCGTCTCGCACGGGCGCGCGTCCTTGCGCGTGCACTCGACAGCGCCGTGGGCGTACCAGGCACCCGATTCCGCGTCGGCCTCGACCCCCTCCTTGGCCTCGTGCCCGGACTCGGCGACCTGGCTGGCGCGGCGCTCTCCGGCTACATCGTGCTGGTCGGGATCCAGCTGGGCGCCTCGCGCAGCCTCGTGCTGCGCATGGTCGCGAACGTCGCGATCGACACGCTGGTGGGATCTGTTCCGGTGCTCGGCGACCTCTTCGACGCGGGGTGGAAGTCCAACAACCGCAACGTGGCGCTCATCGAGCGCCACGTCGCGGCGCCGCAGTCGACACGACGTGCCAGCCGGATGCTGTTCGTCGGTGTGCTGCTCCTGCTGGTACTCCTCGCGGGCGCCGGTCTCGCACTCACGATTCTCGGTATCCGCTGGCTGCTGCATCACTGACCTGACTCACCAACCCATGTACGACGAATCGCCGGGCGCGACTGCGCCCGGCGATTCGTGTATTCGCGTTCCGTGTGCGACGTCAGCGAAAGGTGTAACGCAGCCCCACCTGCATGCGCCATACGTCGGCAACGCCGACCGTGTTCTGGTACGTCGCCGGCGGCAGGAGGTCCGTGCCGATGTTGCGAAGGCGGTAGAGGAGCGCCCCGTTCACGTCTGCGCCCTGCGGAATGAGCGGCTGGTTCGATACGAGGCGCTGGCCGGCGCCCCATTTGTGATTGAGGAGGTTGTCGAGGTTCAGGATGTCGAAGCGCAGCGACAGCGTATTGCGCTTGCCGGCGCCGTTGGCGAACAACTCCTGCGTCAGGCCCATGTCGGTGTGGAACTGCACCGGCAGGAACACCGCGTTGCGCGCCGCGTACTCGCCACGGTGCGTGCTGAGGTAGTCGTCCTGCACGATGTACGCTTCCCACGCGGCCTGCTGGTCCGCCGCCGTGAACGTCTTCGGCACGCCGTTGATGGTGGCGGTGTACTGCTGGAAGTTCATCTCCGACGCGTTGCGCGGGATGTAGATCAGGTCGTTCGTCGCGCCGTCGCCGTTGGCGTCCGCGCTGAAGGTGTAGCTGGTGTTGCCCTGCGTACGTCCCTCGGTGAACAGCGAGATCGCCGTTGCGCCGGCCTTGAAGTACTCACGCCGATAGGAGAGCGCGAGGAACATGCGGTGCCTTGGCGAGAACGCGGAGTAGCCGACACCCGGGTTGTTCGGGTCACTCGCGATCGCGTTGGAATTCCAGTTCGCCGACGCCGTCGACCCCGGGTCCACGGAGCTCATCGAGACGCCGTACGAATACGCCGCCTTCGCGAAGAAGCCGTTCTCGAACTGCTTGAGCAGCGAACCGGACAGCGTGCTCGAATGGCCCGTGCTCGCGTTGCTGACGACGTACGCCGCCGTGATGTTCGGGTTGATCCGGTTCGTGCCCGCAGGCCACCGCATGCGCGTATCCGCACCCATGAAGGCGCTCGGCGCCGCCGGCAGGTTCGCCTGGATGTAGTACGGACCGTTCACCTCCTTGCCATAGATCCCTTCCAGCGTGCCGAGTACGCCCCACGGCAGCTGGCGATCGACGGCGAGGTCGGTGCGCCAGACTTGCGAGAACTTGTAGTCCGGATTCGTGACGTCGAGCTCGAACGACGACGCCGACGCGCCGGTCACGGTCGTGGGCTTGTACGCATCCGGGTTCGGGTTGAAGCCGCGCACGGTGGTGTTGGTGAACTGGTCGAAGCCGGTGAGGATGCCCGTCTGGCCGAGCTGGTTGGAGATCCACACGTACGGCGGCGTGCCGGAGAACACGCCCGTACCACCGCGCACGATCGTGCGGCGATCGCCCTGCGCATCCCAGTTGAACCCGACGCGCGGTGAGAAGAGCATGTTCGCCGTCGGGAGCTGGCCGGAGTTGTACTGCACCGCCGCGCCATTCTGGTCGCGGAAGGTGAGCGCGTTGGCGACGGGGTTGTTGAACGCCGTCGGGCTGAAGATGGGAAGGTCCACGCGCAGGCCGAGGGTGACCTTGAGGTCCGGCATCGCGGTCCATTCGTCCTGCGCATAGGCGCCGTACGTATACACCTGTAACGGCTGCAGCGGCTCGACCTGCCCGGGGATGTTGTTGTAACGCACCTGGAACGTGCGGAGCACCACGGGCGACGTCGTGCGCGCCGGATTCGCGAGGTAGGAATTCGCGTCGGCGTAGAAGTCGGTGAGCGAGTTGTACACGTACGCGCTCTGCGCGCCGGGGAAGAACACGTTCTCGGAATTGTATTTCTGCGCCGTGACGCCGAAGGTGAAGCTGTGCCGGTCGCGGAACACCGAGAGGTTGTCCTGGAACTGCAGCGTCTTGTAGCGAAGCTGGTTGTTCGGCGTGAATGGCTCGAAGCCGAAGGACACGTAGTTGGTGCCGTTGTTCAGGATGTCCACGAGGGGGAAGTACGCGCCCTTGTAGCCGCGGCTCTCGTCGTTCTTCGTGATGCCGGCGATGATCTGGTTCGACATGTTGCTGCCGAGCGACGTGTTCAGCTCGCCGATGTACGACCGGATGTTCTCGAGGATGCTGTACCCCGAGTTCTGGAAGCTCATCGAGTTGGTGTTGTCGCGTCGGTTGCCGAAGCCCAGCGCGGTGGAGTTGGAGATGGGCTGGTCGGACCGTGAGTCGAGCTGGCTGTAGCGGAAGCTGAACTTGTTCCGGTCGTTGACGTTGTAGTCCACCTTGCCGATGTAGCGCGAGGACGGGACCTCGAAGTTGTAGCCCGCGTACGGGCCGGTGGCGTAGTTGAACTTCGTCTGGAGGAAGGTGCTGAGCTGGTCGAGATCCGTCGCCAGTACGCGGGTCGTGTTGCCGACGACCGGCTGGCCGCCCGTGTTCGCGAGGAACGATGTCGCGGGCTGGGTCAGCGCGTCGTTCTCGTAGTCGAAGAAGAAGAAGAGCTTGTTGCGGAGGATCGGGCCGCTGAGGTAGCCGCCCGGCTGGTGGAACTTGAAGGTGCCGGGGTTGAACGGCAGGCCCGCCGTGGTCGTGCCGACGTACTTCTGGTTGCGGGTGGTGAAGTAGATCGAGCCCTCGAAGTTGTTCGTGCCGCTCTTCGTCACGGCGTTGATGCCGGCACCGGTGAAGTTGCCCTGCCGCACGTCGAATGGCGCGACGTTCACCTGGATCTGCTCGATGGCGTCGATGGGGATGGGCGCGACGCCGGTGCGTCCGCCGGGTTGCCCCGAGAGGCCGAACGAGTTGTTGAAGTAGGAGCCGTCGAGCGTGATGTTGTTGAGGCGGTTGTCCTGGCCGGCGAACGACGAGCCGGACGCCTGCGGCGTGAGGCGCGTGAAGTCCGTGATCGTGCGGCCGATCGTCGGGAAGGCCGCGATGGCCTCCCTCGGGATCGTCGTCGACGCGCCGGTGACATTGCTGCTGATGGCGCCGCCCGTGGCGGTGATTTCCTGTGCGCTCAGGTTGACCACGGCCTGCTTCATGTCGACGCGGAGGTCGGTCGTGGCGCCGAGCGTCACCTGGAGGCCCGCCTGGATATTGCGCTCGAATCCGATGGCGCTCGCGGTGACCGTATAGGGACCACCGACGCGCATGGCCGGGATGACGAAGCGGCCGTCCGCCCGGCTGACAGTGGAGTACGTCGTGCCGGAGGGCTCGTGCCGCGCCACCACGCGCGCGCCGGACACGGCACCGCGCTCGCTCTGCACCGTGCCGGCCATGGATCCGGAGGTAACGCCCTGGCCAAGGACGACGGAGGGGCATACGACCAGCGGGAGAGCGAGGGCCGTGACGAGGGCCGCCGCCGAGGTGCGTAACCAGCGCGTCATGCGTACTCCGTGGGTGGGGGAGAGGACGTCGAGGTGGGGAACTTCGGGTCCGATCGTCACACATCTTGTCACCACCGGTTACGGTTTCGCAACGGGCTCGTGCACGGAGACGCTTTTCCAGGCACGGCCATCGAACGAGCACGGGGGCGAGCGCGACGCTGTAAACCAGATTCCGACGACCGCTGGCGCCATTCCGGCATCGCCTCCACTTTCCCGTAACTCACGGACGAGGAGCACGAGAAATGAGCGAAGGTCGGGACTATGCGTCGATGTCCGACGACGAGCTGATCGCGATGGAACGGGACGCCAGCATCCCGACCGAAGTGTGGACTGCCGTGGAGGCCGAGCGGGGACGACGCGCGCGTGCCGCAGGCAGCAGCCCACGCACGGCGGCCGCACCGCCCGCGGCGGCGCACGCGCTCGTCGGCGACAGCGCCGGCCTCGAGACCGCGATGTCCGAGTTGAACGGGCTGCTCGTGCCTGGCGAGCGGTTGCTCGCCGTCGCCGTGCAGCGGCGACTGTTCGCCCTGTCGCATCGACGCACGATCGTCGCCGCAACCACCGGCAGGTTCATCGCGCTGCGGCGCGGGTTGATCGGGGGCTACAAGCCGTTCGACATCCGCTGGCAGGACCTCCACGACGCGAACATCACCGCGGGCGCGTTCGGCGCGACGCTCACGGTCTCGACCCTCGCGCATGCGGACCTGGCGACGCGCGAGGGCGCGGGGGTGCCGCATGCGTTCGAGGGGCTGCGCAAGCTGGAGGCGCAGCACGTGTACCAGCTCTGCCAGGCGCAGGAGCAGTCATGGCGCGAGAAGCGGCGCGTGCGGGATCTCGACGAGATGCGGGCCGAGTCGGGCGGCGTGCAGATTGGTGGGTCGATCGGTGGCGTCGCAGCCGGCGTCGCATCGAACGCCGGCGATCCCACCGCTCGGCTGCGACGCGCGAAGGAGATGCTCGACGGCGGGCTCATTACCGACGCGGAGTACGAGTCGATCAAGGCGCGGGTGGTGGACGGACTGTGAGGAGGTACCTGTCCATCATCCTGGCGCTTGTCGCCACGACAGCGGGCGCCCAGGCACACCCCGGCAACGCTGTGCACGACATCCGCGCGGCGCGCATCGCGCAGAACGAGGCCATGGCCGCTGGGGACGTGGACCGTACCGCCCGCTGGTGGACGGAAGACGTGACCATCCGCCGCGGACTTGGCGCTGGTGTCAGCGGCCTCGAGGCGTACAAGGGACTCCTCGACCATGCGTCAGTGAGCGATACGGCACTCGTCTACTGGCGCACGACGTCCGACATCAGCGTGAGTCCGACATGGCCGCTGGCCTTCGAGACCGGCACCTGGACGGCGCGCGTCGCCGGCAAGGGACCATCGCTGATCACCGGGCGCTACTCGGCGCAGTGGGTAAAGCGCAAGGAGCGGTGGTTCATCCGCTCGGAGGTGTTCGTCGCGCTGACGTGCTCCGGCAACGGTTGCCTGGCGAAGGCGCTCGTAGGGCCTGCCCCGCAATGAGCCTCTGAGTCGCTCGCTTAGTCGAGTGCCTCGCGGAACAGTTCGTCGATATCGATGACCAGGGCGTCCTCCATCCCGGCGGGATGCCACGAGATCTCGCGGCTGAGGATCTCACCCGGGTCCGCTTCGGTGCGCCACCGCGAGATGTTCCGAGCCTCGGGGTTCACGACCCAATACTCGGGGATGCCGCCCTCGAGGTACAACGCGCGCGATAGGCGTGGACACGGGCGTAAAGTTCGCCGAGCACGAACTGGTGCGCGTACGCTGGCGCGGGCGTCACGAACAGTTCGCCATCGATGATCTCGTGGCGCTGGCCGTCGTCGGGCAGCGCATCGAGCATCTCGACGGTCCAGTCGTGCCGGGCGATTACTGGCATGGCCGTACGATACGGTCTTCGGCACTTGGGTGGCAAGGCGACATGATACAGCGTATTCCTGGCTTGCCGAGGGGACGTCATCGTGCTGATGCGCCTCGAATCAATTCGGAGCGTCCAGACTGATCGCGGCCAAAGCCATCCAAACCGGTCCGATTCGGCGGGTTCGGGACGAGCTCTTCGACCACGATCTGAGAGCCGCCGAAGATCGCCTTGACCCTCGGCTGGATCCGTCAGATGCAAACGAGGCCCGGGCATGATGCCCGGGCCTCGTCAGCGACCAGTACGTCGGTCAATTCACCCGCATTCACTAAACCCGCACACATGGCACTTCACGCACCCTTCCGCATACTCGAGCTGCGACCCACAGTCCGGGCACGTCCCCATGAACGTCTCCCCGCCGTTGTACGCCTCGAAACTCATCTGCGGCTGCTCTGACCCCGTCGTCCTGACAACGACCGCCTGCGGCACGGACGCTCCGGCCGACGGCCCCTCGAGACCCGCGAGATCCTGCTGCACCCCCTGCTTGTCCCGCCACCACTGCTCCAGCGCAATGCCGATCGCATCCGGCACCGAGAGCACCTTGTTCGGGCCAAGACCCACCGCGCGATCCGACGAAATCCCGCGCAGCTGCTTGTGCACTTCCATGATCGGGATCCCCGATCTTAGAGCCAGGGAGATCAACCGCCCCATCGCCTCCGCATCAGCCATGGCCGAGCCGCCGGCCTTGCCGAGGGTGATGAACACCTCGAAGGGCTGGTTCTTCTCGTCCTCGGTGATGTTCACGAACATCGTGCCGAGCGGCGTCTCGAGGCGGTGGGTGGTGCCGCGCAGCCGCTCGGGACGCGAGCGCTTCACGCGACGCTGCAGGTTCTCCGCCTCCGCATCGAACAGCGACTTCCGCAGGCGATCGATCTCCGCATCCTTCTCGGCAATCGTCCCATGCAGCTCGCCCACTTCGCGACGCTCGGCGGCAGTGGCGGGCTTCGCATCGCGCGCGGCGGCGGCGGTCGCCGTGGCGCCTGTCGACAGGACTTGCGCATCACGCGAACCGTCGCGATACACCGTGACGCCCTTGCACTTCATGTCGTACGCCATCTCGTAGATGGCGCGGACGTCTTCCACCGTGGCGGCGTGGCTGAAGTTGGTGGTCTTGCTGATGGCGGAGTCGCAGTGCTCCTGGAAGGCGGCCTGCATCTTCACGTGCCACTCGGGCGCGATGGCATTCGCCGTGACGAACACCTTCTGCCACTTCACCGGCACTTCGGGGAAGGTGACGTGACCTTCCTTCGCGATCTTCTCGATGAGCGCGTCCGAGTACCAGCCTTCCTTCTTCGCGATGGCGACGAACTCCTCGTTCACGTCGGGCATCATGACGCCGGCCTGGTTGCGCATGAACGCAACGGCAAACAGCGGCTCGAGGCCGCTGGAGCAGCCGGCAATGATGGAGATGGTGCCGGTGGGCGCGACGGTGGTGACGTTGCAATTGCGCAGCAACTGCATCGGACGAATGCGCTTGCCCTCGGCATCACGCGCACAGGTTTCGTCGGGACCCCAGATGGACCGGGCCCACTCGGGGAACGGACCGCGCTGGTGGGCGAGACGCTCGCTCTCCTTCTTGCTCTCGACGTCGAGGAACTGCATGACCTTGCGGCCGAAGTTCACGCCTTCGTCGCTGTCGTACGCGATGCCGAGCTTGATGAGCGCGTCGGCGAAGCCCATGACGCCGAGTCCGATGCGACGGATGCGCTTGGAGAGCGCGTCGATCTCGGGGAGCGGATACTTGTTCGCGTCGATGATGTTGTCGAGCAGGTGCGTGCTGAGCTGGATGTCCTTGCGGAAGGCATCCCAGTTCATCACGCCATCGGTGACGTACAGCCCGACGTTGATGCTGCCGAGGTTGCAGACGTCGTACGGAAGCAGCGGCTGCTCGCCGCACGGATTCGTCGCCTCGTAGGCGCCGAGGTGCGGGACGGGGTTGTAGCGATTGGCTTCGTCGATGAAGAAGCAGCCCGGCTCACCGGTCTTCCACGCGCCCTGGATCATCTTGTCCCACACCAGGTTCGCGTCGAGCTGGCCGACGACCTGGTGCGTGCCCGGATCGACGAGGTCGTAGGAGGTCTTGTCCTTCACCGCCTTCATGAACGCGTCGGTGACGGCGACGGAGATGTTGAAGTTGGTGATCTGCGTGAGGTCTTCCTTGCACGCGATGAAGTCGAGGACGTCGGGATGATCGACGCGCAGGATGCCCATGTTGGCGCCG
>JBDTYL010000161.1:0-3899 GCA_040005695.1 bacterium | reverse complement strand
TCAACGGCGAGCGCCACCATGAACAGCGAGCCGGCCGCGCCGCCGTACTGCTCCGCGACCTCGATGCCCATGAGCCCCATCTCGAAGTACTTCGCGATGAGCGCGGGATCGATCTTCCCGGCCTTCTCCATCGCCGAGACGCGCGGCTTCACTTCTTCGGCCGCGAAGCCGGCGACCGCGTCGCGAAAAGCCTCCTCATCATCGGACAGCATGGTGAGGGGCGGGTGCGTCACGGTGCTGGCGGTAGTCATGGTGCGGTCAGGCGGGAACGGGGGACGTGGATGCCGGCTGCGCGACTGCACCGGTGACGGAGTGACAGCGGCACGCGTCGCCGCACGCGGTCTCGGAGCGGGACGAATGCCAGCAGTGTGCGGCGTCGTCGCCAGCGAGCGCGTTCATCACGGGGATGCCGGCGCGGTCGAGTATGAGCTCGGCGAGCTTTTCGTGGACGCCGAATGCGTTGGTGACGCGGATCTCGAGGTGCGGCCACGCGACGGCCGCCGCGGCGACCAGGCGGGGGATGTCGGCAGTGGAGTGCTTACCGGGCGAGAGCATGTACGGGAAGACGACGACTTCCGTGGCACCCGCCTCGACGCAGTTGCGGAGGCCGGTCTCGATGGAAGGCTCGGCGAGCTCCATGTGCGCGTACCGGGCGATGACCTCGCGGCCTGCCATGGCCTGTACGAGGTTGGCCATGCAGTCCATCATCTCGTTCGCGGCGTCGCGCCGTGAGCCGTGGTCGACCAGGAGAATTGCCTTCATGTGTTCGCCTCTGTCGCTGAATATGCCGCACTGTCGTGGAAGTTACACGGCAGATCCTTTGATTGGCAGCACGAGCTGAGCGGAGGCTGGAATTTGCGGTCCTGACCGCTCCATTTGTCATCCTGAGCGCTGCCGTTGTCATCCTGAGCGCTGCCGTTGTCATCCTGAGCGCAGCGAAGGATCTGCTTGTCGGGTCGGGAAAGCAGATCCTTCGCTGCGCTCAGGATGACACGGTTACAACAGGTGCTCGATCTTCACCGGCAACTCGCGCACGCGGACGCCGGTGGCGTGATACACCGCGTTGGTGATCGCGGCCGCCGTACCCGCGAGGCCGATCTCGCCCACGCCGCGCGCACCCAGTGGGTTGATGAGCAGGTCCGGGTGGTCGAGAAACGTCACGTCGATCGTGGGGGCATCGGCGTTCGTGCACACCATGTAGTCGGCCAGGTTCGCGTTGATCGGAGCACCGGAGCGCTTGTCGTAGGTCGTCTCCTCGAGCAACGCCATGCCCACGCCCATCACTACCGCGCCCTCGATCTGGTTGCGCGCCGGCTTGAGGTTGATGATCCGACCCGCATCGATGACCGTGACGACGCGGCTCACGCGCAGCCGCGCGATCGCCGGCTGCCACGTGACCTCCGCGAAGTGCGCGCCAAAGGAATGCAGCGAGTGCGCCTTGTCCTCCACACCGAACGTGGGGGCCGAGCTCGCGGTGTGATGCACGTCGTTCATGTTCGCGCGCGCAAGCACTTCACGCACGGAAGCACCGCTGGCCGGCGAACCGCTCCGCTGCACGCGTCCATTCACGAGTTCGAGCTCGTCCGGCGACACGCCCTTGAACGGCGCATTCGCGCCGTTCGTCGCGGCGGCGAGGAGCGCCTTCATCGCGCCCTTCGCCGCCTCGGTGACGGCGGGAATCACCGACCCCGTGACGAGCGACCCGCCCGAGATGGGGCCGGGCGGCAGCATGGTGTCCCCGAGGCGAACCTCGATCCTGTCCAATGGGATGCCGGTCGCCTCGGATGCCACAAGGGCCAGCACGGTGTAGGTGCCCGTGCCGATGTCCTGCGTACCCGTCTCCACCACCGCCGTCCCATCGCGCTTGAGGATCACCGTCGCCTCGGCGGGAAAACGGCCGGCGATCCACGTGCACACCGCCATGCCCCAGCCGAGCACGAGCCCGTCCCGCGTCATCGAGCCGACGTCAGGCGTGCGCGACGCCCAGCCGAATTTCTGCGCGCCGGTGGAAATGCACTCCTGGAGATGACGCGAAGAGAACGGCTTGCCGTTGGACTCGTCGAGCGTGGGCTCATTGCGCTTCCGCAGCTCGACCGGATCCATCTTCAGCGCCACCGCGAGTTCGTCCATCGCCGACTCGAGCGCGAAGAGGCCGGGCACCGCGCCGGGTCCGCGCATGGGGGTGGGCGTTCCGACATTCTTGCGCGACAAACCGCCCGCCACCCGCAGGTTCGCGGTGCTGTACAGGAACGGCGTCGCCTCGCTGCAGTCTTCCTCGTAGTCGTCGAGGATGGAGGTGTGGTTGAGAAAGTCCTGCTGCAGCGACACGAGTCTGCCGCTGGCATCCGCGCCGAGACGGATGCGCTGCTGCGTGCGGGGCCGGTGGCCCACCGTCTGGAACATGGACTGGCGCGCGACGACGAGCTTTACAGGCGCGCCCACTTCGCGCGCCGCGCCGGCGGCGAGAATGGAGTGCGTCCATGGCCACAGCTTGCCGCCGAATCCAGAGCCAAGGAAGTGCGAGACGACCCGCACGTTACCCTTGGGCACGCCGAGCATCTGGTAAAGCACCTCGCGATGATTCACGACCGCCTGCGACGTCTCGTACAGCGTCACCTTGCCGTCGTGCCAGTCGGCCACGGTGGCGTGGAGCTCGATCGGATTGTGCGTCTCGGTGGGCGTGACGTAGTTCTGGTCCACCTTCAGCGCCGCGGCGGCGAACGCTGCCTCCGCATCGCCGCGCTTCGACTTCTCCGTCATCTTGCCGCTCAGGGCCAGATTCGGGTCCACGTCGTGGCGGTCGGCTGCGTAGGTGACCTTCACCGCGTGCGCCGCCGCGGTGGCCTGCTCGAACGTGCGCGCGACCGCGACGGCGACGTACTGGCCCCAATAGCGCACCACGTCGTCCTCGAAGGGCGGGCGCTTCTCGTCGAGAATGCCGAAAAATCCCTTCGGCGGCGCGGCGCGGAAGAACGGCTTGATGTTCCCACGATGGTAGACGGCTTTCACACCGGGCATGCGGCGCGCGGTCGCCGCGTCGATCGATGTGACCTTGCCGCTGGCGATCGTGGCGCACACGGGCACGGCGTACAGCATGCCGGGCAGGTTGACGTCCGAGGTATACGTGGCGGTGCCGCTGACCTTGAGTGGCCCGTCGATGCGCGGCAGGCTGCCGCCCAGGACGTTCGGCGCGACTGGCGTGGCTGATGTGCGCTTCATGCGTGAGCCATCCCGGTGGCGATGCGAAGGGTCTGGGCGAGACAGCGCTTCGCGAGCTCCACCTTGAAGCCGTTCCGGCTCCGGGGTTTCGCGTCGCGCAGCGCCACCTCGGCGGCATTCGTGATCGACCGCTCGCTCACCGGCGCGCCCGCGAGCACTCGCTCGGCCTCCAGCATGCGCCAGGGTTTCGTGCCCACGCCGCCCATCGCGATGCGGACATGGTTGAAGCGACCACCCGAGGAATCCACGATCACGGCGGCCGAGGCGAGCGCAAACTCGTAGGAGGCGCGGTCGCGCAGCTTGAGGTACGTGGACGTCGCGCCGCGATGCGGCGCCGGCAGAGTGACGTGCGTGACGAGGTCGCCCGGCTCGAGGACCGTCTCGCGGTTGGGCGTATCGCCGGGCAGGAGGTGGAAATCCTGGAAGGGCACGGTGCGCTCGCCGCTGGCGCCGCGTACATGCACCACCGCTTCGAGCGCCGCGAGCGCGACGTTCATGTCCGACGGATTCGTGGCGATGCACTGCGTGCTGGCGCCGAGAATGGCGAGCGCGCGATTCTCGCCGTCGATGGCCGAGCAGCGGGAGCCGGGCTCGCGCTTGTTGCAGGCCATGGCGGTGTCGCGGAAGTACATGCAGCGCGTGCGCTGGAGCAGGTTGCCGGCCGTCGTCGCCATGTTGCG
>JBDTYL010000160.1:0-4845 GCA_040005695.1 bacterium | reverse complement strand
ATCTGCTTTCGCGCTGGTTGTCATCCTGAGCGCAGCGAAGGATCTGCTTTCGCGCTGGTTGTCATCCTGAGCGCAGCGAAGGATCTGCTTTCGCGCGCAGCAGGATGTCTAGCCCGGCAACGTTGGGTTCTTCACGGTCCACTCGGGCGGCCGATACGCTGCGCCTGCCGCCTCGCGGTTGACCCACTCGATCACCGCGGCGTTGCCGAGACTTTCCGGGTCGTGGCGGAGGTAGTTGTTCACCACGCCGATGACCTGGAATCCGCGACGGATCTGGAACGACAGCGTTCGGTCGAACAACTCGCCCGTCACCGCGGCGCGCACGTACTCCGCCGCGGACATGGTCGCCGCATGCGGCGCATAGTCGCGCAGCCGTGCACCGGCCCGGATGCGCAGCAGGCCGAGCTGGCGGGCCAGCGCCGCTCGTGCGGAATAGATGAGCGAGCCGATGCCATGCCCGCGCAGCGCCGGGTCCACCATGATCTCCGCGCCGTAGAGCGTGCGGCCGTGCGCGGGATCGTGGTTCGTGAACATTCCCGCGTCGGTGAAGTCGCGCCAGGACGTGGTCAGCTCGTAGTCGTCCCACAGCACGATGAGGCTCGCCGACATCGCCACGAGCGCGCCCGTATCCTGCCGCTCCGCCACCAGCTGCCCCTCGGGAAACACGGCCACGTGGCTTTCCAGCTGTTCCGGCTTCCACGCGAGCGCGCCCGGATAGACCGCCTTCGTCATGGCGATGATGCCATCGAAATCGCCCGCCGTCATGGGGCGGATCGTCACCGGAACGCGTTCCGTCACAGCTGCACGCGCCGCACGTGCTTCACCAGGGACGCCGTGCGGACACTGTCGAGGAGCGGGAGCACCGTGCCCCGCGTGTGCGAATCGAGGATGTCCTCGAGGTCGAGCTCACCGATCACCATCATCTCCTGGTTCACGTTCCCCTCCGCGAGGATGCCATCGCGCGAGAACTGGAAGTCGCTCGGCGTGAGGATCGCGGCCTGCCCGTAGTTGAGGTGTACCGCGGGTACCGCCGGTAGCGACCCGACCGTGGACGACTGGATGACGTACATCTGGTTCTCGATCGCGCGCGCGTGCGCGCAGTAGCGGACGCGGAGGAAGCCCTGCCGGTCGTCCGTGCAGCTGGGGACGACGAGGATCCGCGCGCCCTCCCGCGCCGCGACGCGCACCATCTCGGGAAACTCGACGTCGTAGCAGATGGCGACCGCCATGCAGCCGAAGCTCGTGTCGATCACCGTGACTTCGCGTCCTGCCGTCACGTCCCAGTCGTCGCGCTCGAACCGGGTGACGTGCAGCTTCTCCTGCGTTACGTACTCGCCGGAGGGCCCCACGATGTAGCAGACGTTCCGGATGAGGTCCGCGTTGTCGGCATCGGCAATCGGGATGGTGCCACCGACGATGTAGATCTTGTGCCTCCGGGCGAGCTCCTGCAGCAGCTCGACGATGGTCGGCGCCAGCCGGCTCAAGTCACGAATCTGGTCGCGGATGGGCCGCTTCGTGTCGCCCATGGTGAGGAGCTGCACACAGAAGTATTCCGGGAACACCACGAGGCCGCACCCATAGTCTTCGGCCGTCTCGACGAGCGCGGAGACCTGGTCGCTGAACTCCTTGAACTGCTTCACGGGGCGGAGGAAGTACTGGAGCGTGGCAACGCGAAGACGTTTCATTCGGGGCCCTGGGTAGTGGAGGAAGCGTGCGCTGCGGTGGCACGTCTGGCAACTCGCGCAGCCTGGGCACCGCGTCTTCGGAGGAAGGACACGCGGGATCACCCCGGTAATATGGGGTATCCCCCATTGTTTCGCAAGTGCATGCGTGCCATATACTTAGGCAAGGGCTTGCCGCCCCTGTCGGCAACGCCGGCATCGGATTCCACAGACTCCGTGCCACGCAGCAGATCCTTCACGTCGCCCGGAATCACGGTGGGCGAGGCGCTTGACGCGCCTCGCGTCACCCGGGCACATTCGCCTCGTAGCCGCTCATCGCCGCACGATCGTCGACGCCTGGCGATGGACGGAATTCGCCCGGAGCAGTCCGCACCATGACCGTCCCTGACGCCAGGCCCGGTGTGAACAATCCGAGAGGCCCCGACAGCATCCTTGCGGGTGGGGGCGAGATGGGTGCCCTCATGCGCGCCCTCGACTGGTCTACCACCACGGTAGGTCCGGTGGAGCGGTGGCCGCAAAGCCTCAGGACGGCGGTGAGCATGCTGCTGGAATCGCGCTTTCCCATGTACATCGCGTGGGGTCGCGACTACACGCAGTTCTACAACGACGCCTACCGACCCGTTCTCGGTGCCACCAAGCACCCGGCCGCCCTCGGGCTCAGCAGTCGCGAAACGTTCGCGGAGGTGTGGGAGCAGTACGTCGGGCCGTTGTTCGGCCGCGTGATGGACAACGCCGAGCCGACCTATCTGGACGACTGGATGTTGCCCCTCGACCGGTTCGGCTTCGTCGAGGAGTGCTACTTCACCTTCTGCTACAGCGCCATCCGCAACGAGACCGGCGACGTCGGCGGTGTCTTCGTCACCGTGGTGGAGACGACGGAGCGCGTCCTGGCCGAGCGTCGAGTCACCACGCTGCGCGAGCTGGCGAGCATCGGCGCGAAGATCGACAGTGCGTCCACCGTCTGCCGGCTGGCGGCGAACGCGATCGGCACGAGTGCATTCGACACGCCCTTCGCGCTGCTGTACCTGCTCGACGAATCCGGCCAGCGACTGACGCTCGCCGGAACCAGCGGCATCGCGGCCGGCGGACGGGTCGCGCCGGCGGTCGTCGAGATCGGGGACGCGGACACCACCGGCTGGCCGCTCGCCGCCGCGATTCACGCGCGCGAGGCCGTGGCGGTGGACGACCTCGGATCGCGCTTTGGGCCGCTCACGGGTACGCCCTGGCCCGAGCCCGCGCACGCAGCGATCGTGCTGCCCATCGCGCTGCGCGGTGAGGAACGGGCGTACGGCGCGCTGGTGGCCGGACTCAGTCCTCGACTCGCCTTCGACGACCGGTATCGCGGCTACCTCGATCTCGTCGCGGGCCAGGTCGCGACGGCCATCACCAGTGCACGGGCGTACGAGAAGGAACAGCGACGCGCCGCCGCGCTCGCCGAAGTCGACCGGGCGAAGACGGCGTTCTTCTCAAACGTGAGTCACGAGTTCCGCACGCCGCTCACGTTGATGCTCGCTCCCACCGAGGACCTCATCGAAGGTGCGGTGGGTGCATTGACGGCCGAACAGCTCGAGCACGTCGCCCTCATTCACCGGAATGAGCGGCGCCTGTTGAAACTCGTGAACACGCTGCTCGACTTCTCGCGCATCGAGGCGGGCCGCGTCGAGGCGACGTACCAGCCGACGGACCTCGGCCGCTATACCGCGGAGCTCGCGTCGAGCTTCCGCTCCGCCGTCGAGAAGGCCGGCCTCACGCTGCTCGTGCATGCCCCCGCTGCGTCCGAGCACGTGTACGTCGACCCGGACATGTGGGAGAAGATCGTCCTCAACCTGATCTCGAACGCCTTCAAGCACACGTTCGACGGCACGATCGCCGTGACGGTCACGCTGGATGCCGCAGCCGCGCAGCTCGTCGTGAGCGACACCGGCGTCGGGATACCGTCCGCGCATGTGCCGCTGTTGTTCGACCGGTTCCATCGCGTGCCCAACGCACACGCGCGCACGCACGAGGGTAGCGGGATCGGGCTGGCGCTCGTGCAGGAGCTGGTGAAGCTGCATGGCGGAGAGATCGCCGTCACCAGCACGGAGGGCGAAGGCAGTGCGTTCACCGTTCGCATCCCGCTCGGCACCGCCCACCTGGCTCCAGAGCGGATCGGGTCTGCGCCTGTACAGGGGCGGGCGGGCGTTGGGGCCGCGTTTGTCGAGGAGGCGATGCGCTGGCTGCCTGCCCGTGATGCCGGTGCCATGACGGGGGAGCTGGTCGTGGATGAGGCTGACGCGGGCGCGGCCGGCACGTTGCCCGCGCCGCCCGTGCATGCGGCGCGCATCATCCTCGCGGACGACAACGCCGACGCACGCGACTACGTCGGGCGCCTGCTGCGCGGTCACGGATGGGACGTATACGCGTGCGCGGACGGGGCTCGTGCCCTGTCCGCCGCGCGCGCCGATCCGCCGGATCTCGTCCTGTCCGACGTGATGATGCCGGTGCTCGATGGCTTCGGCCTGCTGCGTGCGCTGCGCGCCGACCCGCGCACCAGCGGCATTCCCGTCATCCTCCTGTCGGCGCGGGCGGGCGAGGAGTCGCGCATCGAGGGCATGGAGTCCGGGGCGGACGACTACCTCGTGAAGCCCTTCTCCGCGCGGGAGTTGCTCACGCGCGTCGGCGCGCACCTGAGCCTCACGAAGGCGCGTGAGCGGGCGAATTCTGAAGTGCAGCGCGCACATGCAGCGCTGCAGCGGACCCATGACCTGTTGCTGCACCAGGCGGTCGCCACCGAGAATGCCCTTGCCTCGGCGCGGATGGAGCGGGCACGGCTCACGGAGCTCTTTCGCCATGCGCCCGCATTCATCGCCATCCTCCGTGGTCCGGATCACGTGTTCGAAATGGTGAACGATGGCTATGCGCGGTTGGGGGGCGACCGGA
The DNA here is from genome assembly GCA_040005695.1 of bacterium. Classification (GTDB taxonomy): domain Bacteria; phylum Gemmatimonadota; class Gemmatimonadetes; order Gemmatimonadales; family Gemmatimonadaceae; genus AG11. Next base: position 244 of record JBDTYL010000160.1, on the reverse strand, counting down.
AGCTGATCGGTCTCACGGTGCGCGACGCCATTCCTGAGGCCGAGTCACAAGGATTCGTCACGTTGCTCGATGGCGTGCTCGCGACGGGAGAGGCGTTCGTCGGCGAGGAGCTGCCCATCACACTGGAGCTCGTGCCCGGCGGCGCGACGGAGCAGCGCTTCGTGACGTTTGTCTACCAGGCAATCGCGGAGGCCGACGGGTCGCGTTCGGGCATCTTCGTGCACGGGGTGGACGTGACGACACA
>JBDTYL010000159.1:0-9052 GCA_040005695.1 bacterium | reverse complement strand
CCTCTCGCCCTCTCGCCCTCTCGCCCTCTCGCCCTCTCGCCCTCTCGCCCTCTCGTCCTCTCGTCCTCTCGTCCTCTTCCTCCTCTCGCCCAGCCTCAGCCGGTCCGGTCCAGCCGCGTCATCGAGACCCGGAAGCGCTTTCCGGTCGCCGGGATATTGCGGTGCAGGATGTCGGAGAGGGTCCTGGTCTGCTCGATCGTCTCGAGCCCGACCTTCGAGAAGGTCTGCTCGTTGAAGACGTGCTCGCCCAGCAGTGGGCTGGTGAGCGCCTGCGAGAAGGCGTCAATGCCGACCAGCCGGCCGATCAACGCGCCCACGGCGGAATTCTCGCGCGTATCTTCGGCGAACAGCCCGACATAGAACTCGATCTTGTCGACGTGGCCATAGAGCGCCTTGAGCGCCTGCTGGACCTCGGGATCGCCGGAGATCTGGTCAAAGTCGGTCACGCGCGGAAACTTGCACATCTCGCGGTAGTCGTTGTAGCTCGCCAGCTGGCACATGCGGTCCAGCTGAATGCTCGCACGCTCCACGTCGAGCAGAAAAGTGGGCGTGTTGAAAAGGCCAATCCTTCCGGCCGGCTGCAGCGAGGTCTCCTCGAAGAGCGCCCCCAGCCCGCGGCAGGTCAGCAGATCGCTGTTGAAGAAGGTCTGCTCGGCTGGCAGCTGCTCGCCCGCGACGTGGATGTGGTCGGGCACCATGCTGTGCCAACGGTACACCAGGCTGAACTCCACCGACATCCAGTTCTGGCGGAACCAGCGCTCGTTCGTCGCGCCGCCCGCGGCGAGCGTGAACTTGAAGTGATAGGGCGCGATGTTGTTGATGTATTCCTCCACCACGATCTTCATCACCAGCACGATGACGATGTTCCTGGCGGTCTGAAAGAGGCGCTCATCGTCCCACTCGGGATGCTGTCGCGCCAGCAGGTCGCCAAGGCGGTTGTGCTCCCGCAGAAAGAGCGTGTTCATCATGACGTAGCCGACCTGCACGTTGGCCCGATCGCCCCCCATGGCGAAGAGCTTGTTGCGGCGCGCCGGCTCCAGGTGCTCGGGGAAGATCGTGGCCAACTCCTTGTATTCGCTCTTCACCTCGCCATGCTCGTCGAGATAGTAGCAGGGATATTCCTCGCCATCGATCTGCTGGCTCTTGAGCCGGCCGCCCACGTGACTGCGGATCATGGTGGTCACGCGCGGGGTCAGCCCATAAAGCGTGCAGACGTCGATGTCATGGTTGGACGTATTCTTCAGGTAGTCGCTGCGGTCGGTGCGCAGAAAGCCGTCGGTGAACCACTGCGCAAAGTGCGAGAAGAGCAGCGTCGACTTCGACGAGACGCGCATGTGGCCCGGCTTGCGGGCAAAGAGCTTGACCACGTCGTCGATCGGCGGCAGCGTGTCGGGGGCACGCGGAACGGCGGGCAGATGCCTGCCGCTGTAGCTGCGATCATTGAGCGAGTCCCACGAGGTATAGCCCGACTTGGTCGAGAAGGGGAACGGACGCGTCTTGATCTTGTAGATGAGGCGGTTGATCAGCGTGGCATTCAGCTTCTTTTTCAAGAACGCAAAGTGCTGCACGAAGCCCCAGAGCGGCTGGAGATGGGTCAGCGCGTAAAACTCGAGCCTGTTGCTGAAGCCATCCCTGGCCGTGCTACGCTGGCTGGATTCCATGTCGTGCTCCATTCGGTACTCGTGACATCGCAGCAGTGTCCCATCGCCGAGAGGCGGGTTCCGGCGCTGATGATGTCATGGTACCATATCGGGATACAAGCGCTATTGACGAAAGGGCCTGCGAGGTGCGTATGATGCAGCGCCCGCGCGCTCGGGTCCAGTAGCGTTCACGGAAGCTCAGGTGGCCGGAGAGGGCTGGCCGCTGCGGTGGAAGCCGCGATTTTCCGATACTCAGGGGAAATCGCGAAGCCAGCACCGCAGGGAATCCTGGCACCTGGACTCGAGAAAGGCCTCGAAAGGCTGCGGGTCCGGGGGGGGCGAGACCCAGGACTGGTTGAAATTCAGGTGGTGCCTCCATGCTGGAGCGTTGATCCACGCAAGGATCGCGGACCCAACACAGAACACGCCACGATGCGACGAGTACGACGGAAGGCGACGACGAGCCAGCCGCAGTCCACGCCGATTCAGCAATGCATCGCACTCGATGATGGTGAGTACGCGGTCGCCGCGGTAGCGATACCGGAGGCCATGGGCCCGGCCACGTCGAAGGGCGGCTCGCTGTCACAGTCCGTCGATCGGACACGGGGCCCCGTATCGAGCTGAGGTCCAGCGCAACCCCTGTTGGAGCACACCAGACGTCGTCACGCTGACCGACGGCAGGGGACGCACGGCCGGACCGGCCTTGTTGAAGTCGTTCTCGGGAATGCCGTGCGACTCGAAACCGAACGTTTCGCGCCTGTGCGCGTCATCGGCGCGCTCGCGCTAAGCGTACGTTGTTGATTAAATGCGGGGGTGGTGACACTTTCATCGCGACGGCACCCGTACGCGCCCACCCTGCGCCCGGGGCCCACCGCGCTGCCGGCGTCCCGGAGCGCCGGTGCCAGCGTCCCACGCCTTCGACGGAGATGCGAAGCGATGCCGACCCCCCCACACACGACGTCCTCCCGCGGCTCGACGCGCCGACGCCGAACGGGACTGCTCCTGCTGGCGGCGGCGCTGGTCCTCGTCGCGACCACCACGGCGTACTCGGTCAACCGGTACCGCCCGAACAAGCTGGTGGACATTGCGGATCCGGTGGACCACTTCAAGTACGGATCGATCGGCGGCGACGTGGAGAACGGTCTGCCGCTCGAGGTGATGCGAATCCTTCCGCAGGCGTTTCCGCAGTACCTGCCCAAGGGGGCGCCGCACGACTACACGGCGTTCGGGTTCGTCCAGGAGCCCGGACACCCGATGCCCATCGGTTTCAGCATCCGCCAGGTGTTCGTGCCGGTGACCGGGCTGACCTGCGCCGCCTGCCACGTCGGGACGGTCCGCGCGTCGGTCGACTCGCAGCCGCACGTCTACCTCGGCATGGGCGCCAAGAACCTCGACGTGGCCGCGTACTTCCAGTTCCTGTTCGCGTGTGCGGCCGACGATCACTTCACGTCGGACTCCCTCCTGCCGCTCATGGAGGCGAATGGCGCCGGCCTGAACGCACTCGACCGCGCCCTGTACGCCACGGTGATCATCCCCACGATGAAGAAGCGCCTCACCGAGAAGCAGGTACAATTCGCGCCTCTCTTCGCGAACAAGCCGGCGTTCGGTCCCGGACGTGTGGACACGTTCAATCCGTACAAGGTGAACCAGCTCGGCGAATACTACGCGGCCGGCATTCCCGCCGAGGAGAACATCGGCACCGCGGCCTATCCCTCGATCTGGAACCAGCGGCGCCGCATGGGGATGGCGATGAACTGGGATGGCAACGCCCCGCGCAAGAAGGACCGCGACATGGGGGCGGCGTTCGGGGCCGGTGCAACGAAGACGAGTATCGACGTGCCGTCCATCGAGCGGATCAGCGACTGGATCCGTGACCTGCCGGCGCCGGCCTATCCCTGGGGAGTTGATTCGTCGAAGCTCGCGCGCGGCGCCCAGGTATTCGCCGACGGATGCGCAGCGTGCCACGCGATCGGGGGCGCGATGACCGGCAAGGTCGATCCCATCGGGGTAGTGCGGACCGACCCGCACCGCCTGCACTCCTACACGCCCCGGCTGAACCAGCTGCTGATGGACTACGGCAAGGGCTACGCGTGGCAGCTCACGGACATGCACGCGACCAACGGCTACGCGAACAAGCCGCTCGATGGCGTGTGGGCGCACGCGCCCTACCTGCACAACGGCTCCGTCCCGACGCTGCTGGACCTGCTCACGCCGGAAGACCGGCGGAACGGCGGCCAGCCGACCTTTTACGCGGGGCACGGCGTGTACGATACGCTGAACGTCGGCATCCGCACCGACGTGGCCGACGTGCACGGGCGCCCGTCCTTCCTGTTCGACGTCCGGCTGCCCGGCAACCGCAACGTGGGCCACTCGGGAAAACTCTACGGCACCGAGCTGTCTGATGCGGACAAGCGGGCGCTCATCGAGTACATGAAGACGCTCCGCTGACCCGCCGGCCCACCGGGCCGAAACGAGAACGCCCGCCGTTTCCGGCGGGCGTTCTCGTTTCCTGCCGTGCGCGTCACTTCTTTCGGGCCGTGAGCTTCATCGTGATTCCGCCCTTGGGTTCCGTGCACCAGGTGGCGGTGGGCTGCGGGACGGCGGACGACGTGGGTCGCATCGACCACCGCTGCGCGATGATCGTGATCATGAGGAACATCTCGGTCATGGCGAGCTCCGTCCCGTGACAGCGGTACGGGCCGGCCGAGAACGGGAAGAAGGAGAGCGAGGGCGGCATCTGGGCGCCCTTCTCCCAGCGGTCGGGGTTGAAGCGCAGTGGATCGGGCCAGTAGCGCTCGTCGCGCTGCGTCACCCACGGACTGAACCCGACGAGACTGCCCTTCGGCAGCATGGTGTCGCCAAGCTGGTAGTCGGTCGCGAGCTCGCGGAAGAATCCCCACACGGGGGGCATGAGCCGCATGGACTCCTTCATCACGTTGTGCATGTACGGCAACTTCTTCATGTCGTCGGGCGTGGGCATGCCGGTGATCTCGCGGTCGAGTTCCGCGAACATCTTCGCCTCGACGTCCGGGTTCTGCGACAGCAGGTAGAATGTCCACGCATACATGGCGTGGAGCTGGTCCGCACCGAAGTACATCATAACCGTGGAATTGATCTGCGCGTCGGTCGTCGCGGAGCCCGGCTCGTCGCGTCGTGCCACCATCTTGCCCAGCAAGTCCGCCGTCGACTTCGAGCGGCGCCGCGCGGCGATGAGTGTCGTCACCTTGTCGTTGATGAGCTTCTGTGCACCCTTGGCAGCGAGCGTGGCTGGCAGCGGCAGGCTCCAGCGGGTGAGCCCCAGGGGGAGGATCAGCCATGGCAGCGTGTTGCACCCGATCTCGAGCGCCTTGAGCATCGCGGGATCCTTGCGCAGGTCCTCACCCGTGATCGCCATCCAGTCTACCGTGAATGACAGGGCCCGCAGTTCGCGGAAGACGTCGAACGTCTGGCCGTTGGTCCATTGCGACGTCCAGTCGGCGGTGACCTCCGCCGCGAGCTTCGGAATGATCGGGTCGGCGAGGATCGGATTCCAGATGTCATCGCGCTGCCGATGATGCTCGCCGCCGAGGTTCACGAACAGGCCGCCGAGATACCATTTCTTGAGGTTGACCAGGCGGCCGCGCGTGATGGGCGGCCAGTCCTCGTTCATCAGACCCTGCTTGATGTATTCGGGCTTCGTGACGAGCGTGCACGGCAGGCTGCCGAGCAGGAACGGCACGAGGTCGCCGCCATCCTTCTTCGCGATCTTCGGAAGGTAGGTGAGCGGGTCGGACAGGAAAGTCGCCAGCTCGAACCATCCCTTCGAGGTCGGACGCTTGAGCGCCTTGGCCGGCGAGGAACGCGTGGGCACATCGTTCGTTGTCTGGGTCATGCCGCTGTCCCTGTTGGAAGGTAAGGAGGTCGCTGCGATGGACGATCGTCACTGGTGCGGCAGCCCGCGCGCAAAGCTCCGGTCGGGAGCACGACCAATCTTCGCATCCCACGGCACCTTCCGCCAGAGCGAGCGCTCGCGCGCCGAGGAGTCCGCGGCCGGCTCAGCTTTCCTGGAGCGTCGCGTGCGCCATGCCGCGCGACGGCGCGCCCTGGAGATCGGCGACCCGCGAATGCCGCGGGTCCGTCGTCACGAGCACGTAGAGCACGGGCACCACCACCAGCGTGAAGACCATCGAGAAGATGAGGCCGACGGCAATGACGCTCGCAAGTGGCGACCAGAGGCCGGAGCGCGACAGGATCATCGGCGTCAGCCCCGCTGCGGCGGCAACGGTGGTGAGGAAGATCGGCCGCAACCGGCGACGCCCCGCCTCCAGCGCGGCCGCCTCGAGCGACTCGCCTTCCTTCAGACGACCGCGGATGTAGTCGATGAGGATGATCGCGTTGCGCACGACAACGCCGGTGAGGCTGATCAGGCCCATGAATGCCGTCATGCCGAACGCATTTCTCGTGATCAACAGTCCGGCGAAGGCCCCGAACAGCGCCAGTGGGATGGACACCATCACGACGAGCGCGTCCTTGATGCTCTGGAACTGGAACAGCAGGATCACGAAGATCAGGAGCACGCCGACCAGCATGCCGACGCTCAGGTGGCCGAAGTTCTCCGTCTGGTCGGCAAACTCGCCGCCATATGCGATGTCGTAGCCCTGTGGAAGTGCGAGTGCGGCGATCTTCGGCCGAACCTCTGCGAGGAGCTTCGAGGGCAACACACCCTCTTCCGCGAAGCTGCCGACGGTGATCGTGGGCACGCCATTGCGATGCACGATCCTGCTCTCTTCCCACACTGGCTTGATTTCCGCGATGCCGTTCAATGGCATGCGCGCGTACGCGGAGACCATGTACGTCGAGCCGACATCCTCCGCCTGCGATCGGTGACTGTCGTCGAGGCGGAGCACCATGTCCACGGAGCGATCGCCTTCCCACAGCTTCGAAACCGGAATGCCCATGAACGTACCGGCGAGCATGTTCGACACGACCGTGTTCGTCATGCCGAGGCGGCTCGCGATCTCGGGATTGACATTCACCTGGAGCGCGTAGGCGTCCTCGCGGAAATCGTCGCGCACCATGAAACTGTGCGGGGCCTTCTGCAGGATGTCGGAGACCTGCGCCGCAAGCTGTTTCAGCCTGCGCAGATCCGGCCCGGTGATCCGTACCTCGATCGGCGCCCACATGGGAAGACCCTGCGTCAGCCGCTGGACGTCGATCTCCGCATCGGGAACCGCGCGTGGCAGCGCGGCGCGCAGCCGTGTCACGACCGGCGGGGTGGCTTCCACGGACTTCGTCCGCGCGATGATCTGTGCGATGTTCGGCCGCGGGAGCGCGGGCTCGAACGAGAAAAAGAAGCGCGGGCCTCCCTGCCCCACGAACGACGCGTACGTGACGATGTTCGTGTCGGCCTTCAGCGCCTTCTCGATCTCGAGCACCGCCGCGTTGGTCGCCTGCAGGCGAGTCCCTTCCGGCATCCAGACGTTGATCGCGAACTCGTCGCGCTCCGCGGGCGGGAAGAAGAGCTGCGGCACGATGGCGCCGAGTCCGAGCCCCGCGACGACGGCGCCCACGCCGAACGCCATCGTCTGCGCCTTGTGCGCCATCGCATAGGCGATGACGCGATCATAGCCGGCCTGCATGTACTCCAGCGCACCACGTCGCCTTGGCGCCGCTGCCGCTCCGGGTGCCGGATGCGCATGCAGCCCCTTCTTGATGAAGGCGCGGCAGAGGAGCGGCGTCAACACCATTGCGACGATGTAGGAATTTGCCAGCGCAATCGCGACGGTGGCCGGCAGCGAGAACATAAACTCGCCCATGGAGCCCGGCAGGAAGGCGAGTGGCAGAAACGCCGCCGCGATGGTCACCGTCGCGGCCAGCACCGGAATGGCGAGGTCACTCGCGGAGCGCCAGGCAGCTTCCTCGTTCGGCACGCCCTCATCCAGCAGCTCGACGTAGTTGTCCGCAATGACGATGGCATCGTCCACGACCATGCCGAGCACGACGATGAGGGCGGCCAGCGACACTTGCTGGAGTTCGATCCCCAACAACCGCAGGATCGCGAACGTCATGAAGACGGTGATGGGGATCGCCGTCGCCGCCACCGCGGCCACGGGGAATGGCAGCAGGATCAGCGTGACGGCAACAACGGCGACGAGCGCCAGCCCGAACTCGCCGAGGAAATGGCTGATGCGCTGCTTCACCACTTTCGGCTGATCGACCATGTACTCGACGTGCACGTCGGGGGGCAGCAACGTCTTCACCTGCTTGATCTTTGCGTCGACTTCCCGGCCGAAATCGACGATGTTGTAGCCGTTGCGCATCTCGAGGCTGAGCATGAGCGACGGCTTGCCATTCGCCCGAACGAAAAAGTCGGGATCGCCCTGACGCCGCTCGACATCGGCCACGTCGCCGAGGTAGATCGGCGTGCCGCGACTCGACATGCCGACGATCTGGTGGCGGATGTCCTCCTCGGTCTGGTACAATCCCGTCGTGCGGATTTGCGCCCGCGTATTGCCGCCCGCAAAAGATCCCGCTTCGGACACGCCGTTTTGCGACTGCAGCGCGCCAATGAGGTGGAGCGGCGTGATGCCGAACTGCACCAGCCGCTGCATCGATCCCGTGATGTAGATCTTCTCGGGCTGCTCGCCGACGCGCTTGACCTTCGAGACCGACGGGATGCGCAGCAGCTCCGTCTCGATCTGCTTGAGGTACTCGTCGAGCTCCGGCTGGGTGTACCGGTCTCCCGTGACCGCCAGCAGGATCGCGAGGACGTCGCCGAAATCCGCGTTGACGATCGGTCCGAGGACACCCTTCGGCAGCCCCTGGAACGACAGCTCGTTCATGTCGTGGCGGACCTTGGACCAAAACGGGCCCGTCTCGGGGAGTGCGTCATCCAGAGTGACATCGACGACGACGCCCCCGGCGAGACTGGTGGAGATCGTCTTCGCCTTCTTGACCTCGGCGTACGTGAACAGCTGCTGTTCGATCTTCTTCGTGACCTGCTCCTCGACCTGGGCCGCGCTGGCGCCCGGGTACGCGGCGAGCACGAGTCCGCGCCGGATCACCACCTTCGGATCCTCACGCCGGGGCATCTGGAGCAGCGCCGCGATTCCAGCGACGACGACGAGCGCGGTCAGGAAATAGGTGACTTCCGGATGCCGCAGTGATGCCTTGACCAGGTTCATCGATCGCCCTTGCCCGCTGGCGACGAGCCGACGACGCGGGCCGCGGCGCGGGATCCCTCGCGCACGCGATGTTGCCCGCCCACCACGATCATGTCGGAGGCGACGACGCCCTCGCGCACCTCCACTTCCTGCCCATACGCAGCGCCGATCGTGACGCGCCGGGCGTATACTCGTTGCGTCTTCGCATCATAGACGTATACGCGCAGGAGGTCGGTCGCGTCCCGCACCACGGCCTCGGCCGGAATCGTC
>JBDTYL010000158.1:0-2428 GCA_040005695.1 bacterium | reverse complement strand
CCGGCTTCGGTCAGCGCAAAACGTGCGGCACCCATCAGCGGGGCGTCGTCCGTCGTGATTATGTAGAGCGGCATCGCATCCAGCAGCGGAGTCAGTCTGCCCTTGTTGCGAAAGCCGGCCACAAGGGCTTCGTGGGCGAGTTGTCGCCACGCCTCAGAGGTGCCCTCGGGCCCGACGAGCAGCTTGCGCGCCACTCCCCCGCTGAGCCACACACCGCCCGTCGCCATCGTGCGGAGCGCCCAGTTGCCCGCTTCGGCGCCAAAGGCGCGCACGAACAGCAGGACCGCCCGTTCCGCGATGGCGCTGCGCCCATCGAGCGCCGCATGCGCGACGGTTGCCGCGGGATCGTCGTGCGCGAGGGCCGCGGTGAACCAGGCGGGGTCCGTCTGCCTCTCGCGCTCCCGGAGGAACTCGTAGATCCTGAACAGCCCCGCCCCCGAGAGCACGCGCTCCGCGCTCACTCGACCGAACTGGCGTTGCAGGAACCGCAGGAGTTCGATCTCCATCTCGTCGTCCGGTGCAAAGCCGGCGTGCCCGCCCTCACTCGCCAGCGAGCGCACGGGGCCGTCGCCACGCAGCAGCGCCGACATGCCAAGGCCTGTGCCCGCCGCGATCACGGCCAGGTTGCCTGGTGCCGGCACGCCAGCCTGCACGCTCACGTGCTGAGTCGCGCCGAGCTCGGGGAGGGCCCATGCCTGCACCTCGAGGTCGTTGAGTATCGACACGCGTTCGAGTCCGAGTTCGCGGGCCAACCGCAGGCCGTCGACCTCCCACGGCAGGTTGGTCGTCTCCACTAGATGCCCGATGACCGGACCGGCGATGCCGAAGCCGGCCGCATGCAGCGTCGGCCGCGTCTCGCCGAGGAACGCGGCGATGATCTCCGATAACGAAGCGTGCTCGTGACTTGGGAACGACATCAGCCGCGTGACCGTCAATCGCGTGCCGACCTGCTCTAGCAACGCCACGTTCGTCTTCGTGCCACCCACGTCACAGGCGAGAATCATGACTTCCTCCGCACTTTCCGCTGCGACTTCTGTGCGGCCGCGGTCGATCGCGGAGCCGCCGGTGCTGCCTCGGCAAGCAGCGTCGCGATGAGAGCCGTCCAGCCGGTCTGGTGCGAGGCCCCCACGCCGCGGCCATTGTCGCCATGGAAGTATTCGTAGAATTGCAGGTAATCGCGGAAGTGCGGATCGGCCTGCTGCAGCAGGTTTTCGCCCGCGCTCGGACGGCGCCCGCTGGCGTCGACAAGGAAGAGCCGGGCTAGGCGCGCGGAAAGCTCGTCGGCGATTTCGCGCAGGCTGAGGAACGTTCCCGACCCGGTCGGGCACTCGACGCGGAAGTCGTCACCGTAATACGAGTGGAACTTCCGCAACGACTCGACGAGCAGGTAGTTCACCGGCATCCAGATCGGCCCGCGCCAGTTGGAGTTTCCCCCAAAGAGGCCGCTGTCCGACTCACCGGGCTGGTACGTCACGATATGCTCGACTTCGCCGAGATGCAGGCGGTACGGATGCTCCGCATGGTACTTCGACAGCGCGCGCACGCCGTACGCCGAGAGGAATTCGGTCTCGTCCAGCATCCGGCGCAACAGCTGCTTCATGCGGTGCCCCCGCAAGAGCGACAACAGATGCCGACTCCCCACTCCGGGCACCTGCCAGCGCGAGATCAGGGATGCGAGATCCGGCCGGTACTCGAGAAACCAATCCATGCGCCTTCGAAACCCGGGCAAGCGCTCGAGGAGATCCGAGCTCAGCGTCTCCACCGCGAACAGCGGAATCAGTCCCACCATCGATCGGATCTTGAGGGGCAGCGATGCGCACGTCGAATCCGACCCACGGTCGTAATGGAGCACGTCGTAGAAGAACCCGTCCTCTTCGTTCCACAGGTCGATGCCGTGGCCACCCGCATTGCGCATGGCGCCGGCGATTTCGAGGAAGTGTTCAAAGAACTTCGTCGCGATGTCCTCGTAGACCGGCCGGTGGAGCGCCAGTTCGAGCGAGATGCGCAGCAGGTTCAGCGCGTACATCGCCATCCACGCGGTGCCGTCGGACTGTTCGATGTGACCGTCCACCGGCAGCTTCGCGCTGCGATCGAACACGCCGATGTTGTCCAGCCCCAGGAAGCCGCCCTGGAACAGGTTGAGGCCGTGCGGGTCCTTGCGATTCACCCACCAGGTGAAGTTGATGAGGAGCTTGTGCAGGATCCGCTCGAGGAAGTCGAGGTCACCGGCGCCGCCCCGCTGCGCCCGGTCGATCTCGAATACACGCCACGCGGCCCACGCGTGCACTGGCGGATTGGCGTCGCCAAAGGCCCACTCGTAGGCGGGGAGCTGCCCGTTGCCGGCCATGTACCATTCGCGCGTCAGCAGGAGTAGCTGCGCCTTGGCAAACTCCGGATCGAGTTCCGCCAGCGGGATGCAGTGAAACGC
>JBDTYL010000157.1:0-1783 GCA_040005695.1 bacterium | reverse complement strand
GGGCCCAGTGCGACTCTCCATCGGGCTGTCGCTGGTGATCATGATGCTCGCCCGCACATCGTATTGAGGCGTCACGAGGCGTGTCGCGATTGCGCCACACACAGTGGTAAGTGCAAAGACGGCGAGCATCAGCCACTTGTACCTCCGCACCGCGGCGATTACTCGCTCCGCGGGCAGCGTCGTCGGGACAGACGGTCCCGGCCGCGACTCCCAGTTTCGCAGGGCGATCTCGTCGGGAGATGTAGCGCGTGGCGCAGGAACTAACTGGTCAGACATGCGCCAGCACGGAGTAAGACACGGTCAGCGCACCGGGTTCGACGAGCACCGGCATCCCGTCACCGCCGAATGACGAGTTGAAGCAGGACTGCAGAAAGCAGAGGCACGCCGAACTGGAGCGTCTTCACCCAGACGTCGCTCGTGCTTCGCACTCCCACCACGATCTCGTCCCCCGGAAGGATCCCAAGCCCTTCCAGCGTCACGCCGTCACGAAGGGCCGTACGAACGTCCTCCGCCGTCCAGAGCACCTGCTGGCCACGCTTGATCACGGTATTCCCGAGGTCCGACGTCTGATCCTGCCCGCCGCTGCGCATGATGACGTCGCTCACGGGCATGTCGGCGCGCGCATAGTAGAAGCCTGGCGCACGAACCGCTCCCGTGATCGACACCCGGACGAGGGGCGTCACGTGCACCGTCACGTTCTTGAAGTACTTCCCCACGCGACCCGAGATGCTGTCCGCAATCTCCGACCGCAGCACGCCGCGCAGGTTCACGTCGCCCATCGGCTCGCCAAGGCGCAGCAGCCTGCCGGTCTGCACGACGGCGGTGTCGCCCCGCTGCAGGCCGATGCCGTCATAGAACACGATGATCCGGTCGCCGTCCTCGAAGTCACCCTCGCGGAGGCGACTCCGGATCCGGAAGGCCTCCTCCGACCGATGGGCGCTCTCGGCGGCAACTGCCTGGGCCTCGAGTTGCGCGCGCGTACGGTCAGGCGTCGACCGGACAGCCGATTGCGCACCGGCGGGCAAAGCCCACCCGCACGGTACCAGCATCATCGCGAGCAGGAGGAGGCGGATCTTGACGCTGTTCATCATCGATGAGGGAGGGACCGGACCCGAGGCCGGCGCGACTGCGCCTGCGTCGCCACCTGGGACCCGGACGGCAAGCGCGTTTCGGCCCGTGGGACAAGGACGATCCACGACCCCATTATGATACCACACGCCCATCGGAACCGCGATAGCGTCGCATTGCGGGGTGACTACACCGGCGACAGAAAATCGTTGCTCGCCTCCGGGAGCGGACTTAAGATGTCTGTTCCTCTCCTGACCGGCCGCGATCGTGGCACCCATCGCGCGCGCGCCGTCGACCTCCCAGACGCATGCAACATCTTCATCTTGTGGAGCACGCCATGAGTTGCCAGTGGCGGATATTGACAGCGCCGAGGCGCCGCTGTCCGCGTCTTGCGCGCGTCGTGGCCTGGTCGCTGGTGGGCCTCGTCGCCGGCGTTGGCTGTCGGCGCGGCGCCGACGCCATCACGAGCGTGACGGTCGCGGCCATCACCATCGATGGCGGGCCGCGGGCCGTAGAGCGCGGCGCAGACCCGCTCCTTACCGCGACGGTCCGCAACGAGACGGGAGACACCGTCGTCGTGCCGGTGGTCTGGCGCAGCTCGGTCGAAGCCGTGGCGACCATCGATCGTACCGGCCGGCTGGTCACGCACGATACCGGCTCGACAATCGTGACCGCGTCCTCCCTCGGCGTCACGTCACAGCCGGTGCAGTTTCGC
>JBDTYL010000156.1:0-4818 GCA_040005695.1 bacterium | reverse complement strand
CGGTGCTCACGGCGCACGACGTAAATTCACACGATGGATCGCCCGAACGCGTCACCAGCCGGCACCGTCAGTATTCCGCGCGGACTCTCGAAGCTCGGCGTCTGCTCGCGTGCGGAGGGAGTGCGCCTCGTCGAGGCCGGCCGCGTCCGTATCAATGGACGCGTCGTGCGCGACACCGCACTTCGCATCAACCCCGAGCGGGACGCCATCGAGATCGACGGCGCGCCGATCGTGCGGACCGAGCGGGTGTACCTGGCGCTCAACAAGCCGCGGGGATTGGTGACGACGCGTGATGATCCGCAGGGCCGTGCGACCATCTATCAATGTCTCGAGGGCGGGCCGCTGCCGTTCGTTGCGCCTGTAGGCAGGCTGGACAAGGCGAGCGAGGGCCTGCTGCTCCTGACGAACGATTCACGATGGTCGGCCCGCCTGCTCGACCCCGCGTCGCACGTGGACAAGGTCTATCACGTGCAGGTGAAGGCGTTGCTCGACGAGGCAGCGCTGCACCACGTCGCCGACGGCGTCGTCGAGCAGGACTCCGGCGAACGGCTCGAGGTGAAGCGTATCTCGCTCCTGCGCGTGGGCTCGAGGAGCAGCGCATGGTGCGAGATCGTCCTGGACGAAGGAAAGAACCGGCACATCCGCCGCATTTTCGACGTGCTCGACATCGAGGTGCTGCGGCTCGTGCGTATCGCCATCGGTCCGCTCGTCCTCGGCACCCTACCCAAGGGCGAATGGCGGATGCTCACGCCGGACGAAGTGCGGGCCCTTACGTGAGCGAGACCGCGTACCACACGTGGCGGACCTATGACGTCCGGGTGGACGGTGTTTTGTATCATGTGGCTACTAAACAGGGAACCTTCGCCCACGGGCGGCTCGATCCGGCGACCATCCTGCTGGCCGAGCATCTCGTCACGAAGGCCGGCGAGACGGTGGTGCACCTGAACTGCGGGAATGGTCTCGTGGGCGCGGTGGCGGATGCAGGTGGTGCGGCACGCGTGCTGCTTGCCGACCGGAACGTGGTGTCGGTGGAGGCCACGCGGCGCACGCTGGACGCGAATCGCGCGACGCGCGGCGAGGTGTTCGCCGGCCACGGCGCGCTCGCCCTCCCCGGTGGCGTCGCGGCGGATACGGTCGCCATCCGCATTCCGCAGGAACGTCTCGCACTCCTGCAGCTGCTGGCCGATGCCTTCGCAATCCTGAAGACCGGCGGGCGCTGCTACGTCGCCGGCGCGACGAATGAGGGTATCAAGACGGCGGCGAACACCCTCGAGTCGATATTCGGCAACGCCCGGGTGCTGGCGCGCGACAGCACGCACCGCGTCGTCAGCGCGGTGAAGCGCGCCGAGGCGCCGGCGAGCGCCGAGGTGCTCGACAATCCGTTCCTCGATCCCAACCACTTCAACGAGCTTACGGCAACCCTGCGTGGGAAATCCTGCACGCTCTACTCGCGGCCTGGTGTCTTCTCCTGGGATCACCTCGACGAGGCGACGCGCACCCTCGCGGAGACGATGGAGATCCGGCCGGGCGACAACGTGCTCGACATCGGCTGCGGATATGGCGCCCTGGGCATAACTGCGGCATCACTCTCGGGCACCGGCCGCATCACCATGCTCGACGCCGACGTCGAAGCCATCCGCTCGGCCACACGATCCGCCGACGCCAACGGCATCGCCGGCTATCGAGCCATTGCGAGCGACGTAGCCTCAGCGGTACGCGGCGAGCGGTTCGACGTTGTGGTGACGAACCCGCCCTTCCATGTCGGCAAGGCGACTGACCTCGACGTCCCGCGGCAGTTCATCGCGGACGCGTGGGACGGACTCCGCGACGGCGGCCGGCTCTTTCTCGTGGCCAACAGGACGCTGCCCTACGAGCAGGCGGTGCGGCTTCGGTTCGGCAATGTCACGAATGTCCATGATGGGTCGCGCTTCAAGGTGCTCACTGCGATTCGGTAGGCCTTGCAAGCATCAACGACGAAAGGTGGACACGGATTACGCGGATGGGATGGATAAATGCGGATCTGACCGTTGTCAGGTCTGATGGCAATGCGCCGGCCGAATCCGTGAGCACAGAATGACAAGGAAAGCAGATCCTTCGCTGCGCTCAGGATGACAAGGAAAGCAGATCCTTCGCTGCGCTCAGGATGACAAGGAAGGCCTTCGCGGCGCTCAGGATGACAAGAGTTCGATGCTGTGCAATGGAGAGCGGACGGCGCGCGAAGTGATCCGTGGGATCAGGTCGTCTCCGTTCGATCCGCGTTCCCCCTTCGTCGTTGGTGCCCGGCCCCGCGACAAAAACTCTGGGTCAATCGAACAGCCGTGCCATGTCGTCGTCGGAAAGCAGGCGCCAGCCGCCGGATGCCAGGTCGCCGAGCTCGAGGCCGCCGATGGCGCGCCGGTGCAGGGCGTCGACGTGGTTGCCCACCGCGGCGAACATGCGACGCACCTGGTGGTAGCGGCCTTCGCTCACTGTCACGCGCGCCGAGCGTGTGTCGAGCGCCACCAGCGTCGCCGGTTCGAGGGGTGTCGTTTCCTTCGACAGCATGAGCGTCCCGCTCGCAAAGATCTCGGCCTCGTCGCCGCGCAGGTCGCTCGCGAGGCGGGCCTCGTACACCTTGGGCAGGTGCGTGCGCGGCGAGGCGAGCCGGTGGTTCACCTGGCCGTCATCGGTGACGAGCAGCAGGCCCGATGTCTCGCGGTCGAGGCGCCCGACGGGAGCCATCACGGGCGTGCGCATGAGGAAGCGCGACGGCAACAGCTCGTAGATCAGGCGGCTCGCGTCCCGCGTCGAGCAGACGTAACCCACCGGCTTGTGCAGCATGATCACGGACCCGGGCGGGGCGTCGAGCGGCTTTCCGTCCACGAGCAACTCCTCGTGCGCGAACGTGTCGCCCTCGCGCACGGTGCTGCCATCGCTCCGCGTGACCAGCCGCTGGCGCACCATGCGCTCGACTTCGCGACGCGTTCCGTAGCCGAGGTTGGCGAGATACTTGATGACCTTCATGCCCTCTTCCGTGGCGTGATGCCCAGCGCGCGCGAGAAAGATGTCGCATGGGGCCATTGCGGCGCAGATCGCCCGGCTGGTTGCCCAACGCGGGCCGTGGCATCAACGTATCTCGTCATCACATCCGCCGGACTGCCGGTTCGCCCTTCCCGAGACTGCGAATGCTTCCGTTTCGCTCCCTGATCGCCCTGTCGGTTCCTGCCGCGATCGGCATCACGTTCGGCGGCGCCAGCGTCGCGCTGCATCCCGGTGCGGTCGCCGCACCACCCGTGAGCATGGCCGATTCCGCCCTGCTCGCATCCTACAAGTGGCGCAACATCGGCCCCGATCGCGGCGGTCGCTCGATCGCCGCGTCCGGCGTGCGTGGCAGGCCGAAGGAGGCGTACTTCGGCGCCACCGGTGGCGGCCTGTGGAAGACCATGGATGCCGGCGAGAACTGGGCGCCCGTCACCGACGGTCAGGTGAAGAGCGCAAGCGTCGGCGCCGTCGCGGTGAGCGAGAGCAACCCGGACATCGTCGTCATCGGCATGGGCGAGACCTGCATTCGCGGCAACATCATGGCCGGCGACGGCGTGTACAAGTCCATCGACGCGGGGAAGACCTGGACGCATCTCGGCTTCGACCAGTCGGACGGCATCTCGAAGATCCGCATCCACCCGACCAACCCCGACATCATCTTCGTCGCGGCATTCGGGAAGTACTCGGTACCCAACGCCGAGCGCGGCGTATTCAAGAGCACGGACGGCGGGAAATCGTGGCGGAAAGTGCTGTACCGCGACGACAAGACGGCCGCGATCGACATCAGCATCGATCGCACGAACCCCAACATCATCTATGCGGCGATGTGGGAGGCCTTCCGGACCGAATACACGATGTCGAGCGGTGGCGCCGGCAGCGGGCTGTTCAAGAGCACGGACGGCGGCGAGACCTGGGCGGAGATCACGCGGAACCCGGGCATGCCGACGGGCCTGGTGGGCCGCATCGGCGTCGCGGTGTCGGGAGCGAATGCCAACCGGGTGTACGCGCTCGTCGAGAATGACAGCGGTGGCCTCTTCCGGAGCGACAACGCCGGCGCCACGTGGACGCTCGTCAACGGCAGCCGAGACATCCGGCAGCGCGCCTTCTACTACACGCACGTCCACGCCGACCCGAAGGACCAGGACGTCGTCTACATGCAGAACACGTCCATGTTCCGCTCGAAGGACGGCGGCAAGACGCTCGCAAACATCGGCAACGGGACGCACGGTGACATGCACGACCTGTGGATCGACCCGGATGACCCCGCGCACCTCGTCGTCGGCAACGATGGGGGCGGTGCGGTATCCACGAACACCGGCGGCCACTGGACGGCGGAGGACTACCCCACCGAACAGTTCTACCACGTCGCGACGACGGCGCACATCCCGTATCACGTGTGCGGCTCGCAGCAGGACAACAGCACCCTCTGCACGCCGTTCAACTGGAACCTCGGCGCGTTCGACGCGCTGCAGGGTGCGGGCGGCCGCGGCGGCCGCGGTGGTGCAGCCGGCCGTGGACGCGGCGCAGGCACTGGCGCAGACGGCGCCCCTCCCGCGCTCGGCGCCAACGACATCACCCTCGGCGGCATGGCCGAGTCGTATCAGGCGGGCGGCGGTGAGCCCGGCTACATCGCTCCGGACCCCCTCGAGCCCGACCTGTTCTACTCGGGCACGAACAATGGCGGCTACCTCGACAAGTACAACCGGCGCACGGAAATCCACCGCGAGGTGAATCCGTATCCATGGTTCTACTCGGGCGAGCCGTCGAAGGACATCAAGGAGCGCTGGCAGTGGACCT
>JBDTYL010000155.1:0-16589 GCA_040005695.1 bacterium | reverse complement strand
AGAACTCGCAGACGGCCGTGGGCCTCGCCTGCTGCGACGTCGTCAATCGCGGCGCGGCCTACGCCGACGGGCGCATCTTCTACAACCTGCTCGACGGCCATACCGTGGCCATCGATGTCGCCACCGGCAAGCTCCTCTGGCGCACGCAGATGGGAAACCTTGCGAAGGGCGAGACGATGACGATGGCGCCGCTGGCCGTGAAGGGCAAAGTCATCGTCGGCTCGAGCGGCGGCGAGATGGGCGTGCGCGGCTGGATCGCCGCGATCGACCAGGTGTCCGGCAAGGAGGTCTGGCGCGCCTACAACATCGGTCCCGACGCCGACATCAAGGTCGGCAAGCGCTTCAAGCCCTGGTATGGCAGGAGCGACACGAGCGCCAATCAAGGGGCGACGAGCTGGCCTTCGAACACGTGGCAGCAGGGTGGCGCCACCGTGTGGGGCTGGCTCTCCTATGACCCCGAGCTCAACCTCGTGTATCACGGCACGTCCAATCCCGGCCCGTGGAACGGCGCGCAGCGGCCAGGCGACAACAAGTGGAGCGCCGCGATCATCGCGCGCGACGCCGACACCGGCGAGATGATCTGGGCCTTCCAGCCCACGCCACACGATGTGTGGGACTACGACGCCGTGAACGAGAACATCCTCGCCGACCTCCCCATCGGCGGCAAGACGCGCAAGGCACTCGTCCACTTCGACAGGAACGGCTTCGCGTACACGATGGATCGCGCTACCGGCGAGGTCATCCTCGCGAAGCCGTACGTGCCGATGAACTGGTCCACGGGCGTCGATCTCGCCACGGGTCGTCCCTCGCTGAACCCGGAGAAGACGCCGTTCCAGGGCAAGAAGATGTCGTTCATCTGCCCGAGTCTCGAGGGCGGAAAGAATCAGCAGCCCGCGGCATTCTCGCCGGCCACGGGCCTGTTCTACGTGCCCACCAACAACCTCTGCATGGACTTCGAGGCACGCGAAGTGTCGTACATCCCCGGCACGCCGTACATCGGCGGCAACGCGCCAGAAGTCGCGGGCCCGGGTGGCTACCGCGGCGAGTTCATCGCGTGGGACGCGACGACCGGCCGCAAGGTGTGGGGCATCAAGGAGCCGTACCCGGTGTGGGGCGGCGCGCTCGCCACCAAGGGCAACGTCGTCTTCTACGGCACGCTCGACGGCTGGTTCAAGGCCGCCGACGCGCGCAGCGGCAAGGTGCTCTGGAAGTTCAAGGTCGGCTCCGGCGTCGTCGGCAATCCCATGACCTACCTCGGCCCCGACGGCAAGCAGTACGTCGCGATCTACGCCGGCATCGGCGGCGACATGGGACTCCTCATCGCCGGCGATGTGGCCGCGAACCTGCCATACGATGTCCGCGAGCGCGGCTCCACCCTGCCCGACCTCGCCCGCTGGACGAGCTGGGGCGGCATGCTGTTCGTGTTTTCACTTTGACTCGTCATCCCGAGCCCCTGTCATCCCGAGCGAGCCGTGTCATCCCGAGCGAGCCGTGTCATCCCGAGCGTGAGCGAGGGATCTGCTTCTTGCCTGTGTCATCCCGAGCGTGAGCGAGGGATCTGCTTCTTCTGCCGGAACGACGACGTCGACGCTGCACTGTGTCCTGGACATCGTGTTCACGCAGTCCTCTGCGTCCCTCCGTGTCCCCTGCGGTAGAATGCAGTTGCCCTGGTGGTTGCCCTCTCGGAGGATGGACGATGCGACACACTCGACTGGCCACCTTCACGCTCGCGGCCGCAACGCTCGCGGTTCAGGCATGCACGCGCGATTCAAGCGCCGAGGAACCTCAGCGCATCGCGCGTCAGGCTGCCCAGCCGCAGATCACCGCCGCATCCGCGCAAGACCTCGCCGGCCGCTTCGTCTCGCACGCCGAGCACATCCAGCCCGGCATGGTGAAGCCGTTCGCCGGTCTCCAGCTCCGTAATCCGCATGAGGGCGACGCAAAGGCCATCGACGCTGGCGGCAAGCTGTTCGTCGCGTACAACTGCATCGACTGCCACGGCGCCGACGGCAGCGGCGCCATGGGACCCAGTCTCGCCGACGGTCGCTGGCACTTCGGTGGACAGCCAGCGGAAGTGTTCGAGTCCATCTATCAGGGACGTCCGGAAGGCATGCCCGCGTGGGGCAGCCTCATCTCCGAAGACCAGATCTGGACCCTGGTCACCTACGTGCGATCGTTGCAGGCGAACAAGGACGTCACCACAGAGAACTTCGCCGGCAAGACGGTCGAGCGCACCGGCCACTAGTCCTGGACCACCGCGCGCTCCCCGCCATCCATCGCGGGGCGCGCGCCTCCCGTCTCAGAACGAGAACCGCATCCCCGCGCTGAAGGCGAAGCTCTGCGTCGTGCTGGTGTTCACGTCGAACGACGTCGCCTGCCGGAAGTCGAACTTGCCGATGTAGTCCTTGGCCATCAGCCGCAGGCCCACGCCGCGGCCCACACCGATGTCCGCGCCCACGCCCACGTTGCCGGCCAGGTTGGTCGCGGTCGTGGAGAGGAACGACTCCGTGATGTCGTAGTGCAGCGCGCCGATACCACCCTGGATGTACGGCGAGAAGCTCGTGCCGTACGCCGACGTCACCGGGAAGTCGACCTGGAGCCCGGCGTCGTACATCACGAGCGTGCTCTTTGCCACCGAGATCCCGCCGAGGAACGGAATGCCGGCCTGGATGTCGCTGCTCGCCGTGGCGAGGTTGCCGATGATCGAGACATTCGGCGCAATCTTCATCCCCAGCTGGGCGCCGTAGATGGGCGCAGGCGCATTCGTCAGCGATGTGCCGAACGGGCCGCTCAGGTAGCTGCCGAAGATCATGTAGCCGGCGTACGGCGTCACGTCGAACATGCCGATCGCGTCGCTGCTGGCGGCGCGCGCAGCGGCTCGGGACTGCGCGAACGAGGGAACGGGAGCGACGACGAGTGCGGCGCCGACAGCGAGGCCGGCCAGGGTGAACGACGCGATGCGCATGGGAGGTCTCCGAGATAGGGCGCCGCGGAACGGTGTGCGGCGGTGCCATCCCTAAGGCATTCGCGAGACCAGCCTCCCGCGTCGCGCAGAGCTCGCGCTAACTCGCATGGTGCCAATCGGTTGACTCCTCGCGACGCCCACGCACCATTCGCGCATCCTGTCCCCTTCTCAGGACGAGGCGCGTCCTTTTTCTTGTCCCCGTTCCCGTCCAGCGTGCGAGCCGTCTCCCGTCCAGCGAGCGTCAGCGAGCGAGCCGTCCTCCGTCCAGCGAGCGAGCCGTCCCCCATGTTTTTTTAGAACCGCCACTCACGAATGAGGAACGCACCGAACTGGCCACCCCCCGTGAACGTCTGGCCGGCGAGCGTCGGCGGATCCAGGAAGTAGCGCGGGCTGTAGCTCACGTCGAGGCGCAGCCCGCGCGCCGTACGATGCGTGATCGTTGCACCGGGCGGCGCGCACGAGCTGTTCTGCGTATGGCTCGTCGAACACGTGAACGCGCCCGGCGTGAAGATCAGCGACGCGAACGTCCGTGGATTGATGTACCGGCCAGCCTCGATCTCCGTGCCCTTGAAGAACTGGTCGACTCCCCCCGTCCCAACCGGGAAGTCGCCGGGCGTCACGTTGAACACGTCGAGGCCGAGCGAGCGGGCGGCGCTGCCCTTCGCCTCGTCGAGCGCGACGCCGAAAGCGATGCCGGCGAGCCGCGTTCCGGCCACGCTCAGCAGGTTGCCGCCCGAATTCGCCGAGAGCGACGTCTGGTTGAACTGGAGCAGCGACGTGGACCGCTCGCCGAACGCGAGGTAGCTGAGCAGGTCGCTCTGCGACAGCGGCGGCTGTGCATCGCTCTCCAGCGAGATGCGTGGCGTCTCCACCGTGCCGCCGATGAGCACGCGGATGTTCGTCGCCGTGCCCGCCGCCTGCTTCACCTGGTACTCGGCCGTGATCTGCAGCGTGGGGTTGAGGTCCGGCGTGCCGATGAAGAGCGCCGACCCGCGCTTGATCTGGAAGCGCTTGGCCAGGAAGGTATACTCGCCGCGGTCGGCATCGATGGCGCCGGTGAGCGAGAGCGCGTCACCCACCACGCTCACCTTGAGCGGGCCGTCGGTGAACACTTCCACGTTCGCGTCACGCGAGCGCACCCACGTGTTGCGCATGACGTTGAAGTCCACGTCCACGTGCAGGTTCTTGAACATCGCGGACTGCGCAGGGAACAGGTCGCGCTGCACGGTCAGCGACGTGTCGATCACGTTGAACAGCGACGGGTCGCCGGCGCCGATGAGCTTCTTGCCGCGCGATTCAGGGATGTAGAGCACGCCGTGCTGCACCGTCACCGCGCCCGTCACGGTCGGCGCACCCAGGCCGCCACCGACGTGCAGGTCGGCGTCCGCATGCACCTCGCCGCTCGCGTTGTTGATCAGCTGTGCGTCACGCGCCATGAATGCCAGGTCGAACGTGGGTTCGCGCCAGTTGCCCACGGCGATCGTGCCGGACAGGCGCATGGGACCGTTGGCCACGGCGACGATGGAATCGACGTACACACTGTCGCCCGTCATTCGCACGGTGCCGTTGACGTGCTCCAGCAATGCGCCGGTGGCCGCCAGCCGGAACTGCACGTCGGTCAGCGTCACGTTGCCCTTGAGCACCGGTCGCTTCAGCGTGCCGCCCACGGTCACCTTGCCCAGCGCACTGCCCTTCACGTCGGTCACCGCCGCGGTGAACTGCGGGATCAACTGGATGGGCAGGCTGTCCGAGCCAAGCGAGAAGTTGAGGGGGAGGTCGAGCAGGCGCGATCCGGTAACGCCGGAGAGTGCGAGGTTGATCGGCACGGTGCCGATCAGGCTCGCGAGCACCTTGCCGCTCGTATCCGTCGCGGAGGCGTTCGTCGTGAGCTGCCGGTTGGCGTACGAGAAGGTGCCGTGGATCTCGGGCACGACGGTCTCGTTGTACATGCCCTTCACGAAGTCGATCTTGCCCGCCGCCCGCGGATCTTCGGCCGTACCGGACACGTGGGCATCGAGGTTCAGGCGGCCCGTGAGCGCGAGGTCGCTCTGGAGCAGCTCGGCCACGTTCTCCACTGCGAAGTCGGTGACCTGCAAGTCGAAGTTGGCCGTTCCCTTGGTGGGCAGCAGGCCGTTCGCGTAGATGCGTCGTGTGGGTCCGTCGCGCAGCTCCAGGTTCACGACCTCCACGCCGCTCGCCCCGAAGCGGATCGTGGCGGGATGCGTCGTCTGCCACGTGGTGCTGTCGAACCGCAGGGCGACGTCCTTGAGCCGCAGGAGGTTGCGTGCCTTGTCGAGCGTGAAGTCACCGTTCACCGAATAGTCGCGCTGCGTACCCTGTCGCACGCGCAGCGCCACGGTGCCGTTCGGCGCGAGGTACGTGAGGTCGCCCGCGAGGCTGTCGAAGGCGAATCCGTACGCGCTGATGGTGTCGGCGCGCAGCTTGACGCCCATCGTGGACTTCTTCGTGCGCGCATCGAGCCACGTATAGTCCGCCGCGAAGTGCCGCACCGCATTGCCCTGCACGATGAGTCCCGTGCCGCTCGCGGTCCCCTCGAGCGAGAACCGATCGACCGAGCCCTTGATCGTCCCATTGGCGCGCAGCAACCCCGCGAGCAGTCCCTTCGGGATGGCCCTCGGCGTGTCCGTCGGCAGCCGCAGCTTGGGGGGCGGCAGGTTCGCGATGGCGCGCTGCACCTCGGTCTCGCGCGCCGTGGCCGCGGAGTCTGCGCGCGCGCGTCGTCGCGCCTCGAACGCGATACGCGGTCGCGGCTTCACCACCACCGTGTCGGCTACCGCGGTCGTGGCGCCCGGGATGAACCGCGCGAACTTCTCGAGCGAGTCCACCACCACCGCATACGTCAGCGCGCCGGCATGCAGCGAGTCGAGGCCAAGCTGGCCGGAGAGATCGATGTTCGTGCCGGATCCCTGCATGTGCGCACGCGTGATGTTCGCGATGCCGTTGGCCAGGTGCGCCTCCACGAATGCCGAGTCCACGCCGATCGTGTCGATCGACGACGGCCCGAACGTGAACGCGAGGTCGGAGTACATCGTCGCCGGCTTGAATCCGCGCCCGCGTGCGCGACCGCCCCCGGTGAGCGAGGTGACCGGACCGTACATCACCACCCAGCTCAGGTCGAGCCGCGTCGCATCGGCGACCACGTCGTAGCCCAGCTCCTTCGACAGGAAGTCCACCGTGCCGGTCAGCGCGAACTCGCCGCCGCCGGGCAGCGAGAGCCGCGTGTCCACCTGCATCGCGTCGATGGGTCCGTGCGCGTGCACGGGGCCGTGTGCCATGCCCTTGAGCGGCATCGATGGCGCGAACTTCGTCAGCTCGGCCAGCGCGAGCGGGTGCGCATCCACGTCGAGGTCCATCGTCTGCCGGCCGATCGTGTGCACCGACGCACGGCCGGTGGCATGCGAGATGTTCCGGCCGTCCTGGTGCACGATATCGAGGTTCGTCGCGACCAGCTGTTGCGCGCCGGAGCCGTTGAGCACTGCGGTGCCGCTCAGCGTGCCGCCAATCGGCAGGGTGGGGAAGAGCAGCTTCACGATGTCGATCTGCAGCGGCTCGAGGCGCACGTGCAGGTCGCGCGCGCTCACCACCACCGGCTTCGTCGGGGTGAAGCCCACCACACCCACCGCGGCGACGCGGTTCGTGCCGCGCCCGTTCGTGGCGAAGGTGATGTCGGCGTCGAGCGTCATGCGCTTCGGCGTGCCGCTGAACTTCGCGCGTCCCGACAGCACGCCCTGGCGCGGCGAATGGATGCCCGGCGCAGCGTCCTCGATCTGCCTCGTCGTGACTCCACTGAAGCGCACGTTCGCGTCGTGGAAGAACACCGTGTCGGTCACGGTGACGCCGACGTCACCGGTGAAGTGCGCGGACCCGGTGCGGAGGTCGGCCTTCCGGATCACGTAGTCCTGCGTCACGCCCTTCCACTGCACGAGCATCGCGAGGTTCCCGCCGCCCGTCGACGGAAAGTGCGGGTACAGCCAGTGGAAATCCGCGAACGTTGCCGGCGCGACGGCGAGCGTGAGGCGCATGTCGCCGTCGTTCAGGTCGTACACGCCGTCGCCATTCATCGCCGAGTGTGGGAGCTGCGCGCGGGCACCCTTCCACCACAGCGAATCGTCGTTGAACTCGAAGTTGCCGGCCAGTGCGCGCACCTGCGCAGCGGGTGGCCGGAACGGGAAGGCGTCCATGCGCAGCGCGGCAATCTGCACGTAGCGGCTCTTGTACGCGGGGTCCGCCCAGCGCACGAACGGCACCTTGGCGTTCACCCGCTCGAGCGTCACCACTTTCTGGAAGCCGCCGGGCGCGCGGTTGATGTAGAGCCTGGATCCGGCACTGAGCGCATCGGTGATGATGCTGTCGCGCACGCGCGCCGGGACGCCACCGCGCGGCGCCCACGGCGAGCGCACCGTGACGAACCCGTTCACGATGGTGACGTTCGTCAGGCGCACGGTCGAGCCCCAGCCCGGCAGGGTGTCGCCCGGCGCGCGCGGCGGCGTGGCCGGC
Source organism: bacterium (assembly GCA_040005695.1). GTDB lineage: Bacteria > Gemmatimonadota > Gemmatimonadetes > Gemmatimonadales > Gemmatimonadaceae > AG11. Next base: position 9,106 of record JBDTYL010000155.1, on the reverse strand, counting down.
CACAGGACGCGGTAGTTCCACGGGCCGTTCGGCAGGCGCGAAACCACCACGTCCGGGTGATAGACGATGACGTTGTCGAAGTCGAGCCGCTGCGCGAGGAAGCGGCGCGGCACGTAGTGCAGCGTGATCGAGTCGGCCTTGAGGAACGGGTGCTTCGCGCTGTCGGTGATCGAGACGCGCACGAGCGTCGCGCCGCTGAGCAGGTTCCCGTGCATCGCGTCCACCGTCACGATGCCGTGCGTCTGCGCGCCCAGCAGGTTCACCACGAACCGCCGCGACCGCTCCCGTCCGAAGTCCGTGTTCGTCAGCATCCAGAGCGCCGCGACCCCGAGGATCGCCACCACGCTGAGCACGACGAACAGGCGGAAGAGGCGGCGCAGCATTCAGTAGGCCTGGCCGATGGACAAGTGCAGCGTGAACCGGTTCAGGATCTTGCCCAGTCCTGTCGAGGTACCGGTCGGCGAGTAGTGCTTCGGGATGTCGAGCGGGACGATCTCCAGCTTCCCGTTCCGCACGATCTCCGTGACGACGGCCAGGTCCTCGGCGCGCGATGGATTGAAGCCCACGTCCACGCGGATGGGACCGACCGACGACATGTAGCGCACGCCGAAGCCAGGCGTGATCGCGCCCGTGCCGCGCACGAGGTCGGCCAGCGTGCGCACGCCCGCGCCGAGCGGGTCGAGGATGCGCTCGCCCACGGCCGCGCCGTCGAGGAACACCGCGCCGCTGAGGTCCTGCAGGAAGGACAGTGGAAACCGGTACTCGATGCTCGCCTCCACCAGCGACGTGCCGCCGAGGGGCCGCGGCGTGAACTTGTCGTCGCCCACGGCGTTGTACACGCCATCCTTCTGCATCGTGTCGCGCGCCGTGTTCGGGTCGCAGAGCCGGATGGCGTTGGTGGTCACGTCGCATGGCGCGCCGCTCGCCGTCATGGCGTGCACGAGAAATCCCTGCGGCAGCGTGAGGATGCGGGGACCGAGCTGGTTCTCGCCATACCCGCGCACGGACTGGGAACCGCCGGCGTAGAAGCGCTTGCGCGGGTGCAGTACCGCCTCACCGATGGTCCCGCCGCCGGCCAGCGGCCGCACGAACCCGACCCGCAGGTGCGTCGCGAACACGGCGTTCTTCGGGCCCAGCCGCGTGTACAGCGACGCCTCGCCGGCTGCGCGATTGTAGCGGTAGTCGGACACGGTGAACGACGACGCATGCTCGAGGTTCGCGCGCGCCGTGTAGCCGCGCGTCGGGTTGAGCGGCTGGTCCGACCGGTCCACCTGGAACTGCGCCGTCACGGGGGAGAGCCGCTGGTGCGAGCGTAGCGCGTTGATCGACGTCGTGTCGCACACGCCGAAGTTGACGCAGAAGTACGGTCCGCCCGCCTCCACGCGCGTCACCTCGAACCGGTACGAGAGGCTCGCCGGCGCGCGGATCGCGAGCGTGCGCGTGTACGTGAGGTTCCCGCCATAACCGCGATCGATCACCACCGACGGTACCGACCGCCGCTGCGCGAACGCGCCGATCGCCAGCGCGTTGCGCGGGCGCTGCAGCCAGGCCGGTTGCTTCAGCTCGATGCTCGTCTGGTACGTGGGCTTGAGGAAGTCGCTCGCATCGCCGGTGATCGTCGTGTCCGCGGTCTGGCGATGGAACAGCCCCTTCCCGTTGAGGGAGTTGGCGAAGAGGTTGCCCACGGTGGCGGAGATGTCGAGTCGCCGCGCACCACCGAACAGGTTGTAGTGCGTGAAGCGGCCGTCGGTCTGGACGAAGTCCACGGTGTTGAAGCCGAAGCCGATGCGCGCCTCGTGCAGCGCCGCCTCGCGCAGCAGCACGTTCACCGTCTTCACGCTGTCGAAGGTCTCCGGGACGTCGAGGATGGCCAGCTTGAACAGGTTCGACTCGTACAGGTTGCGCTGGCTCTCGATCATCGCGCTGCGCCGGAACAGGTCGCCCGGGCGGAAGCTCAGCGAGTTCATGACGGTGGCCGGCGCGACCTCGTTCGTCCCCTGGATCACCACGTTGCCCACCGTGGTGAGGTGGTTGCGGACGAGCCGCAGCTGCACCCGCGCCGTGTGCGCCCGCTGGTCCACCACGGTGGACGTGTCCACCAGGGCGTCGGCGTAGCCGAGATCCCAGAGCGCGTTCTGGAACTGGATGCGCGTCGAATCGAGCTCGAAGAGGTCGAGCGGCCGGCCCGTTTCCACGAGCGTGAGGCGCCGCACCTGCTTCGGCGTGAACAGCGTCGAGTCGTACGCCACGTGCATGTCGGTCACCACCGTCGGCGGTCCCTCGACGATGTTGAACGCCACGGCCACCTGCTTCTCGTTGAGCTGCGTGACGGTCGTGTCGACCTGCGCCTCGCGAAAACCCTCGCGGTAGTAGAACACGCGGATGCGCAGCACGTCGCGCTGCAGCTCCTGGCGGTTCAGGTAGTGCCGCACCTCGAAACCGCGATACGGCGTGAACTTGCAGAACAGCGCCAGCGCGAAGCTCCGGCACCGCGTGGGCTCGGTGTAGATGTTCGCCTGCAGCTCCACCAGGTCGATCGCCTTGCTGGCGCCATTGAACTGCACCGACGCCACCTCGGGGGCAGGCGCGACGTCGCGGTGCAGCAGCTGGGCGGGCAGCGTGGGCGCAGCAAAGGCGCTCACGAGAAAGGCGAGCGCCAGTTGCCCCGGACGGCAAGGCAGGTGCATGGTGGCCCAATCTATAGCAAGGGATGGGCCCCGGGGCGGTACGCCCCGGAACCCACCTACAACCCCGACAGGAGGGCGTCGTTGTTGGGAGTGTTCGCGATGCGCTTGATGAGCCATTCCATCCCCGACTGCGGCGGCATCTGGCCGAGGCCGCGGCGCAGCGTGTACACGTGGTCGAGCTGGTCCGGCCGGAACAACTTCTCCTCGCGGCGCGTGCCGCTCGTCGCGATGTCGATCGCGGGATAGATGCGCTTCTCGGCGAGCGAGCGATCGAGCTTGATCTCGCAGTTGCCCGTGCCCTTGAACTCCTCGAAGATGATGTCGTCCATGCGCGAGCCGGTTTCCACGAGCGCCGTCGCGATGATCGTCAGCGAACCGCCGCCCGATGTCGCGGCCACCGAACGCGCCGATCCGAAGAACGCCTTCGGCTTCGCCATCGCCTGCGCATCGAGGCCGCCGGACATCGTGCGTCCCGTGCCGCGCTCCGCGGTGTTGTGTGCGCGCGCCATGCGCGTGAGCGAATCCAGCACGATCACCACGTCGCGCCCTGTCTCCACGAGCCGGCGCGCGCGCTCCAGGACCATCTCGGTGACTTCCACGTGCCGCGCCGCCGGCTGGTCGAAACTCGACGCGATCACCTCGCCAACGCCCCACGAGATGGCCTCGCTCACTTCTTCCGGCCGCTCGTCCACGAGCAGGATCAGCAGGCTCGCCGTCGGGTGGTTGATGGCAATGCCCTCCGTGATCGCGTGCAGCAGCGTCGTCTTGCCGGCACGCGCCGGCGCCACGATGAGGGCGCGCTGCCCATAGCCGATCGGTGCGATGAGGTCGATCGCGCGGCGGATCAGCTCCGCGCCGGCCTTTGCCGGCCGACCCGTCTCGAGATAGAGCTTCCGCTCCGGATAGGTCGCGATGAGCGTGTTGAACTCGGGGCGACGCGCGGCCTCGGCCGGATCGCCCGCGTTGATGCTCGTGATCTCGATCAGTGCGGTGCGGCCGCGCGGGTCGCGGCCCGTCGTACCGGACACCTCGTCGCTCTTGCGAAGCGCATACTGGCGCACCAGGTGCGGCGGCACGTATGCGTCACCAGCGTCCGCCAGGTAGCTGCCCTGCGCGCGGCGAATGAAGCCGCCATCGCGCGAGGGATCGAACCAACCCGTCGTCTCGCCCGTGGGGACCAGCGTGATGGGCGCCGCCGGCGCACCGCTGGAACTCGGCCGCTCGGCCGGCGCCTGTCCGGGCTCGCGACGGCCTCGCCCGCGATTCCTTCGCCCGCGACGGCCATTCTGGCCCTGTGCATCGCGGGGATGCGGCGGTGCGCCGCCTGGCATTCCGCCTTCCGGTCGCTGCCGCTCGACGGGTGGAGCGGAGGCCGACCCGTCCGACCCGCCAACGTCACTTCGGTCGCCCGTGTCGTCGGACGGCGCGGGCTCGGCCTCGCGTGGGGTGCGCTCGACAGGTGCGGGAGCCACGGCGTCGCGCGGACCGGAGTCCGGTTCGCTGTCCACGGCGGAAGGCGATTCGCGATAGGGATTGTCCTCGCCGTCGGTTTCGATGACGGAATCGGTCGTCGGGCGGGTTCCGCGGCCGCGACGTGGAGGACGCCGGCGTTCGTTCATGCAGCTGTTGTCGTCAGGGTGATTACGCGCCGCCACGCGTGGCGTGACGGCGTCCTGCTGGTACGAAACTGCAATCGCGTCTTCGCGAAAGTGCGAGCCACATGAGAGGCCGCGTGGCGTATGCCACGACGGAACGCAGGATGTGACGGACCAGTGCGATGCGATTCGGTGCTGAGCCTCTTGCGTCTGCCGGCGCGGAACTCACACGCGGGGCCAGACGAAATTCCTACACGGGCGCGGCGCTCATCTCGCTTCGTGCACCCGTCACCGACGGGCCACTGGGATTGCCGCGATCATTGCTCGACGGGTCGGACGCGTGACGCGATCGGAGCCGCCGGACGCAACGAGTATCGCCTTCGCGCGCGATTCGCGCAACCCACCCCCGCCTGCGCGAACTTCGTGCCGGACGCCGAGGCACGCCGAAACGACCGCATGCCGCACCCGCCGCCATCTGCACGATCGTCCGCACCACGGGTCCCCATCAGCCCATCCGTCCGTCCCCGTTTGCGGCGTCGAGCCGCCGGGACAGCACCACGAGGCGTCGCGCCAGCGCGAGGATCCGGGCCACCGCGTCACCCTGTGCCTGGTTGAGCGACTCGCATTCCAGCAACTGGCATTCCGCGAGGAGCGCGGTGAGCGGGTTGTTGAATGCATGCTGCAGCCTGCGCGCCGAGTCCCCGAGCGCGAACTGCGCGCGCACGCGGCTGAGTTCATGCGCCGCGTCGGCCGCCGCACTGCGCGGCCGGCCGGTGCCATGCTCCTCCGTCACCGAGTCGCGCTCCGCGATCAGCGCGCGCACGAGTTGCTCGGCGTTCACGCCGGGCAACAGCTCCGCGATCAGTGCGCGCGCATTCTCGGTGCTCCCGGACATCGGGGCGGTTGCGTTGTCGACGGCACCGCGGCGCGTTCGATCCGAGTAGCTTTCGCTCATGACGTCCTCCTCTCCCGACGTGGCCACTGCAGTCGCCGATGCCGTGCACGAGTATCGGCAGACCGGCGACATCGCCACACTGCTCGACCGCATGAAGGTCCTGTCCGGCGCCGCCGACCCGGAGACGCTTGTCGTCGCGGCCGCCGCCTTCCACGACCTGCCGGAAGTGGTGATCCCCGTGTACGAGCGCGTGGTCGCGGCTCGTCCGCGGGACGCGCAGGCGATGGTGGTGCTCGCCAACGCCTACTGGCTCACGGGCCGGGGCGCCGATGTCGTCGGCGCGCTCTCGGAGCGCGCCATCGCCGCCGACGCCGCCAACCGCGGAGCGTGGCACCTGTGGTCATTGAGCGAGTCCAATCCGCGTGCCCGCGTCGAGCGCTGGCAGCAGGTGGCTGAGCGCTTTCCCGCCGACCAGTTGGCACGGGCAGCGCTCGCCGACAATGCGGCCAGCCTGGCCGGTGCGGAGCACGATCCCCTCGCGCTCGACCTGGCCGTGCGCACGTACGAGGGCTTGTGGGCGGAGGCGAGCCGCGACGAGGAGCGGCTCGCGCTCGAGGAGACGATCGCGAAGCTGAAAGGCTGGTCGCTCTAGACTCGCCTCAGCCTGCGGGGACTAGGCGGTCTGGCCCCGGCTTCCGCGGCCGCGGCGCGGCGCGAGTGCCGCGACGCTCGCGATGAGGTCCTTCAACTCGAACGGCTTCCGCACCGAGGGGCACTTGCACGAGAGGATGAGCCGATGCGCGCGCTCGGAGAGGTCACCGGTCATGAACACCGTCTGGTGGCGCAGGTGGGGATGTGATGCCGCCGCGAGCTCGAACACGACGTCGCCACGCGTGTCCGGAATGCGAAGGTCGATGACGAGCACGTCGAAGTATTCGGACTCGAGCATCGCGAGCGCGGCGTCGCCGGACAGCGCGGTCCGCACGTCGTAGCCGGCACGCTCCAGCGCGATCGACAGCGCACGGCAGATCGCCGGTTCGTCGTCCACGATCAGGACACGGACCTGCTCAGCGATCACCTCGCCCTCGGACTCGCTCATGCGTGCATCGTGCGCTTGGCCATCTGATTTTCTCTCGATTCTCATGCGGTCTCCGGTACTTCCTCATCCGGCGCCGCGCGACGCAGGTGGTCGGCGAGCAGCCTCACGAACAACTCCGGCGGCACGTCGCGCCGGATCTCCTTCGGCGCCCGCCCGGTCCACTCGAACAGCAGCTTGCTCAGCGTATCCGGATCGGAGTACCCGAGCTTCGCCGTGATCTCCTTCAACCGACTCCCCGGTGCGCGCACGAGCGTGTAGGCTCGCAGCAGCCGCGCGCAGATGATGAGGTGCCGCGGCTGCAATCCCGCCGGGGTCATGTGCCGGTATAACGAACGGGGTGCCATCCCCGCAAGCCGCGCCAGCTCCTGGCTGTTCTTCACCCGTGACGGGGAACGGAAGAGCTGCTCCACCGCGCGGGCCACCACCACCGGCAGCGTCCGCAGGGGCGACGCCAGTTCCTGCAACATCAACTCGGCCATCGGATGCGCCGGCACCCGCTCGATCAGGTCGAGAAAGCGCCGCGGTTCGTCATCGAACCGGTTCAGAACCACGTGCTGCACGCCCAGCCTCGCCAGCCGAACCACCATCCGCATCGCCGTCGGCCCGAGCACGGTATACACGATCACCGGGAGCGTCGGATGGCTCGCGATGATCTCCTCGACCGCATCGGCGTGCATGCCATCCCGAACTGCCGGATCCACGATCAGCAGGTCCGTTGCGTCCGAGCGGAGGAGCGAATGCAGCTCCGCCGGATCAGTCGCGGTGCCAAGGGAGTGACCATCCCCGAGCACCATGCGCAGATGGGCGAGCAGTTGACGCGGAAGGAGCGCTACGACGTGCAAAGCAGGGTGCGAAAGGAAATTGGCGCAAAAACCCGGTTTTCTGTCTCAAAATGCCGGTTTACCCGCCGCGCCGCGAGCCTAGCCTTCGGGTGTGGTTCAGCACGAACCGTTCACCCCGCCCCGGAGTCGTCCATGTCCCGCCGCAAGCTGTCCCTCCTGGTTCTCGCGATTGCCTCCTTTGCCTTGACGGCCTGTGGCACCTCTCCCACCGCGCCGCGCAACGATGGACCGATCGTTACGAACGGTGGCGGCGGCTGATCAGACTCACCGAAGCGCGATAACTCCCGCGCTTCGATGGTGTATCTCGGTGGCTATGATTGCGAGACCCACCGGTACAGGCGCTTCACCAGGCGCGACGCGTGGCAGGTCGGAGAGACCCGCGAGCTGCGCGTCGGCCTGAAAAACAAGATGGTTGTATCCGTACCGCGCGCCAAAGGCAATCGCTTCGGTCAGGTTGCGCCGGGCACCGGCGGGATCGCCGAGGCGACACAGTCCTACTCCTGCGTGCACGAGGAACTGCGCGCGCAGGAGCGGAGGCAGCGCCGCAGACTCCAGCTGTCTGCGATGTCGCTCGAACAGCGGCAGGGAACCGTCATCCGCAGCGATCTCCATCAAGTTGATGGCTGACGTCCAGCGGACGTACTGTTCCTGTGCGGTGACGGCAAGCAGCGTATATGCGTCTCGCGCTGCACTACGAACACCAAGGCTGTAAAAAGCACCAGCGATGTCGCCGAGCATGCGATCGCGCAGCCGATCGTCGGCGAGGTTGTCCAACGCCTCGTACCCGAGCTTGATGGCGTACTCGTAGTCGCCTTTCAGATGAGCAACGTCGGCTCGTTCCTGGATCGCCTTGGCGCGAAAATGCTGCAGATCCGCCACCTCGGCCGATCGAATCGTCTCGTCCAGCATCGTTTCGGCGCGTGGATAATTGCCGCGCGCGATCGAGACCTTCGCCTCCGCGATCCTCGCGTCGAGCGAACCAATGAGGTCGCCCGCGGCCTGCGCGATGCGCCCCGCCTGCAGGGCGACGGCCTCCGCCTCGTCGAGCTCACCGAGCTGACGACGGCAGTAGCTCAGCCGCACGTGCGCGCTGATCGCATCATCGCTGTCGCGGGATGGATCCGAATGCGCAATCACCGTCTCGTACACATCGGCCGCGAGACCCCACTTCGCATCCGCATCGAGCGTCCGCGCATACGCCATGAGCCGCGGCGTCACCGCGTGCATGTCGCCGCACGGCGCCGAGGTGAGCGCGTCGAGAGCACTCATCAGGATGGCGCGCGCGGGCAGTCCGGCCGGCATCTCCTCGAGGCACGCCGCGACCGAGCGCACGCCCCAGCCGTCCGCCGCGACCACTGCCGCGCCTTCCTCGATCCACGCATCCACGAGACGCAGCAGCACCAGCCCCGCTGTCACCGCGCGCCATGATGGATCTCGTTCCTCGAGCGCCGCCAGTTCCGTGAAGTACGGCAGATGACGCACGCGTTGCAACGAATCGAACACCTGTACTCTCCCGGCTTCGGGTCCACGTGCTGATACACCAATTCCACTCCATGGAGAATCGGGCTCCGCCAATCGGAGTTCAAGGGGGTATTTGCGACAGAAACACCCCACTTTTGGGACGTTATCAACATTCAATCGCGTTAACGACGTTGTTCGCGTGTTTGTCGGGAAGAATGACAATTTTGTAAGAATGAAAACGCCGCACAACAATTTTGCTGTGCGGCGTTTTCGTTCTCACAGGTTCGCGTTATCGCGCGACGAACCGCGTCCTGGTGGAGTCGAGCCGCGCGAGCTGCCGCCGAATGTCGTCGCCTATCGCCTCGATCCGGTTGATGCTCTTCGGATTGAACGCGGGATCATAGGGACTACGCGCGGGACCACCGGCCACCTCGAGCACCGCGTCGAACTTGTAGCTGTGCGTCAGTCCGGTCTTCGGATCGGTCCAGCTGCCCTGCCACGCCAGCGGACGGTTCTTCGGCCACAGT
>JBDTYL010000154.1:0-12578 GCA_040005695.1 bacterium | reverse complement strand
CTCGAACGCGCGGATGCCGAAGTGGATCGCCGTCGCGGAGTACCACACGAGCACTTCGGTGGAGTCGTCGGCGGCCGCGCCGTCGATCGGCGAGAACTGGCTGAAGCCGGTGAGCAGGGCGGCCTGCGCCCACTGCGGCTCGTCGAGGCTCCCATCGATGACGAGGCCCGCGTCGTCGAGGCGGGGTGGTTGGACGCGCAACTCGTTGGCGCGGCCATTGTAGGTCACCTGCGCGGCGGCGTGCTGCCGCGGCAGGGCCGGTGTGGACGTCGCGTGGCCGGCGGCGAGCGCCAACAGGAGGAGGGGATTCATCGCGGTGGGAGCGAGTCGGAAAGGGCGTTAGTCCGCGTACAATATTGTATACATACTGGGAACGCCAGTGCCCGTCCGAAGTCCTCTGGCAACGCGCGACCGCCGTTGCGCCCGGCGCGTATGCCGGGCGCAACGAGTGCTCACTTCCTGACTGGGGTGAGGACGAAGTCGCTGATGTGCACGTCGAGGTTGTGGTTGACCCGCAGGCCCACGAAGCCGTCGGTGCTTCCCACGTGCCCCGACTGGAGCGCCGCCACCTGCGTCCCGTTCACGCGGAGTCGGATGGAGTCGGGCTTCGTCGCATCGACCGTCAGCGTGTTCGTGGCCACGCCATTCGCATCGGCCTTCTGTACGGCGGCCGCGTCCGTCCATTCGAGCACCTTGTGCACGTCGGCGCCCGCGCGGTGGTTGACCATCACCTTGCCGTCGCCGCGCACGAGGAAGTACACATAGCTCTGGTCCGGCGCATCGAGCGCGTGGCCCTGGAACAGGATGCCGTACGCCTCGGGATGCGTCGGGTTCTTCGTCTGGCGGAAGGTCGCCGACGCGGTGAACGGCCCCTTCGCGCGAAACTTGTCCGACCAGTAGATCGCAGCAGGACCGGAGGTCACGTGATAGCCCGAGCCCATCGTGACGAACTTCGCGTCCTCGATCTTCTGCTGCGGCCGATCCGTGCGGCCCATCCATCCCGCCGGCAGCGGGCCGCCGGCGACGTTCTTGTCCGGGTCGTGGTGCTTCGTGTGCACCTGTGCGGCGAGCGGCGCCGCGGCGGCAGCGAGCAGCACGAGTGCTGAAATCGATCGACGTAGCATGAGGTCTCCGGGAGGGAGTGAAGCGGCAGGCGTGCTACTGTGTTGATGTGGTCGCCATCGCGATTTCGGCAATCTGGCTCTCGTGTCGCTTTTCGTGCAGCCCGACGAACAGGATCCACTCGTAGAGGTCGATGGGACCCACCGCTGGATGCGGGTGCACGAGGGATCCCAGCGCGAGCCCGTCGGCTTCCGCAATGGCGGCGCGCAATACCTCGCGTGATTCCTGGAGCAGTCGCTGCGCTTCTTCCGCGCTCGGGATGTCGGTGGGGGGCGTCACGTGGGCCGGCGCCTCGTAGCGCTGGCTGCGGTCGGTCACGCCGCGACGATCGCGCGTACCCAGGAGCGGGCTGTCAGGTCGCTCCGCGGGATGCCCGTCCGCCCGTGCCTGTTCCGCGCGCTTTCGCACGAGCCGCGCGACACCGGTTTCGACGCGCTGAAGGTGCCAGCAGATCTCCGCCACCGACCACCGGTCGGGCGCCGGCCGCACGCGCCAGCGCTCGACAGGCACCCGCGACGCGACACCGAGCATCGAGGCGCGGGTCGTGTCGAGGTACTCCAGGAGTTCGATGAGGCGAGGGTGCATCGTGCGACCGTAGGGGCCCTTCCAAGCTGCGCGGCTGCCGCACAGGCCGCAAGCGCGCAGGCTCAGCCCGCGCGATCCTTCGCGCCCTTCACGCCGGACTTCTGCGCGCAATGCGCGCAGCAATAGAACGTGCCGGCGTTCTCGATGCCGTGCCCGATGATGCGGCATCCGCAGTGGGCGCACTTCGGGGCAAGCATGTGGATGGCGCACTCGAACGAGTCGAACGTCTGCGTGCGGCCGTTCATGGTGATGGTGAACGCCTTGTCGTACTCGTTGCCGCACATGTCGCAGGCCGCCATGATCACTCCGTGAAGGGGGTGGCGACCCGACCTTCAGGAATCGCGCCGCGTGCGCTGGAGTCCGAGCAGCGCGTCCGGTGTGTCCACATCCACCGGCATGGGGCCGTCGACGGCCACGAGCGCGAGGCGAGGGCCGAGCGCGTCGAGCACCGCGCGCGCACCCGTGTCGCCGCGCAGTTGCAACAGCGTCTCGAAGCAGGCCCGTCCGAACAACACCGGATGGCCGCGCCCGTCACTGAACACCGGCGCGACCGCGTCGGCATCCCCATCGTTCCACCGCTGCACGAGATGGCCCGTGGTGTCCGCCGAGGCGCGTGGCTGGTCCGCGAGCGCGATCACCACCGCCTCGGTGTCCGCAGGCAGCGCCGCGACGCCCGCACGGATGGAACTGGCCATGCCTTCGTCTCGCGCGAGGTTCACCACGAAGCGCACGTCCAGCCGGGACAGCGCCTGCGTGACGGCATCGGCGCCCGGCGGGATCACGACGTAGACGGCGTCGAGCGCGGTGAGCGCGGCCGCGCTCCACCGAACCACGGCCTTGCCGTCCAGCTTGGCGCACAGCTTGTCGGAGCCGAAACGCCGGCTGCGACCGGCGGCGAGGAGGAGTCCGGCGATCACGCGCCCAGGTCGGCGGCGTCGGCCTCGTCGATCGCCCGACGCCACACGCGGCGAATCTCGTGCGCGCCACGCGCATTCGGCTCCACGAGGGACCGTTTCCAGTACCATCGGTCGGCCTCGGGAGCGCTCGCCCCATGTCCGATGAACTCCCGGTACACATCCGCGAGCGCGGTCTGCGGGGTGCCGTCGACGAGGTGCGCAATGCGCGCGTTCATGCCCTCGAGCACGGACAGGGGCAACTCGCCCGCATCCGCGAGCACGCCGGGAATGCGACCGGATCGATCGGAGGGATCGTAGATCGTCGTCGGCAGGAGGAGGCCGTGGGGACGGGCGCGGCGAATGGCATCGACGAGGAATTCGTACGCCTCGGCGACGTCACGGGCGATCCGCTCGAGCAGTGATGCCCGTGGCCGGTTGGCGAACGCACTCAACAGGTCGTTGCCACCGACGGTGAGCGTGATCAGAGTGGCCTCGTCGCTGGGTTCGAGCTGTGACAGCTGCTCGCCGAACACGTCGCCGATCGTCGCGGCGTCCGTCGCGAGCTGCTGGAACATGATGCCGGGATAGCGGGACACGAGGTCGTCGCCCTGGTCGTCCACCCAGCGTGCATCGTCGTTCTGGTAGAGCAGCGACGCGGCGCCGAGTGGGGCGACGCTGCCCGCGCCGGGATCGCGCTCGAGCGCCACGGCCACGTCGATCTCGCCGGCATCCAGCGCCGGGTACAGGTCGATCGACATCGAGTCGCCGAGGGCGACGTACTGCGTGAAGTACGGCAGCATGGTGCGGCGGTCGTGGACTGGAGGGTCAGCCGGACGTCAGACCGTCTCCAGCACGAGTCCGCGCGTGGCGAGGATCCGCGCGACCGTCTCGCCGATCTTGTTGTTCGGCGTGCTGGCGCCTGCCGTGATGCCTACGCGGATCGGACGGCCGGCAGGCAGCCATTCGGCGCGGGTCTCCTCCTCGTGACGCACTTCGGGGAGGCGAAAATGGATCGTGCCGCCCATCGGGTCGATGCCGCTCGCATCCTCGATATGGAATGTCGGGACACGCTCCGCGCACAGCATCGCGAGGGAGATCGTGTTGCTCGAGTTGAACCCGCCAATCACCACCATCACGTCGAGCGGCTCCTCGAGCAGTGCGAGCACGGCGTCCTGCCGCTCCTGCGTCGCGCTGCAGATCGTGTCGAAGGTGCGGAAGTCCGCGTCCCGCACCGCCTGCCCCCGCGCGCGCGCCATGGCCTGGCCGACTTCCTCGCCGATCGCCAGCGACTCCTTCGCGAGCATCGTGGTCTGGTTCGCCACGCCGATGCGCCGGAGGTGCACGTCCGGATCGAAGCCGGGGGACGCGGCCTGCGCGAACCGCGCGACGAACGCATCGCGGGAGCCGAGTCCCTCGATATAGTCGCACACGATGCGGGCTTCTTCCATGTGCCGGACGACGAGGTAGTGGCCGTCCGGATATTTCATCACCTGCGATGCCGTCGCGCGCGTCTCCTCGTGGTGGTGCTTCCCGTGGATGAGCGCGGTGAAGCCGTCGCGCGCGTAGCTCTCCACGCGCTTCCACACGTTCAGCACTGAGCCGCACGTGGTGTCCACCATGACGCAGCCGATGGCGCGCAACGCCTCGAATGCCTCGATCGTGACACCGAACGCCGGGAGGATCACGACGTCCTCTGCCCTGATCACGCTGAAGTCGAATGTCCCGTCCGTCCCCGGCTCGAGAATCTCGATGCCCATCCCGCGCAGCTTGGCGTTGACGTGCGGGTTGTGGATGATCTCGCCCACGAGCACCAGGCGACGATCGGGAAACTTCCGGTGCGTCTGGTACGCATACTCCACCGCGCGCTCCACACCATAGCAGAAACCGAACTCGCTGGCGAGGCGGATGGTCAGGTCGTCCACCACCAGCGTGTAGTCCTGCTCCCGCAGCGCATCGACGAGGCGGCCGTTGTAGTCGTCGGACAGCTCCGCCTGGACGTCGGCCTTGAGGCCGAATCCCTTGCGGAAGTAGGTGGCGGACTCGTCGGAGCGGGGGGCGGCCATGTCCTCAAATCTAGCGTACGGTGTGGGCCTGGAAAACACGGGCATCATGGGGGGTCGGGAAGCGCGGGATGGATGCCTCATGAACGCCCAGCGTACCGTGGGAGTGCCCGGACCCCGGCGTGCTGGCGCGGGCGCGCGGCGAGCCTACCTTGCCGTGATGCCACCGCCCTCCCTCGAGTCATCAGGCCGCGTCGCGGGCACCGATCCCGAGGATGCTCCGGTGGCGCCCCCGGAGCGCGCCCTCGCACCCCTGCTTCGCCCGCCACCACTCCAGAAGGGCGATACCATCGGTGTCGTCGCTTCGTCCTACTCGCCGCGCCCGCGCTGGCTGGCGCGCGGTGTGCGCGCGCTCGAGCGGGCCGGGTACGGCGTCCTCCTCGATCCCGACCTCTCCGTCACGCGGCGGTACGCCCGTGCGGAAGACGAACGTCGCGCCGCCAGCTTCACGGCAATGTGGACCGATCCGCGCGTGAAGGCCCTCATCAGCGGCACCGGCGGGTACGGCGCCGTGCGCATGCTCCCGTACCTGGACCCGGCCGTCTTTCGCGCGCACCCGAAGGCGTTCGTCGGCTATTCCGACGTCACCGTGCTCCACCAGTGGCTCATGCGCCTGGCCGGCCTGCGGGCCTTTCACGGGCCGACGGCGGACGACCTCATCCCCAGTGCGCGGGACGTCACCACGGCCTCGCTGCTCACCGCACTCACCACGCCACGGCCCGGCGCACGGATCGGGCGCGACACGGCCCGGACGGTGCGGCCCGGCCGCGCCACGGGCCGCCTCGTCGGCGGCAATACGGCCCTCGTCCAGCAGACCATCGGCACGCCCTACGAGATCGACACGACCGACGCCATCCTGTTCCTCGAGGAGGTGCGCGACCCGATGTCGTTCGTGGACGAGCGGCTCGTACAGTTGCGCGCGTCCGGTCTTCTCGCCAAAGTGCGCGGCATCGTATTCGGCCATCTTTCGCTCGACCGGTCGGAAGAGGACGAATTCGAGGACTTCGTGCTGGATCTCGTCGCGGATCTCGGAGTTCCCGTGCTCATGGACTTTCCCGCCGGCCACGACAATCCTAACTTGACCCTGCCCCTCGGCACCGAAGTGGAGTTGGTGGCCGAAGAGACGACCGGGTGGATCGTGTACCGCGAAGACGCGTTGCTCGTCGCCGCTTCTCCCTCTGTCCCTGCCGCGTGAGCGTCCCCGACCACTTCGATCTCATCGTCATCGGCTCGGGACCAGCCGGTGAGAAGGGTGCGGCCCAGGCCGCGTACTTCGGCAAGCGCGTGTGCCTCATCGAGCGCGCACCCAAGCCGGGCGGCGCTGCGGTGAACACGGGCACCATCCCCAGCAAGACGCTGCGCGAGACGGCCTTGTACTTCTCGGGTCTCCGGCAGCGCGGCCTGTACGGCGTGGACCTGAGCGTCAAGCAGAACATCACCATCTCCGATTTCATGCACCGCGAGCGCGCGGTGATCGAGTCGGAATGGGCGCTCATCGCCGAGAACATCGAGAAGCACGGCATCTACACCATCCAGGGCTCGGCGCGTCTCGTCAACGACCGCACGGTGGAGATCACCCGCTACGGGCTCGAGCCGCGCCAGATCACTGGCGACACGATTCTCGTTGCGACCGGCTCGTCGCCGATGGCGCCGGTGGGCTACGAGGTGGACGGCGAGGTCATCGTGGACAGTGACTCGCTGCTCACCCTCCAGCGCATTCCCGCGTCCATGATCGTCGTGGGCGGCGGGGTGATCGGCTGCGAGTATGCGTGCATCTTCGCGGCTCTGGGCGTGCGCGTCACCGTCGTGAATGCACGCGCGCGCCTGCTGGCGCACCTCGGCCACGACGTGAGCGACGCGCTCCGGCAATCGATGACGGCGAAGCTCGGCATCAGCGTGCTCGGCAACGTCGAGGTGCAGGACGTGGCCGTGGACAACGGGCGCGCGCACGTCACGTTGTCCGACGGCATCGTACTGAGCGCCGACTGCGTGCTCGTCAGCACCGGCCGCATCGGCAATAGCACGCAGCTCGGTCTTGCCGAGGTGGGCGTGCGGTGCAACGACCGCGGGTTCATCCAGGTCGATTCGCACTACCGCACGGCGGTACCGAACATCTACGCGGCCGGCGACGTCATCGGCTTCCCCGCACTGGCCTCGGCATCGATGGAGCAGGCGCGGGTCGCCGTCTGTCACGCGTTCGACCTGAAGTACAAGACGGCGGTCTCCGACGTCATGCCGTACGGGGTGTGGACCATTCCCGAGATCGCCACCGTCGGTGAGAGCGAGGATGAGCTGTACGCCCGCGGAGTCGCGTACGAGATCGGCCGCTCCAGCTTCCGCATGAACCCGCGCGGCCAGATCCTCGGCGACGTCGAGGGCTTCGTGAAGATCATTTTCCATCGTGAAGACCAGCGCGTGCTCGGCGTCACCATCGTCGGCGAGACGGCGTGCGAGCTCATTCACGTCGGGATGACGGTCATCGCATTCGGCGGCACGCTCGACTTCTTCATCCAGGCCGCGTTCAATTTTCCCTCGCTGGCCGATGCCTACAAGTATGCCGCGTACGACGGGCTCCAGCGCCTGCAGCGGCGCCATGCGCGCATGCCGGGCCTGCCGTCGCTGGCGCGCGAGGTCGTGCCGGAGTAGCGCGTTGCCTTCGGGCGAAAGCAGTTCCGTCGCTTCGCGCCGGATGACAAGTGGTGCGCTGGTCTAGCGCCCGTCGCTGACGAACGGCGCGGCCGCATACGCGACGAGCGCCTCGTAGGCGTCCTGCCGCGTCACGAGGCCGGCCGTGAGGATACCCACCGCGCCGACGCCGCGCTTCACGTCGCGCGCTCCCGTCAGGGCGTCCATCGCATGCCCGAGCTCCATGCCGGACCGCACGAGCTGCGCGACGGCTGGCGGTAGCTCGAGCGAAAGCGACCCGCCCACGCCACGACGTCCGCTGCGCGCGACGATGGCCGCCCACGCGCAGGTGCGCACCATTCCATCACCGGCATCGACGACGCCACCCTCGATGCCGATACCCCAGTCTGCATCGAGCGCCTCACGCGCCGCATGCGCGCGAGCGACGGCGCCACGGATGGTCTCGTCGTCTCCCCACGGCTGGTCGGGCACACCGCTCGGCACCGCAATGCCTTCGATCAACGCATCGGGGAAGAGTTGCGCGAGCACGGCGCGAGCGGCGCCGATCTTCACCGGGTTGAGTGATCCCACGGCCACTCGACGTACGGCCGAACGCACTTCCGTCATCCCTTCCATGACGCCTCCTCTGGTCGGGACAAAGCTACGCGCTGGTATGATGCCAACGCTGGTTGCCGCCCCCTGCACCGCGGGATATGCTAGGTGACAATGGTCCCTCCCCTCGAGCTCCGGTCATCGCTCGCTCACCTCGACGAGCGCGAACGTCACTCGTTCGCGTTCGTCGCCGAGCGACTGTGGCTGGACTTCGTGAACTCCGACGCGACGCCGCGCAGCAACGACGCGCTCTATGACTTCGAGCGCTTCGTGCGATGGCTCGAGGGGGCGCAGCTGCTGGATGCGGAGCGCGCCGCCACCATGCGGCGACGCGCGCAGCAGCAGCCCGCCGGCGCCCTGGCCGTGCTCGGCGACGCGCGACGCGTCCGCACCGTGCTGCGGACGCTGGCCGAGCGCGGCGTGGTCCTCCACGAGGTACGCAGCGATGCCCTCGGCGAGATCAACCGCGTCCTCGGACGCAGTGCCGGCACGCGTCGCCTCGAGCAGCAGGCGGACGGCTCGTTCGTGCGCGCCTTCGTTCCCGTGGGGGACGCGTTTGCCGGGTTGCTCATCCCGATCGTCGAGAGCGCAGCCGAGGCGCTGATCGTGGGCGAACTCACGCGCGTGCGGCGCTGCGCGGATCCGCGCTGTGGCCGCGTGTTCCAGGACGAGACGAAGAACGGCCGCCGGCGGTGGTGCGACATGGCCACGTGCGGCAACCGCGCGAAGGCCGCGCGGCACCGCATGAAGCTGCACCGCTAGCTACGCCGCGACGGCCTTCACATAGCCCATCTCCACCGCGTACCCGCGCAGCTCCCGCTGCAGGAGGCGCCGGCCGCGGAAGAGTCGCGACTTCACCGTGCCCTCGGGAATCCCCAGCAACTCCGCGATTTCCGCGTAGCGCAGTTCCTGGATGTCGCTCAGGACCACCGCCGCGCGGTAGTCCGCCGGCAACGCGTCGATCGCCCGGATGATCTCGTCGTCGACGAAGGAGTCATAGAAGCGGCCCTCAGGGTCCGCCTCGCCGATGGCGTCCTGCGGCGACCACCCCGATTCCCCGTCGCCCTCCGGGACCTCCCGTGCGTCGATTCGCCGGCGGCGACTCACGAAGGCGTGATAGAGAATCGTGAACAGCCATGCCCGGATGTTGGTGCCGAGCCGGTATTGCTGCCAGCGCTCGAAGGCGCGTAGCACGGTCTCGGACACCAGGTCCTCCGCGTCGTCGCGAGCACGCGCGAGCTTGAGAGCGAAGCTGTAAAGCGCGTCCAGGTGCACCAGCGCTTCCCGCTCGAAGCGCGCCCGCTGCGCTGCCTCGCTGGCCGTCAACGTCGTCATGCCCCGCCTCCTGCCCCAGTGGATGCGAGGCCCCATGCCTCGCCATCGCGGAGATGCGTCGCGATGAATCGCTTCAGGTCGTCGCCGATCCCCACCATCACGCTGACGTCGCGCTTCACGCGTGTCATCAGCATGCCGCCCTCGAGCGCGGCCACGATGAAGCGCGAGAGCCGCGCGGCATCGACCCCGTCGCGCAACTGCGGGCGCAGTTCCCAGAACAGCGTCTCCAGCTGCCCTGCCCATTGATCGAACACCCGGTCGAGTCGCACCCGGAATCCCTCGTGGGAGTCCGCGAGCTCGCCCGCCAGGTTGCCGAACGGTGATCCGTTGCGGCCATCACGCTCGCGCTGGAGCGCCACGAGCGTGTCGATGAACAGCGCGAGCCGGTCGAAGGGCTCGATCATCGGCTCGCGCAGGATTGCGAGACCACGCTCCGCAAACCGCGCGAATTGCCGGTCGAGCACCTCGAAGCCCAGCTCGTCCTTCGACTTGAAGTAGTGGTAGAAATGGCTCTTGCCACTCAGGCCCGTCGCCGTGATCAGCTGGTCGACGGAGGTGTGCGCAAAGCCCTGCTCATTGATCAGCCGGGCAGCAGCGTCGAGGATTGCGGTTCGTCGAGAGGTCACGCTCAATAATTTAGGACCGTACAGTCCTATAGTCAATGCATGTACGTAACTATATAAGAGTACGATAGTTAGAAGTTTTATGTGTCCTGTATTCATACAACACGCCGCCCGGTGTGCCGCTATTATCTTTCCACTCATGTCCTCGCCTGACATGCGACGCATCGAGGTCCTGCGCTCGCACCTGGAGATGCCCGATCCGTCGCACCTGCGCCCACGGCCGCAGCCCGCCGGCGACTTCGCGCTCGAGCGCACTCGGCTGCACGCCGCCGAATACCGACGCATCTACGCCGCGGTCGGCGAGCGCTGGATATGGCGCGATCGCCTGCGCATGGCCGAGGGGGAGCTGGAGGCGTATCTCGCGTCCGCGGACGTCGCGCTGTGGGTGCTGCGCGAGCACGACCAGGTGGCGGGCTACTTCGAGCTCCTGCGGCACCCGGACGCGCGCGTCGAGATCATGTACTTTGGCCTCGTGCCCGAGTTCATGGGGCGCGGCCTCGGAGGCTGGCTACTGACGCGTGCCGTCGAAGAGGCGTTCGCGCTGGGCGCCCACCAGGTGACGCTGCACACCTGCAGCCTGGACGCCCCGCAAGCGCTCCCCAACTACCTCGCGCGCGGTTTCGTCGTCGTGCGCGAGGAGCGCTTCTTCGAGGAATCAGACTAGCGGGAGCGTCCGCCTCCGCGGCCGCCCGTGCGTGGCGGCCCGTGATTCCGGCCACCGCCCTTCCGCGGACCGCCGCCGGTGCGCGGCGCAGGTGGATCGTCCCGGCCGCGCTCTCGCTTTCCCGGACGATTCGCGCTGCTGCGGTCCCGCAACTCACGCTTCGCGCCGTGCACGAGCCGTTCACGCCGCTGCTGGCTCGCCGCCTCGCGCTGCTCGTCGCGCTTGCGATTGAACCGGGCCACTTCGTCGTCCGTCCACGGCGCATCCAGCAGCGTCTGGAGCTCATCCAGCGTCTTTGCGCGCACCTGGCCGCGCTGGCCGCGATACACGACGAACCGCACCGGCCGATCGAGCGTCGGCACTTCTCCCTGCGTCAGTGTGCGCGCCACTTTCTCCGGAAGCTGCAACCGCGCCACGCCTACCGGCGCGCCGTTCACCTCTTCCACGTCGTAGTCGATCTCCACGTCGCGATCGCGCACGCTCACCCGCGACGGCAGCGCATCGAACGTCGCCCGCTCGGCACGAGGGCTCAGTGCCTCGAGATCCGCGGCAAGGTTCAGGTCGGCCTGCTTGAATGCCGTCAGCGAATGCACGGCCGCGAGACGGCGCTCGTACAGCAACGCAAGCTCCGCCTGCGAGAGTCGGGGCAGCCTCCCCCCAGACCGACGCCACGCCGTCCGCACCGCGTCGATGATGCCGAGGTTGTCCTTCACCGCGAAATGCCGCGCTTCACCGCGGGCAAGCGCGTCGGCCAGCACCTTGCGCGCCTCGTCCTCACGATCGGCAGGGAACGCCTCGACGGCCTCGACCTCCCGCTCCAGCTCGAACCCGAAGTACTCCACCTTGCGACGGAGCACGAGTGGCGCCTTCCGGCGCTCGCCGTCGTACACCATCGTCGCTTCGTCGCCCGTCGCATACTTCCGGAGGATGTCCATCGGAAGCTGCGTCCCCTCGATGGACGCGCGCGGATTGCCGAACTTGTCCGCGAAGTACCGCAGCTCACCGGCAATGGCGCCCCAGCTTCCGCACACGCTGGTCTTGCTGACGCGGGCTTCCTCGCCCCACGCCGTCTGCTCGTCGATGACGAGGTCGAACGGCATGTACTCGGCGAGCAGTTCCGAGAACAGCCGACGCGTCCCTTCGTGCGCCATCGGCATCTCGACGGGAATCGGCATGCCGAGTCCGCGGTAGACACTCGCCATTCCGAGTGCGGCGTCCTCGATCGACTTCACGAGCACGCCGCGCCGCTCGGCCCACTCGGCCATCGCTTCGTCCTCGAACAGGTGGCGCGGGAGGCCATACACTTCGCCCACGAAGCCCGCGACCCGATACGCCTCGGCGTACACGTTGTAGGCGGTCAGGTGGTCGCTGCCTGGCAGGATCAGGCCGTCCAGGTCGCGCTCCTCGCGCGTCATGCGATGCAGCGAGTCCACACCGCTCATCACCGAGAGGTAGGGCACGAGTGCATCATCCGCATTCACGAGCAGTTCGGCCCACTCGCGCTCCACCGGCATCGCTTCCACCGCGCGGCCGTAGCGCGTGAGGCGTCCCTTCTCGATGATGCCGCGCCCCTCGAGAAACTGCGTGGCGCGGCGGTACGCGACCTTGTCCAGCGGCACCGGCAGCTCGAGCTCGTCCGCCGCGACCCCGATGTCCGCACAGGTGATCGCCACCCGCTCCGAATCGCCCGCCAGCTGGAACTCCGGCGCGGTCGGCTTGAGGCTCGCGAAGTCGATGTCGCGATCGCTGAGGATGAACACCCGCCCACCGGCCACGCGCCCGTGCACGCGGCCAGCCATCTGGAGGATCTCGTTGGCGCCGAGGTGCAGCTTGGTGAGCACGTTCTTGCCGCGCTCGACGATCGACGTGAAGCGCGTGTCGTCGATCACGACCGTATCGAGGCCCTGCACGTTCAGCGCGCTCTGGCCGGCGGCGGTCATCGCCAGGAAGTACGGCTTCTTCTCCTCGCCCTCGAGGAAGGGACGCAGGATGCGGATCGGCTCGCCGCCGTGATAGTGCGCGGTGTTGATGCGCGGCGCGCGCACGCGGACGTTCT
>JBDTYL010000153.1:0-4601 GCA_040005695.1 bacterium | reverse complement strand
ATCCCGCGGCGCCGTCGCCCTGTCCATTTCACGAGCTCATGCCGCATACCGACGCCATCGTCGTCATGACGACACTCTCTTCCTCGGACGAGGCGGTGAAGCTCGTGCGAGCGCTGCTCGAGCGTCGTCTCATCGCCTGCGGCACGGTGCTGCCCGGCGGACGATCGCTGTACCGCTGGCAGGGCAAGATCTCCGACGAACAGGAAGTGGTGGTGCTGCTCAAGACCCGCTCCGCCCGCCTCGAGACGCTCCAGGTCGCCTTTGCCGAGCTGCATCCATACAAGGTGCCGGAGCTGCTCGCGCTGTCGGTGACGGCGGGCAACGCGAAGTACCTGGAATGGATCAACGCCGAGACCACCCTCGCGCTCGCATGACGCGCAGACCTACCGAGTGAACCGAAGCATGTCGTCAGAGAACCAGGAACATCCCGATCGCACGAACGAGCCCTCGATCGAGACGCCCAGTCTCTTCGAGGGTGTTGAGGACGCGACGCCTATTCCGGAGACGGCGGAGCATCCGGCGGAGGTGCCGCCCGATCCCATCCTGCTGGCCACCGACCTCGCCGCGCGCGGCGAGATGAGTGCCGCCCTCACGATGCTCCGCGCGATCATCGCCCGCGAGGCGGGCAATGCACGGGCGCGCGCCGCGCTGGCATCGCTCCTCGAAGGGCGCGGCGACGTGGAAGGCGCGCTGGCGGAGCTCGGCCGCGCGGTGGACCTCGCCCCGGACGACGTCTCGATCCTCTGCCAGCGGGCGGCGTTGCTCGCATCGCGCGCGCGCTACGACCAGGCCGAGGTGGACCTGCGCCGCGCGGCAAAGGTGAATGACCGGAGCGCCGAGGTGCAGGTGCAGCTCGGCATGCTGTTCTCGAAGCGCGCGCGCTGGCGCGAGGCGCTCGAGCCGCTGCAGGCGGCCGTCTCCGCCGATCCGGGCCGAGCCGATGCGCACTACTACCTCGGCGAGGCATTCAACCACATCGACGACCTCCCGTCGGCGCTGGCGGCGTACGAGGCAGCAGTGACGCTGCAGCCGACGCACCTGCGCGCGCTGAAGGGGATCGGCATCGTGCTCGACCGGCTCGGGCGCCCCGCGGAAGCGGCCGTGGCGTACCGGCGAGCGCGCGAGTCCCAGAAGCGATAGGCGTGGCCCGCCGCTTCAGCACGCGTGGCCTGCTGGCGGCCGGCATCCTCGCCCTGTGGATCGGTGGCCTCGGGCTGCTGGCGCAACGCGAGTGGTTTCGTCCGCATTCGGAAACGCTCGCGGAAGCGGGCCTGCGCGTCACACCAGGCGCGACCTACTTCGCGGTGTTGCAGAAAGGCGTGCAGATCGGCTTTGCGTCCACTACCGTGGATACGACGGATGGTGGTATCACCGTGGCCGACTATCTCGTGGCGGATCTTGCCGTCGCCGGCCAGCTGCATCGCACGAGCGCGCGCAGCTCGGTGCACCTGTCCCGTGCATTGCGCGTCCGCACGTTCTCGCTCGACGTCGATCCCGAGCTCGCGCCCATCAAGGCCACCGGTCGCGTCCTCGGTGATTCGCTCCTGTTGCTGGCGGTGCGGGGCGCGGCCGGCCAAGCGGCGGACACGCAGCGCATCCACCTGGCCGGGCCCATCCTGCTGCCGGCGCTCGTGCCGCTGGCGATCGCGCTCGGCGAGCGTCCCTCGGTGGGCAAGACGTACACGCTGCCGCTGTTCGACCCCGCCTCCATGGCCACGAAGGATGTGCGCATTTCAGTGAAGGCCGAGAGCGTCTTCGTGCTGCAGGACAGCAGCGTGGTGGACCAGGCGACGGGGCGCTGGCATGGCGTGCTGCCCGACACCATTCGCGCATGGCGCCTGGCCACGGACGGCGCGCCGCCCGGCGGCTTCGAGGGTTGGGTGGACGAACAGGGGCGCGTCGTGCGTTCGTGGCACGCGCTCGGACTCACGCTCGAGCGGCGACCGTACGAAGTCGCATTCGAGAACTGGAAGCAGGACGTCGCCGCTCGCGGGACGGCGGTCTCCGCCTCTCGCAACATTTACGAGATGACGGCGATCAGCGCGAACAAGACGCTGAAGGAGAACCGGAGCGCGCTGCGCCTGGTGCTGAGCGGCGTGGACCTCGACGGCTTCGACGTGAAGGGATATCGGCAGCACCTGAAGGGCGACACGCTCACGATCACGCGCGAGGCGCCGAGCGCGCTCCAGGCCGCGTACACGCTGCCGAACGGCGCGCGAGCCACGGTGATGAGCGTGTTCATGGATGCGGAACCGCTCATGGAAGTGGATAACCCGGAGATCCGTGCGCTCGCGGTACGCCTGCGCGGAACGGACACGGATCCGCGCGTGGTCGCGGCGCGCATCAACGCGTGGGTCCACGATTCACTGGCCAGGAAGAGCACCGTCGGCATCCCGAGTGCGCTCGCCACGCTGCATGCGCGCGCGGGCGACTGCAACGAGCACGCGCAGCTGTACGTCGCGCTTGCGCGCGCGGCCGGTGTACCGGCTCGCGTGGCCGCGGGCCTCGTCTACCTCGACGGCAAGTTCTACTACCACGCGTGGCCGGAGATCTGGCTGGAGCGCTGGGTGGCTGTGGACCCGACGTTCGGACAGTTCCCCGCCGACGCCTCGCACCTGCGCTTCACGATCGGCACCCTCGGCAAGCAGGTCGAGTTGCTCCGCGTGATGGGGACCATCAGGATCGACGTATTATCGGCGCGCTGACCACTTCACTGCTTTTCTTCCGGACGACTCATGATCAGCCTGCGCCAGCTCACGAAGCGATACGGCAACTTCACCGCGGTGGACCAGATCGACCTCGAGGTGCCACGCGGCGAGCTGTTCGGCTTCCTCGGCCCGAACGGCGCCGGCAAGACGACGACGCTGCGCATGATTGCGGGCATCCTGAAGCCGACCGGCGGCAGCATTTCCATTGCGGGCGTGGACCTCGCGGCCGATCCGATCGGCGCGAAGATGCGCCTCGGTTTCATCCCCGACCGTCCCTTCATCTACGAGAAGCTCACCGGCTCCGAGTTCCTCCGCTTCGTGGCGGGGCTCTTCGAGCAGGAAGGAGCGGAGGTCGAGCACCGCGCGCGCGAGCTGATGGCGCTGTTCGACCTCGAGGAGTGGCGCGATGAGCTGGTGGAGAGCTACAGCCACGGCATGCGGCAGAAGCTGATCATCTCCAGCGCGTTCGTCCATCGTCCGGAAGTGATCGTGGTGGACGAGCCGATGGTGGGCCTCGACCCGAAGGCGGCGAAGATCCTGAAGGACCTCTTTCGCGAGTACACGCGCCGCGGGCACACCATCATGATGAGCACGCACACCCTCGAGGTCGCGGAGACGTTGTGCGACCGCGTGGCGATCATCGCGAAGGGGACCATCCGCGCCTGCGGCACCATGCCCGAGCTGCGGGCCGTGGCGGCGAGTACCGGCGATTCGCAGGGACTCGAGCAGATCTTCCTCCGGCTCACGGGGGAGAATGCCGCGCGGGAGCTGGTCGAGGTCCTCGATGCCTGACGCGGCCGGCCGGCCCGATCCCGCACTCGAGCTGCTGCTGCTTCCCAAGTGGCTCACCGCCCGTTCGCGCACGATGGCGAACGAGCGCGGGCGCGGTGCGCGATTCGGCCTGCTCGGCGGCATCGGCGTGCTGTTCTGGGCGTTCATCTTCACGGTGCTGTACAAGCTGCTCGTGTACTTCCGGAGCGTGCCGGACCTCGGCCCCTTCCTGGCGGGCAAGCTGCTCGGGCTCATCCTGATCGGGTTCTTCTCGATCCTGCTGCTGTCGAACATCATCACCGCGCTCTCGAGCTTCTTCCTGGCGAAGGACCTCGACCTGCTGGTGGCCGCGCCGGTGGACTGGCTCACGCTCTACGGCGCCAAGCTGCTCGAGACGGCGGTGGCGTCGAGCTGGATGGTGGTGCTGATGGCGACGCCGATCTTCGCGGCGTTCGGGGTCGCCTATCACGGCGGCTTCGTCTTTCCGCTGCTCGTCGTCGCCGTGTTCGTGCCGTTCCTGGTGGTGCCGGCGGTGATCGGCAGCGCCATCACGCTGTTGCTCGTGAATATCTTCCCGGCGCGGCGCACGCGCGACATCCTCAGCGTCATCGCGGTGCTTGCGGCGGGCGGCATCGTGCTGCTGTTCCGCATCGTGCGGCCGGAGCGGCTCGCGCGTCCCGAGGGATTCCGGTCGCTCGTGGAGTTCGTGACCGTCCTCCGCACGCCGACCTCACCCTTTCTTCCGAGCGAGTGGGTGCAGCGCGCCGTGCTGGGATGGCTCAACGGCCGACCGGACTGGCTGCCGCTCTACCTCCTGTGGAGCACGGCCGCGGCGGCGTTCGTCGTCGGGTCGCTGCTGCACCGGGCGCTGTACATGGACGGGTTCAGCAAGGCGCAGGAGAGCGCGCAGCGATGGGCACGGAACCACGCGACACGACGGATCGGGTATCGCATCCTCGCGCCGCTCGGCATCCTGCGGCGCGAGCTGATGCTCAAGGAATTGCGGCTGTTCTTCCGCGACACCACGCAGTGGTCGCAGCTCATCCTGCTGGCCGTGCTGGTGGTCGTGTACGTGTTCAACATCAAGTACCTGCCGCTGCGCGGCGAGGGTATCACGTTCTT
>JBDTYL010000152.1:0-4245 GCA_040005695.1 bacterium | reverse complement strand
GACGCCGAGTGGCAGTGGGACCGCAAGAAGCTGACGTTCTACTTCACGGCCGAGAAGCGCGTGGACTTCCGGACCCTCGTGCGTGAGCTGGCGTCGATGTTCCGCACGCGGATCGAGCTGAAGCAGATCGGTGTGCGCGACGAGGCCAAGCGGCTCGACGGCATCGGCCGGTGCGGACGCCAGTACTGCTCGGCGTCGTGGCTGCCGGAGCTGCGTCCCGTGAATCTCGGCGTCGCGAAGGACCAGCGCCTCTCGCTGAATCCGTCGCAGATCTCGGGTGCGTGCGGTCGGCTCATGTGCTGCCTGCGCTACGAGCACGAATTCTACGTGCAGAGCCGCCGCAAGTATCCCAAGGAACTGAAGACCATCCGCACGTCTCGCGGCGAGGAGAAGGTCCTCGCCAACGACATCTTCCGCGAGCGCGTGACGCTCCGCGGCGTGGATGGTGAAGTGCGGACGGTGCCGCTGGCCGAGTTGCGCGCGGAGATGACGGAAGCGGGTGATCCGCTCGCGGTCATCCTCGCCGCGGCGGCCGTGGAGCGCGCGGAACCTGTCGCGACCGCTGAGCGGCACGGCGACGACGAGGGACCGGATGGCGACGTCGTGCTCGCCGACGACGCGCCGGGCAGCCCGATCCGGCTCGAGCGGCGTCCGTCGCGCCCCGTCCGCCCGTCGCGCGAGACGCCGCGTCCGCGGAACTCGGTGCCCGTGCGCGTCCCACCTGCCGCCGCGCCGACGGCGCCCGCCGACGACAACGAGGCGTCGTCTGACGAGTCGGCCACGCCGGAATCCGTGGCGGAGGGTGAGCGGCGCGCACAGCGGCGGCGCGGCCGGCGCGGCGGGCGCCGCAATCGTCCGAGCGGCGGCACGTCGGTCGACGGCACCAACGATGGGGGGACTCCCCCGACCGGAGCGTAATTGAGCCAGTACTACCTCACCACGGCAATCGATTACGCGAACGGCGAACCGCACATCGGGCATGCGTACGAGAAGATCGGCGCCGACGCCATCGCACGGTACCGCCGGATGCGCGGTGACGACGTGCACTTCCTCATCGGGATGGACGAGCACGGCCAGAAGGTGGCACAGACCGCGGCGCAACTCGACATCTCACCGCAGGCGCTGGTGGATTCGCTCGCTGGCACCTTCGCCGCGATGTGGCACCGCCTCGCGATCTCGAACGACCAGTTCATCCGCACCACCGACGCGATGCATCGCGCCGGCGTGCAGGCGCTCATCGAGCGGATCATCGAGCGCAGTCCGGACGACTTCTACGAGAAGGCATACGAAGGCTGGTACTGCGTCGGCTGCGAGGCGTTCAAGCAGGACGCGGAGGTCGTGGACGGCCAGTGCGTGCTGCACCCGACGCGCACCCTCGAATGGGTGGAGGAACGCAACTGGTTCTTCCGGCTCAGCCGGTACGCTGGCTTCCTCAAGGCGCTGCTGACGGAGGATCCCGCGTTCCTCCAGCCCGAGAGCCGGCGCAACGAGATGCTCGCGCTCATCGATCGCGGCCTCGACGACATCTCCGCAAGCCGGTCGCGCCTCGCGTGGGGCATTCCCTTCCCCAAGGCGTTGAGCTCGGGCGAGGCGCAGACGACGTATGTGTGGTTCGACGCCTTGCCCAACTACCTCACGGCCACGGGCTTTCCCGGCGAGAGCGGCGAGGCCCGGTGGCCGGCCCAGCTGCACATTGTCGGCAAGGACATCACGCGCTTCCATGCGATCATCTGGCCGGCGATGCTGCGCGCCGCGGAACTTCCGCTGCCGGAGCGCGTGTGGGGGCACGGCTTCGTGCTTCTCGGCGGCGAGCGGTTCAGCAAGTCGGCGGGCGTGAAGCTCGACCTCGACGAGGCGATCACGCGATTCGGCGTGGATGCCTTCCGCTACTTCCTGCTGCGCGAGGTGCCATTCGACGGCGATGGCAGTTTCTCCTGGGAGCGGTTCGAGGAGCGCCACAATGCGGACCTGGCCAATGCATGGGGCAACCTCGCGAGTCGCGTGATCGCGATGGTCGAGAAGTATCGTGGCGGCGTGGTGCCCGTCGGCGCGCGCGATGGCGCGGACGTCGCCGATGCCGCGGACGTCGCCGCGTATCACGAGGCGATGGACGGTACGCGCGGCTTCCTGCTGCACGAGGCGCTGCAGCGCGCAATGGCGTGCGTGGCGCGCGGCAACGAGTTCGTGCAGGCGTCGCAGCCGTGGAAGCTCGCCAAGGGCGAGGACGACGCGTCGCAGCGGGCGCTCGACGACGTGCTCGCGTCGCTGATGCGCCAGCTCGCCCGACAGGCGGTGCTGCTCGCGCCGTTCATGCCGAACAAGGCGCAGGCGGCGTGGGAGCAGCTGGGTGGACCCGGCTCGGTGCTCCACCAGCGAAACGATCGACTGGCGGCGCTCGAGGTCACGGGATGGCGCGTCCGGAAGGGCGAGTCACTGTTCCCCAAGGACGCGCGGCCATCTTGAGCAAGCTGCGCGCACTCTGTCATCCTGAGCGCAGCGAAGGATCTGCTTTCGCGCCTGCGCGCACTCCCGTCGTCCTGAACGCAGCAGCCCGCCCTCGAGGAGCGAAAGCGCCGAAGGGAAGGATCTGCTTCAGCGGCGCGGAAAGCCCTGCGGTAAAGCGCATTCACCGCAGAGGACACAGAGGGCCGCAGAGGACTGCGCGATGCTGCGGCGTGCTTTCCCCTGTTGTTTCATGCAGTCCTCCGCGTCCTCTGCGGTAAAAGCTTTGCGGTTCAAGCTGCGCGGCTAAGGCTCCGCGGTTCAAGCTCCAGGAATTGGCTACGGCTTGGCCGGACTCGGGCTCGTGGACGGAACGGGTTGCGCCGGCGCACCAGGCGTACCGAAATCCACCTTCGGCGCCTCGCGCGATTCCGGGCTCGTCGCGGTGAAGTACTTCCGCTCCTTCGCGCCCGTCATCTTCGCCGTGAGCACCGTCGGAAAAGTGCGAATCAGGCTGTTGTACTGCTGCACCGCGGAGTTGTAGTCCGTCCGCGACACCGCTACGCGATTCTCCGTGCCCGCCAGCTCGTCCTGCAGCTTGAGGAACGCCTGGTCGCTCTTGAGCTGCGGATACGCCTCCGACACCGCGAGCAGCCGGCCGAGCGCGCCGGTCATGGCCTGGTTCGCGTTGGCCATCTGCTCCGGATCCTTGCTTGCCACCGCGCCGAGCAGGCCGCCGCGCGCCCGCGCGACCTCGGAGAAGACCGCGAGCTCCTGGTTCGCCAGTCCCTTCACGGTGGCCACGAGGCTGGGCACGAGGTCCGCGCGACGCTGCAGCTGGACCTCGATCTGTCCCTGCGCAGCGCTGGCCGTCTCGTCGTACTTCTGGATGGTGTTGTACCCGCACGCCCCGAGCAGGAGTGGCAGGAGGAAAACGAAGTGTCGCCGCTTCATAGTGGGCCTTCCTGGGTGGAGAACGTGTCGAGATAGGCGTCGAGCCGTTCGACGCCGGAAAGATACTGGGACAGCAGGTCGCTGGCCTCCCCGGTACTGATGCCAACCTCGCCGCGATGATGACGCACGGCGCGCTGGAACGGCAGCGCATTGAAGCCCGCCAGCTCCGCCACGCGTGCCGCGTTGGCGGCGCCATCCTTCCCCGCCACCTCGCCCTTGAGCCGGAGCACGGCGCGGAACAACACCATGATCGTACTGATGCTCGCGGCCAGGAGTTTCATCTGGCGGCCGGCGTCCGTGCCCGCCAGCAACGCACCCTGCCGCAGCTGGAGCAGCTTGCCCATCACCTGCTGCTCGAGCTGCAGTCGCAGGTGCTCGCGCGAGATGGTGATGCCGTCGAACGGCGGCGTGCCGTACAGCACGCGATGCCGGTCGAGGATGTCCGCGTACTCCATCGGGAACACGTCGGACGAATGGCGCCACTCATCCACCGACATCGTCATCGGCGGCGGATTGCCTGCGTCATTCCATGCGCGCGCCACCGCCGACGCCGCGGCGAGCGTGCCTGCATCCACGCGGCCGAGCAGCACCAGCACGTTGTAGTCGGACTTCTTCGGCACGTGCTCGCCGGCCGCGGCGGAGCCGTACAGCACTACGGTCGAGAGCTGCGCCCCATAGGCCGCGCGAAGCTGCGTCACGAGTTCGTCGAGTGTCATCGCCATTGATTGCTCACCAATTGGAGCCGCCGCCGCCGCCGCTGAATCCGCCGCCACCACCAAAGCCGCCAAATCCGCCGCCACCTCCGCCGCCGAATCCGCCCCCGCCCCCGCCCCATCCCCCGCCGCGACC
>JBDTYL010000151.1:0-2375 GCA_040005695.1 bacterium | reverse complement strand
GGTGGGCCACTCCGGCCCACCACGACGGTGTCTCGCCGTCCATAGCCGTTCCGATGATGAAGCTGCCCACCCGGCTCGGTCTGCTCCTCCTCTTCAGCGTCGGCTGCGCCCGGGCCCCGGCGCCCCAGACCACGCCGGCGTCATACTCGGCGACGCCAGCTGAGCAGGCATTCCTGGACACGCTGTCCCGTCGCACGTTCGATTTCTTCTGGCAGACCACCAACCCGGCGAATGGGCTGACGCCGGACCGCTGGCCCACGAAATCGTTCTCGAGCGTGGCCGCCGTGGGATTCGCGCTCACGGCGTATCCCATCGGCGTGGAGCGCGGCTGGGTGGCGCGGGATTCGGCGCGCGCGCGCGTGCTCACCACGCTGCGCTTTTTCTGGACGGCACCACAGGGCCCGGAGGCAACGGGCGTCACCGGCTACCACGGATTCTTCTACCACTTCCTCGACATGGCCACCGGTCGCCGCTTCGATCGCGTGGAATTGTCCACGATCGACACGGCACTGCTGCTCGCCGGTGCGCTCACCTGCCGCCAGTACTTCGACCGGGATGACGCGGGTGATCGTGAAGTGCGCGCGCTCGCCGACTCGCTCTATGCTCGCGTGGACTGGGGCTGGGCGCGCGACAACGAGACGCTCGTGAACATGGGCTGGCGGCCCGACGCGGCGGCGAACCAGAATGCGCGCGGCTTCAATACCAGCACGTGGCGAGGGTACGACGAGGGCATGGTGCTCTATGTCCTCGCACTGGGCTCGCCGACACACCCGATCGACCCCGCGGCCTGGGCGGAGTGGACGCGCACCTACAAGTGGGATCGCTTCGAAGGCCAGGACTACGTGCAGTTCGGGCCGCTGTTCGGCCACCAGTACTCGCACATCTGGATCGACTTCCGCAACGTGCAGGACGCCTACATGCGCGCGCGCGGGATCGACTACTTCGAGAACTCGCGACGAGCCACGCTGGCGCACCGCGCGTATGCCATCGCGAACCCATCCGCGTGGCGGGGCTACGGCGAAAGCGCATGGGGCCTGTCGGCCAGCGACGGCCCGCTCGACTCGACGCTCGTGATCGATGGCCGCGCGCGCACCTTTCACACGTACTGGGCGCGCGGCGCGGGGACGGTCGAGCTGAACGACGACGGCACGCTCGTGCCCACGGCGGCAGGAGGATCGGTGCCCTTCGCGCCGGAAATTGCCATACCGGCGCTCGTCGCCATGCGGCACACCTATGGCGATGCGCTCTTCGGGCAGTACGGCTTCGTGGATGCGTTCAACCCGACGCTCCGCAACACCGGCCCGCCGCTCCATCACGGACGCATCGTCGAGGAGCTCTCCTGGTTCGACACGGACTATCTCGGCATCGACGAAGGCCCGATCCTCGCGATGGTCGAGAATCACCGCAACGGATTCGTCTGGAAGCTGATGCGGCAGAACCCGAACGTGGTGCGCGGTATGTGCCGAGCGGGGTTTACTGGCGGCTGGCTGTCGGGGCGGTGCTGAGGCGGCGCGTGCGCGGCTACCTCCGCGCACTCGGCGGCGCCATCCTGCTCGCGCACGCGGTCGGCGGCGCGCAGGCGGTCGCGCGCGGCGGCGAGGGCGAGCTACGCGTGTGGGCGTTCGGCACGGAGGGTGAGGCGCTGGCGCCGATTGCGCGCGAGTTCGAGCAGGCCAACCCGGGCACGCACATCCGGGTGCAGGCGATTCCGTGGACCGCCGCCCACGAGAAGCTGCTCACTGCATTCGTCGGCGGCGCATTGCCCGACGTCGCGCAGCTCGGCAATACATGGATCCCGGAGTTTGCGGCGCTGAACGCGCTCGAGCCGCTCGATTCGCTCACGGCGCGCGACTCGGCACTCGTGCCACGGGCGGACTACTTCCCCGGCGTGCTGGCGACGAACGTGGTGGACAGCGTGCTGTACGGGATTCCGTGGTATGTGGACACGCCGGTGCTGTTCTATCGCACGGACCTGCTGCGGAAGGCCGGCATTGCGTCGCCGCCGACGACATGGGATGCCCTGCGCGACGCGCTGGAGCGCGTGAAGAAAGTACAACCGGCGGGCTCGTATCCCGCGCTGCTGCCGCTGAACGAATGGCCGCAGCCGGTGATCTTCGGCATGCAGGCCGGTTCCAGGCTGCTTGTCGACCACGATACGCGTGGGGCGTTCAGCGACTCCACCTTCCGGCGCGGCTTCTCGTTCTACATCAGCCTGTTCAAGGACAGCCTCGCGCCGACGCTGGCGAACACGCAGATCAGCAACGTGTACCAGGAATTCGCCGCGGGCCGCACGGCGTTCTACATCACGGGCCCGTGGAACGTGGGCGAGTTCAAGAAGCGGTTGCCGGCCAGCCTGAGCAACGCGTGGATGACGG
>JBDTYL010000150.1:0-6767 GCA_040005695.1 bacterium | reverse complement strand
CGATGAGACCGGCTCGCGCGGCGGGATCCGGCCGCGCGTTCTCGGTCACGCGGTTGCCGCGCGACGAGTCAAAGGGCGAGCGCTGGCCCTGACGGGACTGGCCGGGCATCGGCTGGCCCTGCGGCGGCTCGTTGCTGGAGGACGCGCATGCGGCAGCGAGCGCGAGGATGGAGCAGAGCGTGGTGCGCAGCGTCTTCATTATGGCGCAGGGGGTGGAATGGTCGGGTAATGTGGGTGGGCCCGTGAGGCGGGCGCCAGTCATACACCACACCCGCCAGCTAGACACCGGGTGCGGCCGGCTCCCCTTCCTCGGCCAGCCGGACCGCGCCGGAATGCCGCGGCGCCGGGAGCACCACCGTGAATGTCGTGCCCTGGCCCACCTCGCTCTTCACCCTCACCGTGGCGCCGATGAGCTTCGCGAATGTCTGCACGATGGACAACCCCAGTCCCGTGCCGCCGAACTGCCGCCGCGTCGAGCTGTCGCCCTGCTCGAATGGCTCGAATACCTTCTCGAGGCGATCGGCGGGGATGCCCATCCCGCTATCGCGGACGATGATTTCGCGCGGGCACCCGGTGCTCTCGTCAGCCACGACGCGCACCATCACCTCGCCCGCCTCGGTGAACTTGATCGCGTTGCCCACCAGGTTGATGAGGATCTGCCGCAGCTTGCCGGCATCCGTGACGATGGTCTCAAGGCGATGCGGCAGCTCCCCGCGCAGCACGAGCCCCTTGGCCTCGGCCGTGGACTCCAGCATGGCGAGCGTGTCGTTCACGAGGGTGTCCACGGCCACGGACTCCCGCTCGAGCTCCATGCGCCCCGCCTCGATCTTGGCGACGTCGAGTACCTGGTTGATGAGCGAAAGCAGGTGCATCCCGTTGTCGAGGATGCGCTCGGTGTACATGGTGGCGTCGGGCGCGAGGGGTCCCGACTTGCCTCGGAGCATCGCGCGCGAGAAGCCGATGATGGCCGAGAGCGGTGTGCGGAGCTCGTGGTTCATCCGCGTGACGAAATCGCTCTTGGTGCGATTGGCCGTCTCGGCGGAATTCTTGGCCGAGCGAAGCGCCTGCTCGATGGCCTTCCGCTCGGTGATGTCGTGCCACACGGCCAGCAATACCACGCGTCCCTGCAGCTTGAGCGGGGTGAGCGTGACCTCCACCTGGAACTCGCTGCCGTCGTCGCGGCGATGCGTCCACTCGAAGCGGTGGTAACCCGACACGCGCGCGCGCTCGCGCACCTGGCCAGCCACGACGACGGAGAGCCGGCCGTCTGGCTGGCGAAGCGGCGAGAGTTCAGCCGGCCGCCGGCCGGCGAGCTTGTCGAGCGAGTCCACGCGCAGCATGCGGAGGGTGGCGTCGTTGCAGTCGAGGATGCCCGCCGCATCGTACAGCATGTGCGCATCGGTGGAGCGCTCGAAGAGCAGCCGAAAGCGCTCGTCGGATGCTTCGCGCTCCGTCACGTCGACTCCCGCGGCGATCAGGCCGTGCACCGGCTCGGCGGCGCCAGCGCGGAGCGGTGTGATGTTCCACAGCACGACGTGCCGCTCGCCGTTGGGATTGATCACAGGACCCACGTGACTCCGGATCTGGTGACCGGCGAGGACCTTCGCGATGCCGGCGCGCATCCGGTCGCGATGCCGCGGCGTCACGAACTGCTCGGCATAGTTGCGGCCCATGGCGTCGGAGCGCGGCACGCCGAACAGTGATTCCGCCTCACGGTTCCACTCGAACACGGCGCCGCTGCCATCCAGCCCGACGATCGCGCTCCCCGCTGTTTCCACGAGCGATCGGAACAGGGCTTCGCCGCGCTCCAGGGCATCCGCCTGCACGAGGAGTTCCTGGTTCTGCAGCTCGAGCGCCTGCGCCTGGACTGCGCGCTCCTCTTCCACGCGGCGCGCCACAGTGACGTCGCGCAGGAGCGTCACGGCGGCGTGCGGCCGTGCGTCGGCACCCCGGAAGAGCGGATTCGTGTTCACGCTCAGCCACCGCTCGCTACCGTCGGCCTGGGTGGTGGCCACCACCTTCTCGAAGACCGGCTCCCCGGTGGAAAGCGTGACTCGGCTGGGCAGCGCGTGCTCGGGAACCGGGTTGCCAAGCTCGTCGCGGAGGCCGCGCGCCACCTCGGCGATGTCCGCCGCCGTCGCAGTCGGTGGCAGGCCGAGAAGGCGCAGCGCGCTCGGGTTCCACGAGATGGCTTCGCCGCCAACTGCGACGAGAAGCATGCCGTCCACCATCGCATCGAGCACGCCCCGTGTGCGCGACTCGCTCTCCGCCAGCGCGGTAACCGTGGCGGACAGTTGCTCCTGCGTGGGCTGGAGGGCGATCTGCACGCCGAAGGCAATTGCGATGAGGAGGAGGATGACGCAGGCCGCCTCGAGCATGAACAGGCGGTCCACTTCGGACGCCCACACGGATTCCAGCTCGTCCACGATATGCTCGATGGCGACGGCGAGGCGTTTCTGCTGGGTGAGCAGCGAGTCGATCTGCGCCGCGGTCGCATCCGGCGTGGTGCGCAGGGCACCGTCTCGCACGGAGTCCTGGAGCGCGACGAGCGCCTCGTAGTCGACTGCGACGCGGGAGTCCGGGGGAATCACGCCGTCGCCACTGGTGACGTCGCGCAGCTGCTGGGAGGCGGCGCGCAGCTCGTTCACCGTGGCCTCGATCTTCGGCTGCCACAGGGCGCGCTCGCGGGGCGTGGAGCCGCGCGCGAGCAACGTGAGCGCGACCAGCCGCTCGCTCAGCATGCGCTGGTGACCGGCCACGTTCATGCGCGCGCCGTCGATGCGCTGGCGCGACGTCTGGGCGACGAGCAGGCCGAGCATGGCGGCGGCCACGGCCAGGACGGCCAGGACGGCGACGCTCATGCGGCGGCCGAGACGACGACGGGTAGGGCGGGCGGAGCTCATCGTGAACAGGACAGTCCGCAGGGCGGGACGTCACACGTGGGGGTCGACGAGGCGCGCATGCCGCCCGCCCGTCCTGGGTCGGCTTGCGGCGAGTCGCGACTGTCGTCGCCTGAAGCGCGAAATGACCCCGCGATGCTGCGCGAGGCCATTCTCCGTCACCGGCGCTGTGCACCGGCTTTCAACCACTCAGGTCAGTCCGCCGTGCCCAGCCGAAGCAGTTCGTCCGCGTCGAGCGCCCGCCAGGTCCGCGGATAGCTCCACACGCGGCGCACGCACTCGCGCGAGTTGAGGACAAGGCATCGCTGCCCCTTCGCCCACACCTGCGGGGTGATCACTTCCCGCACCGCCCACTCCACGCCATGTCGATCCACCACGACATGGGGGTACTCCTCGTTGGCCGCGCCTCCGTTGGCAGGAAACACGTGACCGTCTGTATCTACGCTCCAGGACACCAAGGCACCCGTGACTGTGCTGGCGAGACTGCGATGCTGACGACGTCAGCACCCTCGAACCCTCACCAAATCTTCATTGGAAGCTTCGTGCCGCAAATCCGCGCGACCCCCGCCTTCCAGACGCACGCTGCCCGGTGACGGCGTGCGCCACCGGGCAGGCGTTGCGGAGCGTCGCTCACACGAAGGTGGCCTCGGCTCTCGACCGGCAACAAGTCAAGATCCGTGCCCTTTCCGACAACCGTCACATACCGCCGAGCAGGTTCTCGATGCGCTTCTCCGAGGCGTCCATGGCGCGTCCCTCGAGGATCGCGCGCATGAGGTCGTCCACCTCGAGCTCGAAATCATCGGGGAACTTCCGGTTCTCGGGAAAGCGGATCACGGCGCCGATCACGAGGGGAAAGTGCGGCTCCGCGTCGGCGTCCTCGCCTTCGTCGTCGTCCGCTTCGTCCTCCTCGTCGTCGTCCTCATCTTCGGCGACGGCTTCCTCGTAGGCGGTCACGCCGGCCGAAGCCGCCCACGGCTCGGTCTCATCCTCGTCGTCCGCGCCGTCGGGCGACACGCTGTCCTGGATGTCCTGCATGGCGCGCTCGGGCAGCAGCGCGCTCAGCTCGCCGCGGACGCCGCCATCCTCCTCCCACGCCGCGCCCACCACGATTACCGGCTCGCCGAACGCGTCACTCGCCAGAAAGGCATCCACCAACGGTGCGGGATACGCATTCACCGCGAGCAACACGTCCTTCGGGCCGGCGCGCGTGAACGCCACCGGTTGGTCGCCCGGTGCCGCGCCAGGGCGGTCCAGCCGCTCGATGCGAAGCAGCAGCGGCTCCGGCACGATGAACGTGAGCGGGTTCTCCCGCGTGAACGGGCCCCGCGGCTCGCCGGGCTCGGACGGCCGCTCGTCGTCGAACGCGTCGGGTTGGGAAGCACTCATCCCGTAAATTAACCGCTCAGCAGTGAATCGATGGCATCGCAGAGGATGTCGATCGTGTACGGCTTCGGGATGAACAGCGTTCGCTGGTCCAGCGGCAGCTCGCGGTCGTTGGCGGCGTAGCCCGACACGAAGATCACGGGCACCGCGGGCGCCAGCCCGCGCAAAGCCGAGACCATCTCCACGCCGCCCATCACCGGCATCA
Organism: bacterium; assembly: GCA_040005695.1. Lineage (GTDB taxonomy): Bacteria > Gemmatimonadota > Gemmatimonadetes > Gemmatimonadales > Gemmatimonadaceae > AG11. Next base: position 2,279 of record JBDTYL010000150.1, on the reverse strand, counting down.
TCACGTCGCTCACCACCACGTCGAGCGTGGACGCCATCGCCTGGAACTGACGAAGCCCCTGCTCGCCGTCGGCGGCGTCCATGACGGAGAACCCGCTGCGCTCCAACAGGCGCCGCACCTGTGCCCGCACCCTCGGCTCGTCTTCCACGAGGAGCACGCGGCCGCGCGTGCCGGTGGTTGGGTGCTCGCCCGACAAGCGGCTCAACTCCTGGTTCCGCAGGCGCTCCACGTACGGCAGGTACATGGTGACCCGCGTGCCCTTGCCAGGCGCGCTGTCGAGGACGACGCCACCGTCTGATTGGCGCGCGATACCGTACACGGTTGCCAAGCCGAGCCCGGTGCCGAGGTGCGGCCCCTTCGTGGTGAAGAACGGCTCGAAGGCACGGGCGCGCGTTGCCTCGTCCATGCCGATGCCCTCGTCCTGCATGACCAGGCTCACGTACACGCCAGGCGTGACGCCGGCGAGCGATGCCTCCACTGCCGACAGCGCTCGCCGCCCGCTGCTGATCGTGAGCGTGCCGCCCTCGGGCATCGCGTCACGCGCGTTGATCGCGAGGTTCACGATCACCTGCTCGAGCTGCCCCGCGTCGGCCACGACGGTGAGGGCTCCCGGGTCGAGTCGCACGTCGGTATGCACGCGCGGGCCGAGGGCGCGCGCGAGCAGGCGCGACACGTTCTGCACGACGGCGTTGACGTCGAGCATCTCGGCGGCGCGCACCTCGCGTCGGCCCAGCGACAGCAGTTGCCGCGTGAGCGCCGCACCCCGCTCGGCGGCCTCGCGGATGTCCTTCACGTCTTCGCGGAGCGGGCTCGTGGCCGGCAGGTCGCGCTCGATGGACTCCGAGGCGCCGAGCACGATGCTGAGCAGGTTGTTGAAGTCGTGCGCGACGCCGCCGGCGAGGCCGCCTACTGCCTCCATCTTCTGCGCCAGCCGGAGTTGGTCCTGCACGTTCTGCTGCCGCTCGAGCAGGCGCACCTCGTCAGTAACGTCGTGGGCCACGACGAGCCGCGACTGGCGCCCGTCGAGCACGAAGTTCTCTGCGACGATCTCCACCTGGATGATGGTGCCGTCCTTCTTGCGGTGCTCGACGGGCCGGGGCGTGGACTTGGCCATGTCGTTGTCCACCGTCAAGGCAAACTTGCGCGCCTCTTCGGGCGTGCGGATGTCGAGCAGCGTCATGGAGAGGAATTCCTCCTCCGTGTAGCCGTAGTGCGCGATCGCGGCGGGATTCACGGCACTGAAGCGCAGCGTCTCGACGTCGAACACCCAGGTGGGCAGCGGCGTGACCTCGAACAGCGAGCGGTAGCGGCGCTCGCGCTCCTCGAGCTCGCGCTTGTGGCGGTCGCGTTCGGTGACGTCCTCGATGACGGCCACGCTCCCGACGACGCGGCCCTGCTCGTCGAACATGGGGGACGCGGAGATCTCCGCCGTGAAGCTGCTGCCTTCCTTGCGCCGGAGCAGGAGCTCGTACTTTTCCGCCGCGCCGCTGCGGCGTCCCTCCATCTGACTCGCCACGTGCGCGCGGTCGGCCTCCGTCGCGGCGAACTCGGACATCACGCGCCCGACGATCTCGCCGGGCTCGTAGCCGGTGAGGGCCGACATGTGATCGTTGACGTAGAGGGCGCGGTCTTCGCTGTCCGTGACGACCAGCGCGACGTTCAACGTCTCGGTCATGGCCTTGAGCCGCGCTTCCGTGCTCCACCCTGCCTCGGTCGCGAGCCGGTGGCGGACGTCGCGCACGACGCCCACCACGAAGCCGTCGGGCCGGGTGTGCGCGAGGATCTCCACGGGGATCTCGTTGCCGGACGAGGTGCGCAGCCGCCGCAGGCTGAAGAGTGGCGTGCCGGATCGCAGTCGTTCAGTCTGCGGAGGCTGCCGTTCGAGCTCGGCGGCCGTGATGAGTTCGGACGGATCGCGCCCGATCAGCACCTCGCGCCCGATACCGATCATGCGCGCGAACGATTCGTTCACCGCGACAATGCGATGGCGTTCGTCGGTCACGATGATGCCATCGGGGAGCTGCTCGAAGATGCTGGCGTAATCGGGGGTGGTCATCCGTCTCGGCGCATGGTGGACATCACCTACCAGTGTCGGCTTGCGCGGCGGAAAGCTGGAGTGACAAGCAGATCCTTCCCTTCGCTCAGGATGACACCAGGTTCGCCGCGAGCCGCGGGGGGTGAACTCTGAAGTGGGTATTCGGCCACCGGCATCCTTCGGGAGGACATGCCGATTGGGCGTGATCGATACTCCAGTCGACAACCGCCATCCGCCATCCGCC
>JBDTYL010000149.1:0-3843 GCA_040005695.1 bacterium | reverse complement strand
CTCCTCGCGCTCGAACCGCGCGGAAAGTGTGACGTGCCCGCGCGTGACGCCCCGTCGCATGGCGTCACGGACCTCACCTTCCCACCGCGCCAAGGCGCCCGGCAGCTTGATGGAGGGGCTGAAGAACCGATGGTTCACCGACCGGACCTCCACGCTCACGCGCGAGTCGCCCACTTCGCCGTCGGCCGCGCCGAACCCCGTCATGCTCCGTATCATATCAAGTGGGCCAAGTTACAGTTTATCAACGACATGTGTCAATTCCAGAAGTCCCAGCGTACGCCATAGAACTGCGTCTGCCGAGGCATCGGAAAGCCGGGAATCTGCTGGTAGCGCTCCTGGAGCAGGTTCCGGAACTGGTAGGATACCACTGCCGTCTGTACCCGGATCTCGAGCTTGAACGTGATGGCGCGGTACCCGGGAGCGATGCGCGAGGAGTCGGGCGTGACTGGAAAGACGGTGCTGGACCGGTACTCGTGAGCGAGCGAGGTGAGCAGCCCGAAGTTGCCTCCCGGAAACTTGTCCAGGAGGTTGGTCTGGATGTACAGCTCGCCGCGCGTCTGGTATCGCGGACGGTAGGCGCCGGCGGTGTCATCCCACGCCACCGCCCACGCGTCGGCATTGACGGCCCGCCAGAGGCGGCCGCGCGCCGCGATCATCTTTCCGGTGACGGCGCCCTCGGGCCGCACTGCCGGTGCGCCGGCATACTCCGTCCCGATCTCTCCGGGTGGTATGAGGGTCGTGGCCCCACGCCGGAGCAGTCCCGCACTCAGCCAGAGGTCCCGCAACCGGATCCCTGCCTCGGCGCGCAGGTTGGTGGTGGATGCCAACTGGTAGCGCGTTGCCTGCGACGTGTCGGGTGTGACGAACGGTCCGAGCCCGTCGATCGTGAATGCGCCGGACTCTCCGTAGACGCTGCCATTGCGGGGCTCGTCGAACAGGCGGTCGAAGGTGCCTGACCCGGTGCGCGACGCACTCGCGACCAACGCGATCCGGTCGAAGAACGACAAGCGCGCCGTGGCATCCTGCCGCGCCGGCGCGAGGTAGCTCTTCCCTTCGGCGTACAGCGACACGGCGAGCGGGCCCGTAATTGAATTCGCGCGGCCCGACATCACGTGCGACGTGCGATGACCGCCGACGCGGACTCGCTCGGCGCCGCTCAGGTGCACCACGCCGCGGTTGATGCCGCCCGTGAGCAGGTACTGGCTCTCGTACGCCACCGAGTCTGCGATCGTCGACGTCGAATCCGTGCTCGTGCCGTAGCTGACCGACGTGGACGATCGCGGCGAACCCGTATACGCCTGCGCCGACGCCACGAACTGCATCCATCGGCCGGCCTCGGGATCGCCGTTGCCCAGGCGCACGTAAGCAGTACTGCGGTTTGTTTCGATGCCCGCCACGGTGTCCCGCGTCTCGGCCGACGTCCCGACGCCGGACCACGGCGCGCGGTTGCGGTGCGTGCGCAGGAACGTGCCGTCCGTACTCCATGGTCCGTGCGTGATGCCCGCACGCAACATGACGTTGAGCACGTCCGAGCTAGGGAGGCGCGAGTTGGGTTGCGTCGTGTACTGCTCGGCCGAGACCTGCAGCGCCTCGCCGTGGGCATAGCGGCGCCCGAACCAGGCGCGATACAGGTTGGAATTCTGGTCGCCCGTCGCGATGTCCGCTCGCGTGTACGGCACCGTGCGGTCAACTCGCCAGCTCCGTGCGTACACACGAACTTCCTCCGCGCCGCGCTCGATACGGATCTCCTCGAGCGCATTGAGCGGGAGGTCGTTCGCCGCCGTCACGCCGCGCGCTCGCAGATCCATGGGGTCCAGCTCGAGCCCGTCGAGAAAGATCCGCACGCCGTGCAGGTTGCCCTGCGACGCGATGAGTGCGGGTGCGGCGAGAAAGCCTGTCGTGAAGGCCGTGAGGCCAGGTACGCGGCCGAGCAGGTCGACGAGCGTGAGGGCGCCGGTGGCGAACATCGCGGTGCGGTCGTACACGCGCGGCGCGCCGAGGTCGAGCACGGGCGGTCCCTCGGCGCGCGGAAGTGGCGCCTTGATCGTGTCCTTCTTCGCCACGGGCGGGAGCGGAACGATGCCCTTGTTGATCGAGTCGTTCCGGATCATCGAATCGGCCTTCGGCGGCACCGGCACCTTGATGGTGTCGGCACCAGCCGGCGGCAGGTTGCGGCGACCACCGGCCGTATCAACGCGCGTCCGGGCGGTGTCGCGCTTCGTGCCGACGGTATCACGGCGCACGGGCACCTGGGCGCCGGAGACATCAGGCAAAACGGCCCCGGCAACTGCGCCGAGGCCGATGAGCACGAGCCACGTCAACCGGCGCAGGTTCACCCGGCGCGCCCTCGCACGAACTCCACGAACGTACCGACGGGGACGCCGGTGGGACCGCGCGGAACGGTGCCCAGGTCGGACTCCGTGTACGCCGTGCCGGCGATGTCGAGGTGCACCCACGGATACTCGCCCGCGAACTCCGCGAGGAACAACGCGGCGCTGATGGTACCCGCGGGCCGGCCGCCCGAGTTGCGGATGTCGGCAACGTCCGACTTGATGAGATCCTTGTAGTCGTCCCACATGGGTAGCTGCCACCCCGGCTCCCCGCTCCGTGTTCCGGCGCCGAGCACTTCCTGCACGAGGGCGTCGTTGTTGCCCAGCACGCCGGTGGCTGTGTGGCCCAGCGCGATGACGCAGGCACCCGTGAGCGTCGCGGCATCGATGACGGCGGCGGGCTTGAACCGCCGCGCATACGACAGCACGTCTGCGAGGACGAGGCGACCTTCGGCATCCGTGTTGATGATCTCGATGAACTTGCCCGACATGCTCTTCACGACGTCGCCCGGCTTGAAGGCGGTGCCGGACGGCATGTTCGTGGTGGAGCCCACGAGGCCGACGACGTTCACCGGAAGCTTGAGCCGGCCGATGGCCTCCATCGCGCCGAGCACGCCGGCCGCGCCGCACATGTCGAACTTCATCCACTCCATGCCCTGCGCGGGCTTGATGGAGATGCCACCGGAATCGAAGCATAGTCCCTTCCCCACGAGTGCCACCGGTGCGGCACCAGCCGTGCCGCCGGAGTACTCGAGGACGATGAGCTTGGGATCCTCGGGCGTGCCCTGCGCGACGCACAGCAGGCTGCCCATGCCGAGGGCTTCCATCTCAGTGCGACCGAGTACGGTGAGCTTCATGCCGTGGCGCGACGCGATGTCCTTCGCCGTGCCGGCGAGGAAGTCCGGCGTGCACAGGTTGCCGGGCATCATGCCGAGCGTGCGCGCGAGCGAATGCCCCTCGGCGATGGCGGTGCCGGAGGCGATGCCCTTCGCGATCGCGGTCGCATCGGCGCCGTGGATGCGCGCGCTGGTGAGCGGCGCGCGACGTTCGTCTTCGGGGGGCGCCGTCTTGGTGTCCGTGTAGTCCCAGGCGCCGGCGGAGAGGCCGAGCGCGAGGGCTTCGGTTTCACGGGCGTCGAGCGCGCCGGCGTAGATGGACAGCGAGCCGGAGCCCATCTTCCCCGCCTGGCGGGCAGCGATGGCGCCCGCGCGGCGGAGCGCGCCGGCGCGATCGGTGACCTTTCCCATGCCGACGAGCAGCACGCGCGCAGGTCCTTTTGTGCCGCCAGCGAAGTGCAGCGTCTCATCGCGGCCGCCACGAAAATCGCGGCGCTCGAGGCTGCGCTGGAGCGCGCCATTGAGCGTGCCGTCGAGCGCGGCGAGGGGGGAGTCCAGCGTGCTGCCGCTGGGAAGGGCGACGACCAACAGTGGAGCGTCGAGCGCGCCGAGTTCAGCGGGCCCCGCGGAGAGCGAGAGCGACATGATGCGGGTTGGGGGGTCGATGTCGGAGTGAC
>JBDTYL010000148.1:0-22109 GCA_040005695.1 bacterium | reverse complement strand
CCTCGTAGGGGAAGAAGCGGATCGCCTCGTCGACCGTGAGCTCGAGCACGTCGGTGATGCTCTTGCCGAAGTACTTCACCTCGAGCACCTCGGGCTTGAAGCGGCGACCCGCGCAATCGTCGCACGGCACGAACACGTCCGCCATGAACACCATCTCGACCTCGAGATAGCCGGCGCCCTCGCACGTGTCGCAGCGCCCGCCGGCGACGTTGAAGCTGAACGTGCCCGCGGTGTAGCCACGCTGGCGCGCCGTGGGCAACGCGGCGAAGATGCGACGCACCTCGTCGAACGCCTTCACGTACGTGACCGGATTGGAACGTGGCGACTTGCCGATGGGGCTCTGGTCCACCAGGACCACGTCGTCGAGTGCCTCGTAGCCGGTGAGGTCGTCGAAGTCGCCGACGCGCTCGCCCAGGTGCTGCTTGGCCGAATGCTCGCCGGTGAGGCGGGTCTCGAGCGCGCGCATGAGGACATCGTGCACGAGCGTGCTCTTGCCGCTGCCCGAGACGCCGGTGACCGCCGTGACGGTGCCGAGCGGGATGCGGACGTCCACGCCCTTCAGGTTGTGCTCGCGTGCACCGGTGAGCGTGAGCCACTGCGGGCCCACGCGGCGACGCGCGGCAGGCAGCGGGATCGTGCGCTCGCCGCTGAGGTACTGTCCCGTGAGCGGACTCTCGTCGGCACGCGACATGGGGCCGGCGAACACCAGTGCGCCGCCCTTCTCGCCGCTCGCCGGACCGAGCTCGATCATGTAGTCCGCCGCGCGAATGGCATCGAGGTCGTGCTCCACGACGAGCACCGTGTTGCCGTTGTCACGCAGGCGGAGCAGCAATCGGAGCAGCCGGTCCATGTCGCGGGAATGCAGCCCGATGGACGGCTCGTCGAGCACGTAGAGCGTATCGACCAGCCGCGAGCCGAGCGAGTTCGCGAGGCCGATGCGTTGGGCCTCACCGCCCGACAGCGTGCGGGTGGCGCGGTTGAGCGAGAGATACGTGAGCCCCACGTCGCACAGGAAGCGCACGCGGTCCTGCGCTTCGACGAGGATGTGCGCCGCCACCTGTCGGTCGAACTCCGAGAGCACGAGCGCATCGAGCCAGGTCGTGAGCACGCCCACGGGCAGGTCGCTCACCTCCGCGATGTTGCGGCCGCCGACGAGCACCTGCAGCGCGGCGGGCTGCAGCTTGGTGCCGCGACAGCTGGGGCACTCCTGCGCGGTCTGGTACTGTCGCAGGAACACGCGGATGTACTGCTTGTAGCGCTTGTCCTCGAGCTCGCGCAGGAAGGGAAAGATGCCCTTGAAGCCGCGGACGTTCGCGTTCAGCAGGCGCTCGCGGTGGCGTGCGGAGAGCTGTCGCCACGGCGTGTCCATCGCAATGCCTTCCTTCTTCGCATATTCGGCAAGTGCTCGACGCTTGTTCTCGTAGCGGGGTTTCGTCCACGGGTCGATCGCGCCGTCGCGCAGCGCGCGATCGGGGTAGGGGACGATGAGCGTCTCGTCGTACTCGAGGATTGCACCGAAGCCGTTGCATTCCGGGCAGGCGCCGCGCGGCGAGTTGAAGGAGAAGAGCTGCGGCGTGGGCGTGGGCGCCGTGGTGCCGTCGTTCGGGCACTCGAACCGCTCGGTGAAGCGCAACCGATGCACGGGCGTGCCATCGAAGGGCGAGGCGACAGGTTCCGCAAGGAGGATGACCGCGTCGCCGTCGCCCTCGCGGAATGCCGTGGCGACCGCGTCGGCGAGGCGTCCGCGGGCGTCCGGTCCCACCACGAGCCGGTCGATGACGACGAGCAGTTCCTTCGCGAAGGTGACGTCGACGGGCTGCGACTCGAGGTCATCGAGATGCAGCACGCGCCCATCGAGGCTGATGCGTACGAAGCCCTGGGCCCGCAGGTTCTCCACGACGACTTCGTGCGAGACCTCGCTGGAGAGCTTGAGGGGGGCCGCGACATGGAAGCGCAGCCCGGCCGGCAGCGAGAGCACCGCATCGCTCACCGACTGGACGGTGTCGGGTCGAAGCTCGCGGCCGCAGACAGGGCAGATCGTCCGTCCCACCCGTGCCCAGAGGAGGCGGAGGTAGTCGTAGATCTCCGTCGCCGTGCCCACGGTGGAGCGTGACGTGCGCGTCGGGTTTTTCTGCTCGATGGCGACCGCCGGGGACAGCCCGTCGATGGACTCGACGTCCGGCTTCTCCATCCGCTCCAGGAACTGCCGGGCATACGACGAGAGCGACTCGACGTACCGCCGCTGTCCCTCGGCATAGATGGTGTCGAAGGCGAGGGACGACTTGCCGGAGCCGGAGGGTCCCGTGATGACGGTGAACGACCGACGGGGGATCTCGACGTCGAATCCCTTGAGGTTGTGCTGCCGCGCGCCGCGGACGACGATGTTGTCCTTCATACGTTGAAGAAAGCTAGCGCAGCGGCGCCCGAATAAACACCGGCGCTGGGGGAGAAAAGTCAACGACCCGCGGCGAGGCCGCGGGTCGTTGCACGCCCGAGGGCGAGTGGCGCACGTTCGTCGTCAGACGGTCGTGCGGTTCCGCGTGGTGAGACGGTAGACCCACAGCAGCAGCATCGCGCCGACGATGGCCAGAATGATGCTCCACAGGGAAAAGCCATTCAGCCCGGCACCGGTGATGGTGCTGCCGATGAAGCCGCCGATGAATGCGCCCACGATGCCGATGAGCATCGTGACGATGATGCCCCCCGGATCCTTTCCGGGCATAAGCGCCTTCGCGATCGCACCGGCGATCAATCCGAGCACGATCCAAGCGAGGATACTCATTGCAAAGCCTCCCGAAAGTTGGTGTTGAGGACGCCTGCCCTTAACGCAACCAGCGTACCAGTCGATACCATACGGTCCGCTCGTCGTGCCATTTTGTGCGTGCAAGTTGCGGGGCGTGCCATGATCCGGGAGGCAGGCCGCGCGGTTGCCGCTGAACATCAGGTTCAGCCCTCGACCCAGTAGTTTTCCGCAATGGCCGCCACGCTCTCCCCGCACGCGTCCGACGACGAGGCCGCGACCCGGCGTTACGACCGGCGCCTGGCCCGGCGCCTCATCGTCTATGTGCGGCCCTACCGGCTGCTCATGGCCGGTGCGCTGGTGCTCCTCATGATCGAGGGGCTCCTGCAGCTCGTGGGACCCATCCTCACGCAGCGCGTCATCGACGTCGCATTGCCGGCGCACGATACGGCGATGACGATGCGCGCGGCGCTCCTGTACGCGAGTTCGCTGGTGCTCGCGTTCGGGTGTTCATACGGGGAGACGATGCTCACCGCGCTGCTCGGCCAGCGCGTCATGCGCGACCTGCGCCAGCAGCTGTTCGAGCACGTGCAGCGGCTGTCGATCGCATTCTACGACCGTACGCCAGTGGGTCGGCTCGTCACCCGCGTCACTTCGGACGTCGAGTCCCTCAACGAGCTGTTCACCGCGGGCGTCGTCGCCGGACTCGGTGACCTGTTCACGCTGCTCGCGATCGCCGTGATGATGGTGTACACCGACTGGCGTCTCGCACTCGCGGCGTTCGCGGTGATTCCGCTCGTGTACCTCACCTCGCACCTCTTCCAGTCACACGTGCGCGTGGCGTACCGGGACATCCGCGCGCGCCTCGCCCGGATCAACGCATACCTGCAGGAGCGCATCAGCGGCATCCGCGTCGTGCAACTGTTCGGTCGCGAGGCGAGCGAAACCGGGCGATTCGGCACGCTCAATCGCGGGCATCTCGATGCCAACCTGCGCTCGATCACGATCTACGCGCTCTACTTTCCGGCCATCGAGTTCCTCACCTCCCTGGCACTCGCGATCCTTCTGGTCGCGGGTGCGCGCCGCGTGGGTGCGGGTACGCTGACCGTGGGCACCGTCGCCGCGTTCCTGCAGCTGCTGCGTCGCTTCTACCAGCCACTCCAGGACCTCGCGGACAAGTTCAACACGCTGCAGCAGGCGATGGCCGCGTCCGAGCGCATCTTCCTGCTCCTCGACACCGAGACACCGGCGCCCGGGACAGCCGTGACGCCCGTCCTCCTCGAGCGGACGGCACCCGTGACCATCGCCTTCGAGGATGTCTGGTTCCACTACGGCGTCGGCGAAGCGCATCCGGACTGGGTACTGCGCGGCATCCGCTTCGTCGTGCGCCCCGGGGAGACCATCGCGCTCGTGGGCCATACCGGCGCGGGCAAGACGACGATCGTGAACCTCCTGCTGCGTTTCTACGAGCCGCAGCGCGGGCGCATCACCGCGAACGGCACCGACATCCGGCTGCTGCCGCTGGACGACTGGCGGCGCCTGATCGGCTACGTGCAGCAGGACATCTTCCTCTTTGCCGCCGACGTGCGGACGAACCTCCGGCTCGATGCACCGCTCGACGACGCGTCCGTGATGGCCGCCGCGGCGCGCGTAGGCGCAGACCGCGTGATTGACCGGCTGCCCGCTCGGCTGGACCAGGTGCTAGGCGAGCGCGGCGCGTCCGTGAGCGTGGGGGAGCGACAGTTGCTGTCCTTTGCGCGCGCTATCGCGCTTGACCCGGCGGTCCTGGTCCTCGACGAGGCGACCAGCGCCGTGGACAGCCAGGCCGAGGCGGAGATCCAGCGAGGACTCGCGGCGCTCATGCGCGGGCGGACCACCATCGCGATCGCGCACCGGCTGAGCACCATTGTGGGTGCGGACGAGATCCTCGTACTGCACCACGGCGAAGTGCGCGAGCGTGGCCGCCATGCTGCGCTCCGGGCGCTCAATGGCTTGTACGAGCGGCTGTACCGCCTGCAGGCCGGCGAACGCGCCAGCGCGTGATCCCGGTCACCGCGCTTGCCAGCCTCCCGGGCGCCGGGTAGTTTCCGCCCCTACCGGGTCCCGGGCTCTGGTGGCGCGAGATCCTCCGTGTCGCTCGCGCCGCAGTCCGACCGCGCATCGCCCCCAATGCCCGTCCTCCAGCTCGACGATCAACAATTTCCCCTCAGGTCGGGGACCACCCGAATCGGCGCCGGTACGGACGCCGACGTCGTCGTGCCCGGCTATTCCGGGATCCCGGTGGAAGCGATCATCGACGCCGGCCCGATGCCCACCATCCGCCGAGCGGACGACGCGTCGCACGTGCGCGTGAACGGCGTGCTGCTCGGGGCTGAGCCGTCGCCGCTGATGCACGGCGACAAGATCGAGGTGGCGGGCCTGGAGCTGCGCTACGCGGACGATGCCAAGGGCGGCGCCACCCAGTTCGTGAGTGCGAACGACCTCGCGGCTGCGGCGGGTACACGACGCGCCGGCGTTGCGCGTGCCACGGCTGCTTCCGGAGGCCGGCTGGTCTCGCTCGTCGACGGGAAGGAGTACGCGGTGGCCGACTCCGGTCTCGTGTTCGGCCGGGATGCGTCCTGCGACGTCGTCGTGCCACAGAACGAGGTGTCGCGGCGTCATGCGGAAATCATGATCGGCGACGACGGCTACGTGCTGCGCGACACCAGCGCGAACGGCCTGTACGTGAACGGCGAGCGGGTGCAGGAGTCGCGCAAGCTTGCCCGCGCGGACATCCTTCGGATCGGATCGGAGGAATTCCGCTTCTACGCCGACGTGCTGGCGGCCGCCGCGTCGCCCGCCGCAAGGCCGGCCGCGCCGGCGGCGGTCGCCGAGACTGCGGCCCCGACGACGCCGATGACGGTCCCGATCGACGTGGACCTGTTCGAGATGGACCTCGTGCCGACGATGCCGACGCCGCCGGCATCCGCACCGCCCGCTCCGATGCATCCCGTGAGTGCGGCGCCGACGCCTGCTGCGTCGGCACCGGCCGCTGCGCCACCAGGCGCCCTGAAGGATCCGCGCGCCGTGACGGCCGTGCTCGAGTCGTTGAACGAGGGACCCGGCAAGGGCACGCGATACGAGTTGCGATCCGCGCTCGGCCACGTGGGGCGCGGTGCGCACAATGACGTCCGCCTGTCGGACGAGAGCGTGAGCGAGACGCACGCGAAGCTGCAGCGGCGCGAGGACGGCTGGTACCTCGTCGACATGGGGTCGACGAACGGCACGTACGCCGGGGGCTCGCGAGTGGTTGGCGAGAAGAAGCTCGAGGGATCGCCCGACGTGCGCTTCGGCGGGATGAAGTTCCGCTTCACGGCGCTCGGCGGCCAGGACGTGTCGGAGACGAAGGGCACGCGGGCCATCGCGGCAGTCCGCACGACGGCGCCGGTGCCGGAGGCGGTGCCGGACGTGGCCACTGCGGCACCAGCGCCGGTGTCGACCCGTGGCGGCATGCCGGGTTGGCTGTGGGTGGTCGTCGGGGTGCTCGTCGTCGCCGCGGCGGCGTTCTTCCTGCTGAAGGCGCGCCCGTGAAGCTCATCTACGCGGCACGCACCGACGTCGGGATGATCCGCACCGGCAACGAGGACAATTTCACGGTGGATGCGAATCCCGCGCGCGGGATCTTCATCGTCGCCGACGGCATGGGTGGCCACGCCGCCGGGGAAGTCGCCAGCGAGATGGCGGTCCAGATCGTCCAGCGCGAACTGCATCCGGTGGTGAATGTCGAGACGGAAGACGTGGCGAGGCTGGTGGGCGGCACGCTGCGCAAGGCCAACCGGGCCATCCACGACCGCACGCTCACGGAAGTGGACAAGCAGGGCATGGGCACCACGGCGTCGGTGCTCGTCATCGCCGGCGCGAAGTACCTCATCGGGCAGGTCGGCGACTCGCGCGTGTACCTCATGCGCGACGGCACCCTCTCGCAGCTGACGAAGGACCATTCGTACGTGCAGGAGCAGGTGGATGCCGGGTTCCTCACACCCGAGCAGGCGCGCTACCATCCGTACAGCAACGTCATCACGCGCTGCGTGGGCGCGAGCCCGGATGTCGAGCCGGACGTCTATCGTGGCGAGGTGCGCACCGGCGACACGTTCCTCGTGGCCAGCGACGGGCTCACGGGCATGGTGGACGACCGGCGCATCGCGCAACTCGTGGGCTCGCGGGCCGAGCCGGAGCGCAAGGTGCAGGCGCTGATCTCGGAAGCGAACGGACGCGGTGGACTCGACAACATCACCGCCATCATCGTCCAGGTCGTCGATTCGATCGCCGCGCCCCCGGACGACGACACGCGGACGGTGGAGATTCGCCCGCTTGGCTGACGGCGAGTCGGTCGCCGCGATCGCTCAGCTCTACCTCGGCAACATCCTCTATGCCCTGGAGCTTGCGGCCATGGGACTGGACGAGCAGGGCAAGCCTGACGACGCGGCGTACTATCGCGGCCTGGGCCGCAAGCTGGCCGAGGCACACGGACGCGAGCGACAGGCTGCCAGCGACGCCTAGGAGAGCAGCGCTCGGCTGCCGAGCCGCTGGCGCACCTCGTCCGCGCTCATCGCTGCCAGTCGCGTGACGGACTCGCGCTCCACGGGGACGCGCCGCGCGGTGAACACGCGCAACCAGCGCGCGCTTCCGTACAGTTCCTCCGACAGCTTCGGCAGGTTCACGGCGCCCTCCCAGCCCGCTGCGGTGAGGCGGCGCGAGCTGCCGTCGCGCCGGCGCACGAGGATGTCGAGGCCGAGCATCTGGGTCTTCATCGGATAGTCGAGCAGCACCTCGCCCGGCTGCAGGTGCAGCTCGGTCGCCAGCTGGTCCTCCACCGCGACGACCAGGGCTCGGTCGTCGGCGATCCACTCGCCGATATCCGGCGGCAGCTCCGCCGCGGGACACTCGAACACACGCTTGTACAGGCGGCGCTCGCGCATGGCGGCGAGCAGCGGGGTGGGCGATCGCTCGGCGAGCTCGTGCAGCAGGCCTTCGTCCGTATAACCTGCCAGCGCATCGGCGCCGAGTGACCCCGCGCGCAGCGCGCTGTCCACGAGGCGCTTGTACATGGCCGTCGCGCTCCGCACGGCGTGATGCCAGTAGACGTTGCGGTACATCTGGTACTTCGCGAACAGGAGGGACTCGAGGGCCGAGAGTCCCTTCTCGGAGATGCCGACCATGGACCGGCCGGTCGCAGGATCGTCCACGAGCGTGAGCGAATCGACGAGGCGATCGACGTCGATGTCGCCATAGTTCACGCCGCACATGAACGCATCGCGCTTGAGGTACTCGATCTTGTCCAGGTCGAGGGATCCCGAGATGAGGCCTTGCAGCGGGCTGGCGCTTCGCCCGCGGATGAGGTCCATGATCTGCGTCGGGGCGTCGTTGCCGAGGCCGCGGCGCAGGATGTCCGCCACCTCGCCGTCCATGATGAGCGGGTGCGCGACTTCCTCGTGATGCAGTGCGCCGATCTCCTCGAGCGCGTGCGAGAACGGGTAGTGCCCGATGTCGTGGAGCAGTGCAGCATACCGGACGATGCGGCAGGCGTCCGGATCGATGGTCGTGGTGAGGCCGTGCTCACCGAACAGCGTCAGCGTGCGGCGCGCGAGGTGATAGGCGCCGAGTGCGTGCTCGAACCGCGAGTGGCTGGCGCCTGGATACACGAGGTAGGCGAGTCCGAGCTGCCGCACGTAGCGCAGGCGCTGGAAGGCGCGCGAGTCCACGAGCTGCAAGGCCAGCGGCTCGACGCGGATGTTGTTCCAGAGCGGGTCGCGGATGATTTCATCCATGCGGGAAAGCTCGCGTTGCGCGCTCACTCACGAAAGGACACGCGCAATCAGCCTTCAGTCGGCTTTCAGCTTCCAGAGGTCCAGCCGAGAGCTGGGGCTGCACAGCCATCAGGGGTGTGGCGTAAACGGTCCCGGGACCGTAGCGCCACACCCCTGAATGCTGTTCAACTCGCAGCCGAGTGCTGGACGACTGGAGGCTGACTGGAGGCTGACTGGCTATCCCTGCGGCCCGGCCGCCTTGATGCTTTCGGCCACCGACCCGAACTTCTCGAAGTTCGTGCGGAACATGCCGGCGAGCTTCCGGGCCTGCGCGTCATACGCGGCCGTGTCGCTCCACGTGCCGCGCGGATCGAGCACGTCGCTCGGCACGCCGGTGACGGACTGTGGAATGGCCAGGCCGAAGAACGGGTCGGTGCGCGTGGCGACGGTATCGAGGCGCCCGTCGAGGACGTTGTGCACCATCGCGCGCGTGTACCCGAGCTTCATGCGCTTGCCGACGCCGTATGCGCCGCCGCTCCAGCCAGTGTTCACGAGCCACACGCTCGACCCGTGCTCGTCGATGAGGCGGCCGAGCATCTCGGCGTACTTCGTGGGGTGCCAGACGAGGAACACGGCGCCGAAGCACGAAGAGAACGTCGCCTGCGGTTCGGTGACGCCGCGCTCCGTCCCGGCGACCTTCGCCGTGTAGCCGGAGAGGAAGTAGTACATCGCCTGGTCGCGCGACAGCTTGGCGATGGGCGGCAGCACGCCGAAGGCATCCGCGGTGAGGAAGATGATGTTCTTCGGATGCCCGCCGCGGCCGGACGGCACGTGATTCGGGATGTAGGGCAGCGGATACGAGGCGCGCGTGTTCTCGGTGATGCTCTGGTCCTCGAACTTCACCTTCCGCGTGACCGGATCGAGCACCACGTTCTCGAGGATGGTGCCGAACATCTGCGTGGTGCGGTAGATGTCGGGCTCACCCTCCGGCGACAGGTTGATGACCTTCGCGTAGCAACCGCCCTCGTAGTTGAACGTGCCTTCCGGCGCCCAGCCGTGCTCGTCGTCGCCAATGAGGGAGCGCGCCGGATCGGCCGAGAGCGTGGTCTTGCCCGTGCCGGACAGGCCGAAGAAGAGCGCGGTGTCCCCCGCGGGGCCGATGTTGGCGGAGCAGTGCATGGAGAGCACGCCCTGCTTCGGCATGTAGTAGTTCATCACCGTGAACATCGACTTCTTCAGCTCGCCGGCGTAGCGCGTGCCGCCGATGAGGATCATCCGCTTGGCGAGGTTGAGCACGATGAACGTGCTGGAGCGGGTGCCGTGCTTCGTGGGGTCGGCCTGGAACTCCGGCGCGTGCAGCACCGTGAAGTTGGGCACGAAGTCCTTGAGGGCGGCGAATTCGGGACGCACGAACATGTTGCGGACGAACGCCATGTGCCACGCGTTCGGCGAGACGTAGCGCACCGCCAGGCGGTACTTCGGGTCGGCGCCGCAGTACAGGTCCTGGACGAACAGGGCGGGCTGCTGGTCGAGGTACGCGCGGACATCGTTGCGGAGCGTGACGAAATGTTCCGGCGTGAGGGGCTGGTTGACCTTGCCCCAGTCCACGTCGGCTTCGGACGCCGGCTCCCGGACCACGAACTTGTCGTTGGGCGAGCGGCCGGTGTGCGGCGATGTCACGGCGACGAAGGGCCCCATGTCGGCGAGCTGGCC
Organism: bacterium; assembly: GCA_040005695.1. GTDB lineage: Bacteria > Gemmatimonadota > Gemmatimonadetes > Gemmatimonadales > Gemmatimonadaceae > AG11. The sequence continues at coordinate 11,870 of JBDTYL010000148.1, read as the reverse complement.
TTCGCCACGCTCGATGGCGTGCTGGATGAGCATCGGAGCCGGGTGGTTCCAGTGGACCTTGCCGGAGGGGTGCAGGCCCTGGCTGTCCAGGGTGCCGGTGGTTGTCGTCTCGCTCTGCGGTAACGTCTCTGAGGCCATCGCTTTCTTCCCTCGGGGTAGTGCGGCGGCGCCGATGCGCCAGCCGGCTTAGAGTTTCGAGTAGACGGTGGTGGGTGCGGGGCTCGCCGCCGCGAAGGCGGGCTCCACCGATTGAGTGCGTTCCTGTGCGTCTACGACCGCCACGGCGGCCATGTTGACGATGTCCTGCACATCCGCGCCGCGCTCCAGCACGTGGACGGGGCGCCGCATGCCGACAAGGATGGGTCCGATGGCCGTGGCGCCTCCGAGGTGGTGCAGCAGCTTGTAGGCGATGTTGCCCGCGCTCAGGTTCGGGAAGATGAGCACGTTCGCCTGTTCCTTGAGCGCGGTGAAGGGGTAGTCGCGCTTGAGGATTTCGGGGTCGAACGCCGTGTCGGCCTGCATCTCGCCGTCCACGATGAGCGAGGGGTCGCGCTCCCGCAGTATCTGGGCGGCGCGCGCCATCTTCTCCGCCTCGGGATGCTTCACCGACCCGAAATTGGAGAACGACAGCATGGCGATGCGGGGCAGGATGCCCATGGTGCGCGCGATGCGGCTGGCCGCGAACGCGATCTGCGCCACCTGCTCCGCGGTGGGATTGATGTTCACCGTGGTGTCGGCACAGAACACCACGTGGCGCTCCGTGACGAGCATGTACATGCCGCTCACGAGCTTGGCGCTCGGGTGCGCGCCGATGACCTGGAGCGCGGGACGAATGGTTTCCGGGTAGTGCATGGTGACGCCGCTGAGCAGCGCGTCCGCGTCGCCGCGCGCGACCATGCACGACCCGAAGTAGTTGCCGTTGAAGAGCTGCCGGCGCGCTTCATCCAGCGACAGGCCCTTCCGCTGCCGCAGCTGCCACATGTAATGGGCGTACGCGTCGCGGCGGTCCGACGTCGCCGGATCCTCGATGATGATCCCGTCGAGCGGGATGCGGTTCTCGCGCGCGACGCGCTCGATCGTCGCGCGGTTGCCGAGGAGGATGGGGGATGCGATGCCATCATCCACGAGGATGGAGGCGGCGCGCATGATCTTCGGCTCCTCCCCCTCCGGGAACACGATGCGCTTGGGATCGCGCATGGCGCGGTTGATCAGGCCGCGCATGATGCCGCGCGCGCGGCCGAGCCGCTCCTCGAGTTGCTCGCGATAGCCCTCAAGGTCGATGAACTCGCGCGCCACGCCGCTGGCCACCGCCGCCCACGCGACCGCCGGTGCGACCCACAGCAGCACGCGCGGATCAAAGGGGAAGGGAATGAGGTAGTTCGCGCCGAAGTGCACGTTGCGCAGGCCGTACAGCGCGGCGACGGAATCGGGCACGTCCTGCTTGGCGAGCAGCGCGAGCGCGCGGGTCGCCGCCATCTTCATCTCCTCGTTGATCTCCGTGGCGCGGACGTCGAGCGCGCCGCGGAAGATGAACGGGAACCCGAGGACGTTGTTGACCTGGTTGGGATAGTCGCTCCGGCCCGTCGCCATGATGGCGTCGCTGCGGGCGGCGAGCACTTCTTCCGGCGTGATTTCCGGCACCGGGTTGGCGAGCGCGAAGATGATGGGGCGGGCGGCCATCGCGGCCACCATCTCGCGCGTGACGGCGCCCGCGACGCTCAGTCCGACGAAGACGTCGGCGCCCACGAGGGCGTCAGCGATGTTGCGCGCACTCGTCTTCGCGAGGAAGCGGGCCTTGTACGGATCCATGTCGCCTTCGGTGCGACCCTCGTGGATCACGCCGGCGCGGTCGCACATCAGGATGTTCTCGCGCTTCACGCCGAGGCGCACGTAGTGTTCCGCAGTGCTGATGGCGGCGGCGCCGGCGCCGGAGAACACGACCTTCACCTGGGTGATGTCCTTCCCCGCGATCTCGAGCGCATTCAGCAGCGCGGCACCGGAGATGATCGCGGTGCCGTGCTGGTCGTCGTGGAACACCGGGATGCCCAGCGTGCGTCGCAGTGTCTCCTCGATGTAGAAGCACTCCGGCGCCTTGATGTCCTCGAGGTTGATCCCGCCCACGGTGGGCTCGAGGAGCTGGCAGAACTTGATGACGTCGTCCGGGTTTTCGGAGCCCACCTCGAGGTCGAAGACGTCGATGTCCGAGAACTGCTTGAACAGGTTCGCCTTTCCTTCCATGACCGGCTTGCCGGCCAGCGCGCCGATGTTGCCGAGGCCCAGCACGGCGGTGCCGTTGGTGACGACGGCGACGAGGTTGCCCTTGGACGTGTACCTGTAGACGTCGTCGGCGTTGTCCTTGATCGCGAGGCAGGGCTCGGCGACGCCTGGAGAGTAGGCGAGCGAGAGGTCGCGCTGGTTGTTCAGCGGCTTCGTCGGCACGACCGCGATCTTGCCGGGTCGGCCGCGCGAATGGTAGTCGAGGGCGTCGTCGCGTTTGGTCATGGGCAGACGATAAAGGTAGTCGCCAGCGGGGCGGGGGTGGAGGGCGCACGGTGGCACTGGATGCGCCCTTGGGGTATGCTACAGTCGCACCCATGCTGACCGCGTCACGTTCTCCTGCCCGCCGCCGCTGGCTGCGCCACCTTGGCAAAGCATTCGCCATCGTGACGCAGCTCGTGCTGCTGTTCGCGCCGCTCGCGGAGGGCCGCGAGGATCGGCTGCTGGATCCGCACGTCGAGGCACCGCAGACGAAGGCGCATCCGGGTCACCAGGTGTCCGCGTGCGCCGAGTGCGCGTTGCTGTCCGTGCATGGGCGCACGGAGGAGCCGTCGCGCCTGCCCGAGCTGCCGGTGCGCCAGGACGTCTGCGCCATTTCCGCCGCGCTCTCCGCCAGTGGATCGGCGCGCGAACCGTCCAACAGCTCCAGGGCCCCGCCGTTCCGCGTGTGAGTCGCTAGCACTGCGCCGTGCGGCCTCCGCCGCGCCGGCGCCTTACCTCACATTCGGAATCCATGAAAATCTCGACGGCAGCGCTCGTCGTGGCCGCGCACGCCACCACGCTCGCCGCACAGGCACCCGGCGGACTGCGCCGCGATTCCCTCGGGCTCACGCGGGACGCGGCCATCGCCGCGGCCCTGGCCAACAATCCCCAGCTCGACATCGCGCGCGAGCAGACGGCGCAGGCGCGTGCCCGACGCGTGCAGGCCACCGCGATTCCCGATCCCACCTTCTCCTTCTCGCTCGACAACCAACCCGGCTTCCTCCAGCTCGGCAATGCCGGACAGAAGAATGCGGCGCTGGGGCTCTCGGTCCCGTTCCCGGACAAGTTCCGCCTGCGGAATCGCATCGCGACCGCGGACATCCGGTCGGCCGAGTTCGGCTACACGGGGCTGAGACAGCAGTTGGTCGCGCAGACGTCCGGCAGCTACGACACGCTGCTCGTGGCCACACGCCACCGCGACATCTTCCAGACGAACCGCGCACTCGCCGCCGACTTCCTGTCGAAGACGCAGGCGCGCTTCCAGGGCGGGACCGCCGCAAAGCTCGACGTGCTCAAGGCGCAAGTCGCGGTGGCCCAGGCGGACAACGAACTGATCGGCGCGAAACGCGACCTCGTCACGGCCACGGACGCACTCGACCGCCTCATCGGACAGCCGCTCGGCACGCCCATCGCCGCGCGCGATTCGCTCGACGTGCCGCCACCGCTGCCGGAGGTGGACGTGCTCGAGCAGGTCGCCCTTGCGGAACGTCCCGAGCTGGGCTCGCTCGCGAGCCAGCAGGCGGGCGCCCGCGCGAGCACGACACTGGCGCGCGAGTTCTGGCTGCCCGACTTCACGCTCGCCGCCCAGCGTGACTACGGACCGGACGGCAGCGCCGCGGTCTTCTCCGCGGGCATCGCGCTGCCGCTCCCGGTGTTCTACTGGCAGCACACGCGCGGCGAGATCGCGGAGGGGCAGCATCGCGAACGCGAACTCGACGCCACCGCGCGCGACTTGCGCGCGCAGGTGGCGCAGGACGTTCGCGCGGCGCATGCCGCGGCGGACGCTGCGCTGCGCCAGGCCGTGTTCATCCGCGACCAGCTCCTGCCCGCGGCCCGCGAAACGTATCGCGTCGCCTCGGTGAGTTATGGACTTGGCGGGTCGTCCGCGCTCGACGTCCTGGACGCGCGACGCAACCTGCTCGACGCGGAAACGCAGTACGCGGATGCCCTCGCCGCCGCCAACAGTGCGCGCGCCGACCTCGAGCGTGCTGCCGCGTCGCCCCTCACACGCTTCCCCGTACGGAGAACACCATGAGACGGAGCATCATCCTGGCGGCGTGTGCCGCCCTCGCCGCGTGCTCCAGTGCAACGCCCGACAAGGCCCACGACGCCGACTCGTCCCGCGCGATGGTGGCCAGCGACACCAGCGCGCGCGCGCGCGACCTGGTGCTCACGCCAGCGCAGGCATCGCGCATCCGCGTGTCGCCGGTGGACGTGTCGGCCTACCGCTCCTCGATCCAGACCACGGGAACGGTGGCATTCAACGGCGACCACTCCACGCAGGTGCTCGCGCCGGTGTCCGGGCCGGTGACCCGCATTCTCGTCAACCCGGGCGCCGTGGTGCGCCGCGGACAGGCGCTCGCGATGGTTACGTCTCCCGACTTCGCGACAGCGACCGCCGCGTACCGCAAGGCACAGGCGGCGTACCGGAACCTCCAGCACATCGCTGATCTCGACGAGCAGCTGTTCAAGAACGACGCGATTCCGCGCCGCGAGCTCGAACAGGCGCAGACCGACGCCGCCGGCGCGCTGGCGGACCGCGATGCCGCCGTGGAGCAGATGCGCTCCCTCGGCGTCGACGAGACGAGCATCGCGGCCGTGCGGGACAATCGCCCGGTCTCGTCGATCGCGGCGGCGATCCGCGCGCCGATCGGCGGCACGGTGGTGGAGAAGCTCGTGAACCAGGGACAACTCATCCAGGCGGGCAGCACGCCGGCGTTCACGATCTCGGACCTCTCCACGGTGTGGGTGATGGCGAACGTGTTCGAGTCCGACCTCGCGAACGTGGCGGCGGGCCAGCAGGCAACGGTCGTGACGGCGGCGCAGCCAGCGCCGATCGTCGGGCAGGTGTCGTACGTCGGCTCGCTCGTGGACCCGTCGTCGAAGGCGACGGCCGTGCGCGTCGTGGTGCCCAACCCGCGCGACATCCTCAAGCGCGACATGCTGGTGAACGTCACCATCCGCGCCAGCCAGGCGCGGAACGGCATCCTCATCCCGGCGTCGGCCGTGTTGCGCGATGACCAGAACCTCCCGTTCGTGTACGTCGCGCTGCCCACCAACCGATTCGCGCGTCGCTCCGTCACGCTGGGTGCGCGCGTCGGAGATGCGTACGAGGTGAAGGCGGGCCTGTCGGCGGGCGAGCGCATCGTGGTGGACGGCTCTTTGTTCCTGCAGTTCGCGGGGAGCCAGTGACGACGCCGGACGACGCGCCGGCGGCAGAAGGGCCGATGCCCGCGCTGCCGGATACGGTGGCCGAGGAGTTCGAGGCGCGCTCGGCGCCGTCGATGGTGCATCGCATCGTGCGCGCGTCGCTGCGGCAGCCGCTGCTCGTGCTGCTCCTGACGCTCAGCCTCGTGGCCGTGGGCGTGTGGTCGCTCACCCGGCTGCCGGTGGATGCGTATCCCGACATCTCGCCGCCGATGGTGGAGATCGTCACGCAGTGGCCGGGTCATGCCGCCGAGGAAGTGGAGCGGCTCATCACGGTGCCGGTGGAGAACGGGATGAGCGGGCTGCCAAGGCTGAAGGTGTCGCGCTCGGTCTCGCTCTACGGCCTGTCCGACGTGCGCCTCACCTTCGAGGACGGCACCGACAGCTACTTCGCCCGGCAGCAGGCGTTCCAGCGCATCGCCGACATCTCGGTGCCCGACGGCGTGACGCCCGGCGTGACCGCGCTGACGTCGCCGTCGGGACTCGTGTACCGGTATGTGCTCGAGAGCCCGGACCGTTCCGCGATGGAGCTCAAGGTGTTGCAGGACTGGGTGCTCGACAAGCAGTACCGCTCGGTGCCCGGCGTGGCCGACCTCTCGTCGCTCGGCGGCGAGACGATGGAGTACCAGGTGCTCCTCGACCCCGTGAAGCTTGCCGGCGCCGGACTGTCCGCGGGTGATGTCGGCACTGCACTCGGCGCCAACAACTCCAACGCCGGCGGCGGCTTCTACTCGGAAGGCGGCCAGTTCTACTACGTGCGCGGCCTGGGTCGCATCAGCACGCTGGAGGACATCGGCAACGTGGTGCTCAAGGTGCAGAACGGCACGCCCGTCCTGGTGAAGGACGTGGGCGACGTGGTGATCGGGCATGCGCCCCGGCTGGGGCAGTTCGGCTTCATGACGCAGAACGACGCGGTGGAAGGGATCGTCCTCATGCGGACGGGCGAGCAGGCGCAGACGGTGCTGAAGCGCGTGCAGCAGAAGACGGCCGAGCTGAATGGCGGCATCCTGCCGGCGGACGTGAAGGTGCGGCCGTTCTACGACCGCAGCGAGCTGGTGACGCTCACCACGCATACCGTGCGCGACAACCTGCTGCACGGCATCCTGCTCGTGGTGGTGGTGCTGATCTTCTTCCTGTACGACATCCGCGCGGGACTCATCGTCGCCGTGGCAATTCCGCTGTCGCTGCTGTTCGCGTTCGTGTGCCTCGACCTCAAGCACATACCCGCAAACCTGCTCTCCATCGGCGCCATCGACTTCGGCATCCTCGTGGACGGCGCGGTGGTGATGGTGGAGAACATCTATCGCCAGCTCTCCATTCGCGGCCGGAGCGACGCGAGCATCCGGCAGGTGATTGCATCGGCGGCGGCGGAAGTCGACCGGCCCATCGTGTACGCCGTCGGCGTGATCATCGCGAGCTTCCTGCCCATCTACGTGCTCACGGGCCCGTCGGGCCGGTTGTTCGCGCCGATGGCGGATACCACGATCTTCGCGCTCATCGGTGCGCTGCTCGTGACACTGACGGTCATTCCCGTGCTGTGTTCCGTGCTCCTGCGCGTGGGCCTCACGGAGCGTCGCAACACCATGTACCGCTGGGTGCAGGAGCGGTACGCCCGCGGGCTCGCGTGGAGCATGGAGCATCCGCGCTTCGTGATGGGCGGGGCCGGGTTTTCGTTCCTGCTGTCGCTCGCCGTGTTCGCCGCCGTCGGGGCGGAGTTCATGCCGAAGCTCGACGAGGGCACGCTGTGGGTGCGTGCGACCATGCCGTACACCATCTCGTTCGACGAATCGTCGAAGCTGGTGCCGCAGATCCGCGCGGTCCTGCGCTCCTTTCCCGAGGTGACCATCGTGGCGTCCGAGCACGGCCGCCCGGACGACGGCACCAACCCGACCGGCTTCTTCAACGCCGAGTTCTATGTCGGGCTGAAGCCGTATGGGGAGTGGAACGGGCAGTTTCACTCGAAGAGGGCGCTCATCGACGCCATCGACAAGAAGCTCTCCGCGTTCCCCGGCGTGAACTTCAACTACACGCAGCCGGCGGAAGACGCCGTGGACGAGGCGGAGACGGGCCTCAAGAGCTCACTCGACGTGAAGCTGTTCGGCACGGACCTTGGCGTGCTCGAGGAACGCGGCAAGGCGATCAAGCGCGTGCTGGACGGCGTGCCCGGCATCACGCACGTCACGCTCGTGCAGGAGCTCGGGCAGCCGAGCCTCACCATCGACGTGGACCGCGCGAAGATCGCCCGCTACGGCATCAACGTGGCGGACGTCAACGGCCTGATCGAGGCGGCGGTGGGCGGATCCGCGGCGACGCAGGTCGTGCAGGGGGAGCGCACCTTCGACCTCGTGGTCCGGCTCAAGGAGCAGTATCGCCAGACGCCGGAGCAGATCGGCAACATCCTCGTGGCCGCGCCGTCCGGTGCGCAGGTGCCGCTCCGCGAGCTGGCCACCATCGGCGTGAGCACCGGCGCGTCGTTCATCTACCGGCAGGACAACTCGCGGTACATCGGCGTCCAGTATTCCGTGGATGGACGCGACCTGGCGGGCGCGGTGCAGGACGCGCAGCGGAGGGTGAAGGAACAGGTGACCCTGCCAGCCGGCTACCGTATCGCGTGGGGTGGCGAGTACGAGGAGTACACGGCGTCGAAGGGTCAGCTCCAGCTGGTCATTCCCATCACGCTCGCGCTGATCTTCCTGCTGCTGTTCTCGCTCTACCAGAACTTCAAGTTCCCCTTCATCACCGTCGCGGGCGTGTTGCTCTCGGCGCCGCTGGGCGGCGTGCTTGCCCTGTGGGTGTCGCGCACGCCGTTCTCCGTCTCCTCGGGCATCGGCTTCCTCGCGCTGTTCGGCGTATCGGTGCAGACGGCCGTGGTGTTCATCTCGTATGCGAACGAGCTGCGGCAGCAGGGACGGACGATCGCGGTGGCCACGCGCGAAGCGGCGCTCCTTCGCCTGCGGCCGATCCTCATGACGGGGCTTGTTGCGGCGCTCGGCCTGCTGCCCGCGGCGTTCTCCACTGGCGTGGGCTCCGATTCACAGCGGCCGTTCGCGCTCGTGATCGTGGGCGGCCTCTTCTCCCGGCTGCTCATCAGCATCTTCCTCATGCCGGTGCTGTATGCCGCGGTGGCGCGGGAGGGTGACGAGCTGGAGGTGTAAGGGCCGGTGAATGCAGGCACAACGTCCCGGTCGTCGCAACGGCCGGCGATGATGGCGACACATGCGGACTGACGTGGCGCGCTGACCGCCAGGCGCGCGGACTCGCACGGCGTCCGGCGCCTCCGTACCTTGCGTGCGTGTGCGCGGTTTCGCCGTCGCGCGCCCCGCGTTCACGCGTGCTTCCCGTCATCCCTCGTCATGTTGCTCCCGACGCCGTCGTCCACCGCCTGCCGATGCGCCGTCGCGACGGCACGTCCATCGGGACCGTGTGAAACCACTCGCGCACTCGCGTCATCGGGAATGCGCGCCGCGTGACGCATGTCGTCGTCATCGGGGCGGGAGCGGCGGGCACCATGGCCGCGATCTTCGCGGCGTCGGCCGGGGCGCAGGTCACGCTACTCGAGCGCACGCGCGACGGCGGACGCAAGATCCTCATCAGCGGCGGCGGACGATGCAACGTGTTGCCGTCGGCGCTCGACGAATCACGTTTCGTCACGGACTCGTCGGCCAACACGCTGCGAAAGATCGTGCGGAGCTGGCCGCTCGCCGCACAGAAGGCCTTCTTCGAAGAGGAGGTGGGCATTCCCCTCGTCGAGGAGACGGCATCGCGCAAGATGTTCCCGGCATCGCACAAGGCGCGCGACGTTCGCGACGGCCTGCTCGCGCTCGCGCGGCGACGTGGTGCGACGATCGACTTCGACACCCAGGTCACGGACATCTCGGCCGGCCCGCGCGGCTGGACAGTGACGTGTGGCGATGCCCGCGCCTACGAGGCGGAGGCCGTGATCGTGGCGACGGGCGGCCTGTCCGTGCCGATGACGGGGAGCGACGGCATGGGGCTGCGCGTGGTGGGACGGCTCGGCCACGCAATGCATCCGACGTACGCCGCGCTGACGCCGCTCGTCGCGTCGCCGCCGCCCTACGCCAGCTTGTCAGGCGTGTCGCTCACGGTGACACTCACGGCGACGGCACGTGCGCGAAGCGCCTCGGCCACTGGCGGCTTCCTCTTCACGCACATCGGCTACAGCGGACCGTCAGTGCTGGATGTCTCCCACGTGGCGGTGCGCTCCCGCGCGGAGCGCGATGCGGAGCCGGCGTGCGTGACGGTGCAGTGGGCGGCGCTGGGGGACGAGGAGTGGACCGACCGGCTCAAGCCGCGTGGAGCGCGGACGGTGCTGGGCGCAGTGCGCGCGGAGCTGCCCGATCGACTCGCCGCCGCGCTCATCGCATCGGCCGGTGTCGCGCCGGATCGCGCGCTGTCCGAGCTTCAGCGTGACGAGCGACTCCGGCTCGTGGGCATGCTGGTGCGCGGCGCGCTGCCGTGGACGTCCGACGAGGGCTACAAGAAGGCGGAGGTCACCGGCGGCGGCGTGAGTCTCGCGGAGATCGATCCGCGCACGATGGAGAGTCGCCGCTGCGCCGGCCTGTATCTCTGCGGCGAGATTCTGGATGCCTTCGGGCCCATCGGCGGCTACAACTTCCTGTGGGCATGGGCCACCGGACGCGCCGCCGGCGTCGGCGCGGCACGGACGGCATGAACGAGGGTCCGCTCGCACTCTCGAGCCCGCGATGGTCGGAGCTCACGCAGGCCTTCGGCACCGCCGAGGACGTGCCGCGCCTGCTTGCGTCGCTTGCGACAGCGCAGGACGAGCGGGAGCGTGCGGAACTCTGGTATGGCGTGGCGGCCACGCTCTGTCCCGGGGGTCGTGTGTTCAGCGCGTCCTACGCCGCCGCGCCGCACCTGCTGAGCATCACGGCGGACATGGCACTCGCTGAACGGGTGGTCGCGGTGCAGCTCGTGTCCGAGATCGAGGTCGCGCGGCACGAGGTCGGCACGCCAGCGATCCCCGGCGACGTGCTGCTCGCCTACGCGCACGCGATCGAGTCGCTGCCGGCCGTGGTGGCGGAGTTGGCGGCCGTGTCGTGGGACGAAGGCACGGCGCAGCTGATGTCCGCGGCGCTCGCCGTGGGCAAGCGCCAGCCTGCGCTGGCGCGACGGATCATGGCACTGGGCGATGCAGGCTAGCGTCGCCCAGCCGCGCGATGCTCAGAACGTGGCGCGGATGCCGAACAGGAAGGAGCCGTCACTGTTCGAACGCGCCCCTCGGACGCGCGCCTGGTTGTCATAGTTGTCGGTGACGGTGGTCGTCAGCGCGATGGCCGAATTGATCGCGAAGCTCGCCATGGACGTGGTAGTGATGGTGTACTGGGATGGCGCGCGAAGCTCGGGGCCGTAATACGTCACGTGCGACAGCTTCAGGCGCTCGATCTGGTGCTCCGCCTTCAGGCGCCACGACCAGCGCACGAGGTTCGTCGCGTCCACGAGGGAATCGCTGAGCGGCAGCGTGCGTTCACCGAGAACGGCGCCACTGAGGCTGGAGACGCCGGCTTCGGACTTCGAGAGCACCCACTTGATCCCGGCACCCCCCGCGGTGCGCCGAGCGAGCCGTTTCTCGAGGCTCTGCTCGGCGGCGACGAGGACGAATGGGCTGACGCGGCCCTCGGGAACCCCATCGACCGACGCGGCGAGGGCCCAGCCCCGTGCGCTGACGAACTTCACGCCCTCGGCGTCTTCCGACTCCCCATAGCGGAATCGTACGCTGGCATCGCCGGAGAATGCCGTGCCCGCGTGCTTCGCAGCCGCCGCAAACGAGGCGAGCGTCTGGGACGAGGCGCCAAAAAGCGTGCTGGCGTTCACGTCGACGGTCGCGCTCCAGCCGGGCTTTTGCGCGAAGGCGGGCGCGGCGCGCAGTGCGGTGAGTGTGAGGAGGGACAACAGCGTGCGGCGGACGCGGACCAGCGGCATCACGCCGCGCGCAGGGGCGGGCAATGACTGCAAGAGACGACGTCCCACCTACATGTCGAATTCGTGCGCGAACGCCACGGCAAAAGCGAACGTCTTGGCCTTGGTGCGGCTCTCCATCGCGTCGGCGACGCGCTCGAGGCGCTTCGGGATGCCGAGGATCTTCTCCTGCGCGCGCTTGCCGATGTCGTCGAGGCCCTCGAGCGTCTCGACCGCCCAGAAGCGGATCTGCTCTTCCACGATCGTGAGATAGTCTCTCGGCCCATAGATTCCGGCACGGCGGATGACGTCCGCCATCTCGCGGAAGTTCGGCATGTTCACGCCGGGCATGTCGATGGACGGCATGATCTCCGCCGCCGACGCGAGCGCCGTGTTCGGGTCGCGCGCGATGACTTCCTTGAAGATCGTGCGGTAGAACGTGTAGTGCCGCGCCTCTTCCTTCGCGA
>JBDTYL010000147.1:0-3954 GCA_040005695.1 bacterium | reverse complement strand
CGCGCGACATGACCGAGGCGGCGGCGTCCAAGGCGGACACCACCCAGCGCGCCCGTTCGCGGGACGCCATCGTGCAAGTCGTGACGCACTCCTCCGCACCCGCCTCACGGCTCATCTGGATCTACGCCATCGCCATGGGCGCCTTCCAGGGCGTGACATCGATGCTGGCGCTGTACCTCGCCTCACGCTTCGGCGTGACCGAGAAGACGATCGGCTTCTTCTTCACGTACACCGGCATCATCAGCGTGCTGACGCGCGCGTTCATCCTCGGCAAGATGGTGGACCGCTTCGGCGAGGTGCGCCTCTCGCGCATCGGCTCGACGCTCATGGCCACCGGCATCGCCGCACTGGCGTTCACGAAGCCCATCAGTGACCCGGCGCACGTGGCCGCGATGCTCGGCGGGTGGCTGCCACCGGACGCGGTGGCGTTCCTGCCGTACCTCCCGCTGGCCCTCGCGGTCGCGTTGCTGCCCCTCGGCACGGCGTTCACCTTCCCGTGCGTCACGGCGCTGCTGTCGCACGTGATCCCCAACAACGAGCGCGGACTGTACATGGGCGTGCAGCAGACCTTCGGCGGCGCGGCGCGGGTGATCTTCCCCGTGGCGTTCGGCGTCCTCTTCGACGTCTACCTGCCGCTGCCCTTCCTCATCTCGGCGGCGCTCGTGGTGTTCACGATCTCGCTCGGGATGAACCTCGAGAACTACGTCCAAGCAAAGCCCGCGGTGGCCGGCTCGGTCTAGAAGACCAGCCACGTGTACAGAAAGAGCGTGTTGTTGTCCGATGCGCGCCGGCTGCTTGTCCCATCATACCCGTCCGTTCCGCCGTTGAACCGGCGGAATGCGGTGTACTGCAGGCTCACGCGAGTGTTCTGCCATGCGTTGAGACTCAGCTCGCCCATGAAGCCGTTGCTGTTCGGGCTCCCGCTGCCGCTGCCCGTGACCAGCGCAGGCGCGTACCGCAGCGAATCCGTTGTTCCGCTCGTGCTGAAATAACCGAGTGTGGCACCGACATACAGGTTCGGCAGGTAGGAAACGTTGGCTCGAAAGGTCTGCAGGCTGGAGGAGATACCCTGTGCCTCGGCCGCCGCGAACGTCGCGTCGAGACTCTGCTTTTCGTGAATGAAACTCGTGCGCCCGATGAGCATTCCACCTGTCTCGTCCACCTTCCGCTCCACCTGTGCATCGAGGCCAAGCGTGGTGTAGCTGTCCGTGGCTCCCGTCACGCCGGTGGGATACACGCGCGCACCCAGCAGGCCGAAGCCGCCTACCATCACGTACGTTGACGGAAATGCATGCTGCACGGCGATCCTCGCGTAGGGAATCACGCCCTTGATCACGTTCTGCGACATGGAATCGAGCGGGACGCTTCCCCCCTGCTGGGCAGATCGGTATGCCGTGAATTCCGTATAGAGCAGGTTGTCCCAGAGCGCATACCCGCCGAGCCCGAGCACCTGCTGGCCCAGGTTGCCATCGATGAGTGTGCTCGCTGCCGGCGAGGGCGCGACCGATGGGCTCATGAAGGGATAGCCCCAGGCTGGCACCGTGTTCCACACGTCCTGCACCGTGGGGTTGTTGTGCAGCGTGAGGCCCAGCAACAAGTCCTTCTCCATCCACGTCGTGTGCTTCGCGTAACGGAGATCGACATTGTCGATACCGAAGCTGCCATCGGCCGCCGCATACGTGAACTGGATGAAGGCGCCGACATCCGGGGTCACCTGTCCGCCGAGGAAGAGGCTGGCCTGCTCGGGAAACATCGCGCTGTTGTTCTGCGTGCCTGGCAGCGCGGTTCCCACATGGGTGAGGGACGTGACGACCATCGCCGCCACGGGAGGAATGGGCGCAAGCTTCAACGTCGTCCGGACGGTGTCGCCGTCGCCGATCGTCTTGAGGCCGGTCATCGTGTAGCCATTCAGCTTGAACAGGCGTCCGAATGGGGTCAGTTGCGGGAACTGGTAGTGGCATGCACCGCAGGCGAGCCCCGTCTGTCGCGAAAAGCTCGGAATGGCGGCGCGTGATTTCGCGAGTGCAAGCAGCAGGGCGCGCGAGGGCACGCTCGCCGTCATGTCGAAATGGAAGCCGCGCACGGTCCCGCGAGCCACCGTCGCTGATGCTGCCACGGGCCAGCAGAGCACCGCCGCGGCGATTGCGGCGCAGATGCCGCGGGACGCCGAGCCACCCTGGCTCGCGTGGCGATGACGATGGCAGGCCATTGTGTCTCCATTGGTGGGGGTCGTGCGGTCGTTCGGCGGCAGCGACGCGGCGCTTACGCTGGTCGGGTTGCTGCCGCTGCAATCTCTCGCGCCGGGCTGTCGTATATCCAACCGACGACTGCGCCATACGCGACATGTCCGAGGAGACTTCCCGCGAGGAGCTCGATGTCCCCACGCGAGAAGACGCCGGCGCCGACGAGTGGCATGAAGACGATCTGCGCGGCGAGGAAGACGAGTATGCCGTACAGCGCTCCGCGCACCGCGGGCGAACCCGGAAGACGCTCGTCGAGATAGCGCGCGTAAACCAGGGCCAGCACGATTCCAACCATGAGGTGGATGGCCCAGCCCCCTGCGGCTCCGACGTTGAGGCGTGCGACCGAGACGGACATGACCGTGCTGAGGATCTGGCCGACGGCGATCTTGGGCAGTCCGATGCTCGGCTCGACGAGCCAGAGCGCCGTCATCACCCCCGTGCCGATTGCGCCGGCGACCGCTGCGCGCGTGTGGTCGACTGCGGGCGTCCGGGTCGTCATCATGGCTTTGCCCCCCGGTGGCCGACGGACCACACGTAGGTGGCCACCCGCACGGCATCGGCGTCGCTGATGCCTCCGGGGTGGGAGACCATCGCCGTTCCCTTCACTCCGTGCGTGACGACTTGGAAGATTGCAGCCAACGTGCCCTCCTTGGCGTCCTTCCACGCGTGCGGCTTCAGCGTCGGCGCAATCGGGCCGCCTTCGAGCTTCGTGCCGTGACATGCGAAGCAGGTGCCCGGTCCGCGAAAGACATCCCGGCCGCCGTTCACCATCTCAGGCGTGATGGCGTTCGTATCGGGGAGGCCGCCCTGCGGCTGCACGGCGAGGGCTCTTGCGGGGGCAGCGGACGCCGCGATCCCTGCGGCGAGGCTGAGCGAAGCAACAAACGTCGCGAGTACCCAGCGAGCGTGCTTCTGCGAATACATCGGGGTTCCCGGCATTGTACATCACGAAAAACACGTCCCGGGAAACGTCATTCGACAGCGACCCGATGTGTCAACCGACCACATACAGCAAGACGGTATCCGTTCCTCGGGGCGGTATCATTTTCTTTGTACTTACTTAGTGCGCAGGAACCCCACGTCGCACTGCATCGCGGTGGCGATGCTCGCTGCGACGTGAGTATCAGGAACGGAAAGATCGGTCGCCCCCGCCGGCTAGCAGCGCGGACGACCGGCGTCAGCCCGGATCCTTCGCGTTGTCCATCAGGCCCGGCTCGCTCGCCAGTACCGCACGGGCGATCTCCACCATGGGCACCGACCGGTCCTGCGACGTCCGCTGGAGGATGCGATACGCTTCCTGTTCGGACGAGCCAGTCCGCCGCATCAGGATTCCCTTCGCCCGCTCGATCGTCTTGCGGTTCTCGAGCGCACCGCGCGCGGCGAGGGCATCCTTCTTGGCCACGGCGAACTCGCGCGCGCGCGACACGGCAAGGCGCAGCGTGGAATCCAGCACGCGCGGCGGCGTGGGCTTCGGCAGGAACGCAATCGCCGACGTCGCGGCCACCTCACGCTCGGACAGCACCAGCGACTCGTCGCCGCTGAACAGCACTACCGCCACGCCAGGCACCTGCGCCGCGATCTGCTCCGCCGCCTCGATGCCGGACCCGTCCGGCATGTGCACGTCCAGCAGCACGACGTCCGGTACCACGTCGCGCGCCCGCTCGATGGCCTCGCGGCCGCCGTTCACCTCGGCGACGACGACATGCCCCAT
>JBDTYL010000146.1:0-2944 GCA_040005695.1 bacterium | reverse complement strand
CGCTACGAGTTCGTCCGGCCGCTGTTCCCGGACTATCCGCGTCCCGCCGTGTGGCCCGACGGCTACTACGTCCCCTCGAGCACCGGCGACGAGGTGATCCAGAAGCATGCGTGCGTCGCTGACCGCGCGCGCATGCTGCGCGGCGCGGACGCCACCGAGCAGTGCGTGGTGATCGACGGCGTGAACTTCCTCAACAACGCCGATCTCGACGGCACGCAGCTGCCCCCGCCCGGCGCGCCGAACATCATGATCGCGGCCGGCGGCACGCAGCTGAAGAAGGTGATGGAGGACGACGGGCTCTATGTGTGGGCGTTCCACGTGGACTGGCGCGATTCGTCGAAGACGCACGTGGAGGGCCCGCGAAAGATTGCCGTCGCGCCATACCACTATCTCTGCGACGGCCAGCTCACCAACTGCGTCCCGCAGCCTGGTACCGATCGCGGCCTCGACGCGCAGGGCGACAAGTTGATGGCGCGCCTCGTGTATCGCCGCATCGGCGCGCAGGAGTCGGTCGTCGCCGTGCATTCGGTGAACAGCACCAGCGGCGGCGGCGGCGTACGGTGGTACGAGTTGCGCGTGGGGCCGCAGCGCGCGCTCTCGCTGTACCAGCAGGGCACCTTCGCGCCCGACAGCTTCTATCGCTGGATGGGGAGTGCCGCGATGGACGCGAAGGGGAACATCGGCATCGGCTACTCGTTCGGCGGCACGCCGCACTTCGCCGGACAGCGGTTCGCGGGACGACTCGCCGGCGATCCGCGCGGCGTGCTGACACTGCACGAGGCGGTGCTCGTGGAAGGCGAGGCCGCGCAGACGAACACCCTGCGCTGGGAGGACTACACGCAGACGGCGGTGGACCCGTCGGACGACTGCACGATCTGGTACGTGGGCGACTACCTGCGCACCGGCGCCACGGGCTATTCCACGCGCATCGGTGGCTACCGCTTCCCGGGGTGCGGCACAGGTTCTGGTCGGCCCTAGCTCAGCGTCGTCTCCCCGGCACGCATGGGATCGCCAATCGTCGGCGGAGTGCCGAGCGCGCCTGACGGAACCCACAGATCCACCTGTGATCCCATCTGGATCTTGCCAATCACCTGGCCGCGGGCCACACGCTCGCCAGCGCTGACGATCGGCACGATCTGATCGATCCACCAATCGGCCATCAACACCAGCAGCACCGGCGGACCGTCGTCGAAGGAGACCCCGAGGAACTCGTTCTTCTCCAGGTATCCCCTGTGGCC
Organism: bacterium; assembly: GCA_040005695.1. GTDB lineage: Bacteria > Gemmatimonadota > Gemmatimonadetes > Gemmatimonadales > Gemmatimonadaceae > AG11. Next base: position 1,706 of record JBDTYL010000146.1, on the reverse strand, counting down.
GACGGGCAGCGGGCGACGGAGCGCCGCGAAGAGAAAGGACGCCCCCATCGACGCGTTGCGCCCAACCGGAAGCATGTGATGAAACTTCACCCGACCGCCCACCGGCGCGCGGACGAAGTGCGCGTCGAAGATCGAGAGATAGGTTGCCACGACCGTCCAGTCACCGCGGACACCGAACGCCGACTGTACCCGTTCGTGATAGGCGTTCGCGGGCGCCCCATCCAACGACACGTCCTCGACATACAGGATGCGACCGTCCGCCGCCGCGAGCAGTGCATCCCCCGGCGGCATCGTGCGTGTCGGCCTGCGATGGAAGAACTGGAATCGCCACCACGCGAATGCGCCGAGCAGGGCGAGCACCACCATGATCGCGGCACCCATCATCGCGTGTGCGTCAGGCGACGCGCGAGGGCGAGGAGTGGATACGCGAGGATCACCGATGCAAAGAGCGCGAAATCAAGCGCCAGACGCGCCGGCATCCCGATCACGCGGTTGCCGGAGCGCTCCCCCTGGTTACGGAGGGGCATCGCTCACGCGATGACGGGTCGCGCGCTGACCCGCTTCGATGCGCACACGAAGGTGCAGCCGACCGACCGGTCGGTCTCATCCAATCGCGTCTCGAGCGCCTGGTCGCGCACGAGCGACGTCGGCCAGACGGCGCGTTCCGTCGGTGCCGAGATGTACTCACGGATGCACACCGTCGCCTCGTCGCTCCCGACGCGCTCCACTTTCTCCAGCAGCTCGCTGAACTCGGCGATGGTGAGGTACCCACCGAGATCGGAGAGCGAGAACGCGTCGAACGTGCCCGCGGTCTGGCGGCCGAGGTATTCGTTGATGCACGACGTCTCGAACCGCAGTCGGTCGAGGCGCGACCGGACGATCGGATAATCGTCGACACCGAGGCCGACGGGCATCGTCGTCGCGTTCCTGATGTTCCCGTCCGTGAACAGCGAGAAGATGAAGCAGTCGTCGTAGCGATGCCGGCTCAGCGTCGTGACCACCCGGTCGCGCAGGTAGGGCACCGGGCTGCGGCGGCCCTCCCCGTAGTAGACGGGATCGCGGAGGATGAAACGGCCGGACACCGGGTTGAAGATCAACCCGAGCACGGCGCGAACGGCCGGCCTCGCGAACATTGCGCTCGCCAACCGTCCCTGCTCTTCGAGCGACCCCGCGGCGCGGCATCGCGCGATATCCTTGGCGAGGAAGTAGCGCAGCAGCGGCGAGACGCGCGCGATGCTGCGCTCGGTGCGCCCCACGTTCTGGATGCCGGCGGAGATGTCGCTGGGGCGCGCGTCCCAGAACGCGCGGGTCGTGTCGGGCAGCGTCTCCCGCAGCGAGCGATAGACGTCGGCCCGATCGATCCCGTCCGTGATGCCGACGAACGCCCGGTACGGCTCACGGTCGAGCAACCGCATTGCCGCCACCTTGAGCTGGCCGAGAAATATCTGCGCCGGGTTGCGATCGATGGCGACGACTTCGCGCGGGTCGCCGAGGAGGAGACTGAATGCGCGCCCGCCGGCGGCGTGAATGCTGAGCGCGCGCCGCCCGGAGAGCTTGAGCGCCTCTATTTCCGAAAGGGAATCTTCATTGCAGCAGGAATACTGCACGCCGGTGACAGTTTCCATGTCCTACAGCCTCATGAGAAGCGTTTCCGAGGCGAAGCCCGGTCCGAGCGCAGAGACCACCGCGTGTCCACCGCGTCCGGG
>JBDTYL010000145.1:0-11474 GCA_040005695.1 bacterium | reverse complement strand
GCTGCTCGCCTTCAGCGACGAGATCCAGGACGAGGACATCGAGATCTGCGAGGCGGTGCAGCGAAACCTGCGCTCGCGTATCTACGACCGTGGCCGCTACTCGGCGCTGCGCGAAGTCGGCGTGCATCACTTCCACTCCCTGCTGCACGAATTCCTGACCTGACGCGCGCGCGACCGGGGAGCTCGAGGGACGGGCGCAGGTTCCGGGAGTCGAGCGTCAACCAGACCATCCCACCCCGACCGGCGAAGTACTATACGCATAGTTGACAAATCGGCCCGACGCCAGTAGTCTACTATGCACATAGTACATGAGTCGGAGGGGCCGCATGGACACCGCATCACTGGGCGAACGCGAGCTCGACGTCATGACCGTGCTCTGGCAGACGAGCTCCGGGACCGTGACCGAAGTGCAGGAGGCGCTGGGAACGCCGCTGGCCTACACCACCGTCCTCACCATCCTCCGCAACCTCGAGGCGAAGGGCTTCGTGCGGCGGAAGGAGGAGGGCCGAGCGCATCGCTACTTCCCAAAGGTGAAGCACCGCGCCGAGCAGAAGCGGGCCCTTCGCCGTCTCATCGACACGCTGTTCCTCGGCTCACCGGAAGCGCTGCTCGCGCAACTCGTCGACGACCACGACCTCTCGGCCGAGGAGCTCCAGCGCATTGCGAAGCGCATCGGCAACGCGCCGGGCGAGGAGGACGCGAAATGATCGCCGCGTGGATGCTGTCCGCGGTGCTGTTTACCGCGTTCGCCGGGGCCGCGGCGTTCTGCGCGGAACGTGCGCTTCGCGCCGTGGGCCGACAGGCGCGGTGGCCGTGGCTCATCGCACTGGCCGCGGGCGTGACGTGGCCCGTGCTTGCGCCGGTGATCCGCCATTTCCTTCCCGCGACCAGCACCATCATCGTGATGTCCTCCTCGGTGCCGGCCATCCAGGTCGTGCCGGATGTCGCCGCATCGATCGCGTGGACTCGCGTACTCGACGCTGTCCTGCTCGCAATGTGGGTGGTCGCGAGCGCCGTCGCGCTGGGCCGTCTCATTCGGGCGGTCATCGCGATTGCCCGTGTGCGGCGCGCGAGCCGTCCCCAGGTGGTGGATGGCGTAACCGTTCTGGTGAGTGACACCGCCGGGCCGGCGGTCGTGGGTGTTCTCCGGCCGAACGTGCTGTTTCCGTCAACACTTCTGGAGCTCGATGCGCCGCTGCGTCAGCTCGTGCTTCGGCACGAACAGGAACACTGTCGCGCGCGCGACCCATGGCTCCTGATGGGATCCGCGTTCGCGCTCGCACTCGTGCCGTGGAACCTGCCGCTGTGGTGGATCGCGCGACGCATGCGTCTCGCCCTCGAGGTGGACTGCGACGCGCGCGTGCTCGCTGTGGAGCCCGACACGACGCGCTATGGCCAGCTCCTGATGCTCATCTCGCAGCGTGAACGGCCGACGCTGCTCGTGCCCACGCTCGCTGCCTCACGCTCCCATCTCGAACGGAGGATCGCCGCCATGCGTCCCATCAATACCCCGAGCCGCCGCACGAAGATCGCCGTCTCGGTCGCTGCCGCCGCCATCGCAGGGATCGCCGCGTGCACGTCGCGCATTGCCGACGTGGCCGGTCCTCGGCCGACGATCGCCGCGCGTCCCGCAGACGCCGACTCGACGAAGCCGTACTTCGAGTTCCAGGTGAACAATGCGGCGCGGCCCGTTCCCGGAACGGGCGACATCCAGTATCCGGACATGCTGCGCGCGGCCAACGTCAGCGGCGACGTGCTCGTGCAGTTCGTCGTGGACGAGAATGGTGCTGTCATGCCGGCGTCCACCAAGGTGCTGAAGTCCGATCACGAGCTGTTCACCCAGGCCGTGAAGACCGCGCTCGCGACAATGCGCTTCTATCCGGCCGAGGTACAGGGTCGTCATGTGAAGCAGCTCGTGCAGTGGCCGTTCGTCTTCACTGCGTCGAACTCGTCGGCGTCCGTCGGCATAGTGAGTCGCACCGCCACGGTTCGTCCAGGCACACCGATCCGGCCCGAGCCGCCGCGCAACGCGAACCAGCCGTATTTCGAATTCCAGGTCGAGAAGCAGGCGAGTCAGGTTCCGGGTACGGGAAACCTGCGGTATCCGGACAGCCTGCGTACGGCGAAGGTCTCGGGCGAAGTGCTCGTGCAGTTCGTCGTCGATGCGAATGGCGCCTACGAGCCAGGGAGCCTGAAGGTGCTGAAGTCGAGCCACGACCTGTTCACACGGGCGGTGGCTCTCGGACTGCCGAACATGCGATTCTACCCTGCGCAGGTGGGCGGGAAAGCCGTGCGGCAGCTGATCCAGCAGCCGTTCACCTTTGCGGTGTCCCGATAGCTGATCGTCGTCAGCGTGAGCGTGCTCGCCGGGCTAGAAGCAGATCCTTCGCTGCGCTCAGGATGACACGGCGGTTGCTGCGCTCAGGATGACACGGCGGTTGCTGCGCTCAGGATGACAAAGGTGGCGCGCAGCTCAGGATGACAGGCTGTTGCTGCGCTCAGTACGACAAAGGCGCGCCGGACAATCTGCCGGTCGCGCCCTCCTGCGGTCGCTGGATTTTCTGCTAGCGGAACACCGCCAGGCAGGCCCTCGCTCCGCCATCATATCCCGCACTGAAATTCGCCTGCCGCTGGGCGCGCGTCCCGTGCCCCATCACCGCCGCTCGGCGCGCAATGCGGTTGTCCACCTGCCGGATGCCCGTGAACTCGGGCGTGGGGTCGCCCGCGGCGGCCAACCCGAAGAACGCCTCCTCGATGTCACCCTTCTCGAGGCTGCCGTCGCGCGCACTCTGCTCGGTGAATGCGCCCGCGAGACAATCCGCCGTCGCCTCGTTCTCGTACGGGATGGGAGACATCTGCCCGAGCTGCGCGGCCACCGCATGTCCCATCTCGTGCGCGATGATGCCTACTGCGGCCATGTCGCCATCGGTGCCCAGCTCGTTCGCGGCCGCCTTCGCCTGCCGCGCGAGGAACACTTCGTCGAAGAAGATCGTGTTCAGCGCGGCGCAATACTGTGCGTTGTTCGCCTGGAGAATGCCGCACTGGCTGCGCACATTGCCGCGATAACGGACGATGCTCGGCGGCAGGAAGCGCTGGCCGAGCTGCTTGAAGTCGGCGCTCCACATGGCGACGAGTGCGCCGTAGGCTTCACCGACTTTCTTGTTGGATGCCGTGACGTCGTTCTCCGTGATATCCGCCGTCGCGCGCTGGGGCGTCGTCGGCCCGGGCGTCGCCCCGGCTGTCAGGGCGCTGGAAACGACAAGGAGACTTGCAAGCCCGACGGAGCGGGCGACTCGTGCAATGCGTGAGCGCATGGTGTTCCTCCCATCACTGGTACCCATGCACGACCGGATGGTTCTCGCGGCCCGTCGCGCGGGCTACATGCCGTAGTCGTCCGGGTTGCTGCCCACCTTCGCCGCGGCGATGAGCTTCGGCACATAGTCCTGCGTTTCCTTCGGCAGCGCCGGGAGGATGCGGAAGAAGTCCTCGTCCGTGCCCTGTGTCTTGCCGGTGACCTTCTTCAGTGCCTTCGACACCGTGCCCGCGCCGGAGTTGTACGCCGCCGCCGCGAGGTACCAGGAGCCGAAGCGGTCGTGCAGCTGGCTGAGGTACGTGAGCGCCGCGTCGGTCGCGTCGGCGGGGTTCTTACGCTCGTCGGTGTTGCCCTTCACGGTGAGCCCGAACTGGCGTGCCGTCGCGCTCATGAACTGCCACATGCCCACCGCGCCCACCTTCGAACGGGCGTTCGGGTTGAAGTTCGATTCGATCATCGCGAGGTAGATCAGCTCGTGCGGCATCTGCTTCGCCGCGAGCTTGGCGGTGATCATCCCCTCGTACTTGTCCATCCGCGTGAGCGACAGGGCGAAGTCGCCGCGAAGGGACGAGGTGAGCCGCGCCACCCACTTGTCGATGCTGGCGTGACTGATGGACATGTCGAGTCCGCCTGCAGCACGCGCGGACAACGTAGAGTCCGCTTGGGCAACGTCGGACGAGTCGTGGACCGCCAAGGCTGTCCGCGGGCCCGTAGCCGTGGCGAGAAAGCTCGTATGCTCAAGCCCGGCAATCAGGGTGGAGACACCCATTGCCACCGCGAGAGCGGGAAACGCCAACCGCTTCCTGGCGGCGAGCAAAGTCTGATGAATATTAGTCATCGGCGTATCCTATCCTGTTGATATCCTTAAAGTTAGCCGATAAACAATCGAATTGCAGGCTTGCTATTTGCGAAGCTATATGCCCGGGCTCGCTAGCCTTTTGCGCGTTCTGGCGCAAACGACAATGGGTGAACGGCGGAGTCGCACGGAAAGCGACGCAGAACAGCCGATCAAGCATTTGAATATCCGCGAGTATCTCATTTTCCGCGTAATCAGCGCTTCCGTTTCGACGTTTCACGTCGGCCGGGGCGGCAACCACAGGAGGCCTTACGAGGAAGCGATCGTCTCCAGCTCCTCCCACCGGCGAGTGAGGGCCGCGACCTCCACTTCGAGCGCGGAGAGCCGGTTTCGGGCCGCGGCAATCGCGCTCGCATCGCGTAGCAGCGCGGGATCGGAAAGGGAGAGATAGACCCGCTCCCGCTCGCGCTCGGACGCATCGATCCGCTCGAGCAGTCCGGCCAACTCGCCCGACTCCTTGAACGTCAGCTTTCGCTTCGTCCTGTCCGACTTCGCCGAAGGAGCTGGCGTCGACGCACGCTTCGAAGCCGAGGGTGTCGACGCAGCCGCCACGACCGCGGCCCGCCGCTGCCGAACCCAGTCCGCATATCCGCCGACGTACTCCTCGATCCGGCCGCCGCCCTCGAACACCAGGGTGCTCGTCACCACGTTGTCGAGGAACGCACGGTCGTGGCTGACGACGAGCAGCGTGCCCGAGAACTCGAGCAGCAATTCCTCGAGCAGATCCAACGTCTCGATGTCGAGGTCGTTCGTCGGTTCGTCGAGCACGAGGAGGTTGAACGAGCGCGTGAACAGGCGCGCGAGCAGCAGGCGATTTCGCTCGCCACCCGACAGCGCGCGCACCGGCGTCCGCGCCCGATCCGGCGAGAACAGGAAGTCCTGCAGGTAGCTCAGCACGTGCTTCTGGCCATTCACCGTGTCGATCCAGTCCGCGCCATCGGCGATGCTGTCGAACACACTGCGCTCCGGATCGAGCTGCTCGCGCAACTGGTCGAAGTACGCGAGCTCGATGCCCGTGCCGAGCCGGATGCTGCCCGACTGCGGCTCCAGTTCACCGAGCAACAGGCGCAGCAGCGTGGTCTTGCCGGAGCCGTTCGGGCCGATGAGGCCCACGCGGTCGCCGCGCGTGATGGTGGTCGTGAAATCGCGGACGATGGGCCGCTCGCCATGCGAGAAGTTCACGCGTTTCGCCTCGACGACCAGCTTTCCCGACCGCTCGCCTTCCTGCGCCTGCAGCTTCACGGTGCCGGTGCGCTCGCGACGCGCGCCCCGCTCCACGCGCAGCGCCTCCAATGATCGCACGCGACCCTCGTTGCGCGTGCGCCGCGCCTGGATTCCCGTACGAATCCACACCTCCTCCTTCGCGAGCTTTCGATCGAACTCGGCCCACCCCTTCGCCTCGACGTCGAGCGCGGCTTCCTTGCGCTGGAGATACGTGTCGTAGTCGGTGCCCCAGTCCACGAGCCGGCCGCGATCCAGCTCGACGATGCGCGTCGCCACTCGGCGCAGGAACGCGCGATCGTGCGTGACGAAGACCATCGTCGTGCCGCGATCGATGAGGAACTGTTCCATCCATTCCACCGCGCCGACGTCCAGGTGGTTAGTGGGTTCGTCGAGCAGCAGGACGTCAGGTTGCCGCACGAGTGCACGCGCGAGCAGCGTCTGCCGCTTCCGTCCGCCTGACGCCTTCGCGAACGGTGCGTCGGCATCGAGGCCAAGGTGCTCGAGCACGGTGTCCACGCGCGATTGCATCTCCCACGCGCGTGCGGCGTCGAGCGCATGGTGCAGTCGGTCGAGCTCCTTCAACGCGGCGTCGGTGGCATTCATGCCGACGTCATGGCTCGCCTGGTGATACCGCGCCAGCAACTTTCCGGCATCACCGAGCCCCTCGGCCACCACGTCGAAGGTGCTGCCCTCGACGTCGTCGGGCACCTCCTGCTCGAGCCGCGTGACGCTCACGCCGGTCTGGCGCACGACGTCGCCCGTGTTGGGCGACATCGTACCGTCGAGCAGCTTCATGATGGTGCTCTTCCCCGCGCCATTGCGGCCGAGGAGGCAAACGCGCTCGCCGCGCTCGATGGCGAAGCGGGCGCCGTCGAGAATGGGTGGGCCACCAAAAGCGATGCTGACGTTCTGCAAGCCGAGAAGTGCCATGCCGAACTCTAATCAGCCCGGCAGGCTCTCAGCGATCGATGACGCGCACCGCGCTCTCGGCGCCGTTCCGGCTCACGGCGGTGACGACGACGCGCAACGAACCGGTGTCGTTCCTTCCTGCGACCACGAGACGAGTCTGCGCCGCGGGTAGCACCCAGCTTCGCCACGCACTGTCGGCGTTTCGGGCGCGCACCGTCCACCATGCGACACCAGGCGCGGGCGTGATGTTCACTGCACGCTCACCCGCGTCCGTCACGACGATCGATGCTGCCGGACGCGCAGGTGTCTTGCCGCCGAGCCATGGCGACGCGGGGATGAGCGCGGGCGATGAGTACAGGTCCGCGAACAGGTGCTCCGTCTGGACTTCGGCCGACGACTGCCGTGGCGGCTGTGTCGCGACGCCGACGAGCACCGAGTCGCGCCGCGTGGCGGTGGCCGGCATGAGCGCGCGCATGCTGAACAGGATGTCGCCGGTGGCCCCCGATGCGCGCGTGGCGCGGATCTGTGCGTTCAGCTCGTCCGGTCCCCACAGGCCGCCGCCCGACGCGGCGCGGCTGGCGTTGTGTCCGGGCCAGATGTGCCGCCCCTTCACGTTCTCCGAGAGCCACCAGGCGAGCAGCACGGGATAGCTCTGCGCCACCTGCGCCACGGGCCAGTAGAGCTGCGGCGTGAAGTAGTCCGACCAGCCTTCACGGAGCCACCGTCGGGAGTCGCCGTACAGCTTCTCGTACGAGTCGAAGCCCTTCACCTGCACCGGATACCCCGGGCGCCAGATGCCGAACGGGCTGATGCCCACCTTCACCCAGGGCTTGATCGCCTTGGTGCGCATGTACATCTGCTGGATGAGCGTGTCCACGTTGTGCCGGCGCCAGTCGTCGCGGCCGAGCCGACCACCCTTCCGCGTGTAGGCGGCGTAGCTGGAGGAATCCGGAAACGGCACGGGCTGGCTGTCGCGACCCATCTCCGGATACGGATAGAAGTAATCATCGATGTGAATGCCATCCACGTCGTAGCGCTTCACGACGTCGAGCATCACGCGCAGTGTCTGCGCGATGACCGCGGGTTCGCCGGGATCCATCCACTCGTACTTGCCGTAAGTGCGCACGAGTTCGGGATGTGCGACGCTGATGTGCGACCGCGCATGCGGCCAGGTCGCGCTGGCGTGCTTCGCCCGGTACGGATTGAACCACGCATGCAGCTCGAGTCCACGCGCATGTGCCTCCGCCACCGCGAACTTGAGGGGATCGTAGTATGGCTCCGGCGCGCGACCCTCGACGCCCGTGAGGTACGCCGACCATGGCTCGAACGGCGAATCGTACAGCGCGTCCGCGGCCGGCCGCACCTGCAGCAGGATCGCGTTGAGGTTGAGCGCCACGGCGCGATCGAGGATCGCGATGAGCTCGGCCTTCTGCTGCCAGGCGGTGAGGCCGGGCTTCGACGGCCAGTCGATGTTCGCGACACTCGCCACCCAGGCGCCGCGGAACTCGCGCATGATCGGCGGTGGCGTGTCGTTGGTGGCCTGGCTGCTCGCATTCGGTGCGGCGGCGGTAAGGAGGGCGAGGCAAAGCAGGAGGGTCTTCGGCATGGCCGAAGTTATTCGCGGCCAGCGTCGGCGCGAGTGCGCGAGGGGTACTCACCGGGTGATCCGGCTCCAGTGCGCCGCGGGCAACAGTGCACCGGTGATCGCGCCGATGACTCCGCCCGCCAGGAGTACCGTTGGAAGGAAGACGACTTCTATTGCGCAGGGCGGTCCATCACCATGCTCCACACAATGCGACATATCGAAGAACAGCGCCGCCGTCCCGACGATCATGCCACCGACCACACCGATCGCCACGTGTGACCTCCGACTCCGCCGTCGCGAGGGATTCACCTCCACGATCCAATCGCCATCGCGCATGGTGGCGACCCGCTGTCCCTGCGCGAACAGGAGGACCAGGGAGTCCGACGGTGTCGGAACGAGCATCGCGCGCCTCCATTCGATCTTCTGCCGCTCCTGATCGTGCGTTCGCGCCCGCGCGACGAGCGCCACCGAGCGGTCAACCGGGTCGGCCTGAGCGAGCACCTTCCCGTACGCCAGTGTGATCAGGCAGGCCGCAAGGCGGATCATCTGCGCCGCTCTCATGCCCCGCACCGGCATTGCGCGGCGCGGGCGACACCGCCACTCACGCGAGGCGGCCGCCCTGGCGGCGGCAAAGGAGTAACAGAGGGTGGCTGTTCGAGCAGCGCTGGGGACATGATGTCATCCGCAGTGTAGGATTAGGCGAGCACAGTGTCCGTGAACGAGCGCTCGACCCTGTTCCTCCCAACGCGCAAAACGTCCGCGAAACGGCTCACCGTGACGGTTGACGGGCCCGGACGCCCCGGATAACGTCCCGCCGGCGAGCGAACGAGCCACCGCGTCCGGACATCCGCAGGAGCGTCATTGTCGCCACCGTCCACGCCTCCCGATCCAGACCCACCACCGCCGGATGTCACGCCCCTGCTGCTGGCGTGGGGCAACGGCGACGCCGCTGCCGGCGAACAGCTGCTGCCGGTGGTTTACGCGGAGCTGCACCGCCAGGCCGCGCGCGCGATGCGGCGCGAGGGCGACGAGCACACCCTGCAAGCCACCGCGCTCGTGCACGAGGTCTATCTCCGACTCGTGGACCAGAACCGCATCGAATGGCGCAACCGCGCCCAGTTCTTCGGCGTCGCCGCGCAGGCCATGCGCCGCATCCTGGTGGATCATGCACGCGGGCAGCACGCCGCGAAACGCGGCGGGGGCGCGCAGCAGGTGACGCTCAACGACGCCAACCAGCCGGTCGCCGCCGACGGTGATCGCGCAGTCGACGTCCTCGCGCTGCACGACGCGCTGGAGCGACTGGCAACGCTCGACCCGGAGCAGGCCCGCCTCGTGGAGCTCCGCTACTTCGCGGGACTGAACATCGAGGAGACGGCCGACGCACTGGGGGTATCACCCGCCACCGTGAAGCGCGAATGGGCCGTGGCGCGTGCCTGGCTGCGTCGCGCGTTGTCGGCCGCGTGACGCCGGAGCGCTGGCAGCAGGTCAAGAAGGTCGTCGCAACGGCGCTCGAGACGTCGCCGGGCGAACGTGCCAGGTATGTCGCACAGGCGTGCGGAGGCGACGACGAGCTGCGCGCCGAAGTTGAATCCCTGCTCGCAGCGTCGGAGGGCACCGATTCCTTTCCTGCCGCGCGCATCTCCATCGCCGTCACGGCCGAACACTCGATCCTCGACGCCGCACTCGGCGCGCAATACGAGATCGTGCGCGAGCTGGGTCGGGGCGGGATGGGCGCCGTGTACCTCGCGCGCGAACGGTCGCTCGAGCGATTCGTCGCCATCAAGGTGCTGCGTCCGGAACTGGCCGGCGCGCACGAAGCACGCGAACGGTTCCGGCGCGAGGCGCGCATCGCCGCAAAGCTGTCCCACCCGGGAATCCTGCCGCTGCACACGTTCGGCGAGGTCGCGGGCCTGTGGTACTTCGTCATGGGCTACGTGCGCGGCGTCACACTGGCCGACCGCCTGCGCGCCGAGGGTCGCCTGCCCAGCGCGGAGGTGCATCGCATCACGGCGGAGCTGGCCGATGCGCTCGACTGCGCACATCGCCATGGCATCATCCATCGCGACATCAAGCCGTCGAACATCCTGCTGGACGAGGACTCCGGACGTGCGATCCTCGCCGATTTCGGCGTGGCGAAGCTGCAGGGCAACACGGAGGGGCTCACCGGCACCGGCGTCGTCGTCGGCACGCCGAACTTCATGTCGCCCGAACAGGCACTCGGCGTACCGGACATCGACGAACGCAGCGACATCTACTCGCTGGGCGCGGTCGCGTATACGATGCTGACGGGCCATGAACCCTTCGCCGACGTGCGGCAGGGCGACCTCGTGCACTGGCGCGCCACGCACGATCCCGAATCGCTTGCGAGCGCGGCGCCATCGGTGCCGAAGGGGCTCGCCACGGTGGTGATGCGGAGCCTCGCCCGGTCGCGCGACGCGCGGTGGGCCGACGCGGGAACGCTCAAGGGTGCACTCGAGCGCGCGGGCGCAGACGGCATGCTGCAACTTCCGGCCTCGCTGCGCGACCTGCCCACATTCGGGCCCTACGCCGTGCTGTGGGCTGTCGGATGGACGCTGCTCGCCGTGCGCCAGTTCAGCTCCGCGGGCGATCGCGCACTGCTGCTGCTCATCGCGTTGCTCGTGCCCGTCGGGTTCGGCTTGCATCTCCGCAACGTCGGCCGCCACGGCCTCAGGGGAGGCGAGCTGGCCCGCGTGGCGTTCTGGCCGCCGGAGTGGTGGGGCATGTGGTGGCCGCGGGCGCTGCGTCGCCCGAACGACCTGTGGCCGAGGCTTCCATTCATGGCGCGCGCCGTTCGCGTGGTGCTGAGCGCGTTCTTCGTGACGCTGCCGTTCATGATCCTCATGCGACAGCGCTTCGCCGACGAGCTGGCGCTGGCCACAGGCAGTGGCGAACCCGCCTGGTTTGTCGCGGTGGAGACAATGCTCGTCCTCGGTACCACGGCGACGATTGCCGGCGCGATCGCGTGGACGTTCGCGCGTGAGCTCACGTGGGACGAGTCCATGCGCTTCCTCTTCGGGGGTACCACACCCTCACCGGGATGGACGGAGCCGCACATCGCCCGGCTGCTCGAACCGGTCTCCGGCATCCGGGCGCCGGACCGCGACTCCGCGGCCGACCATCGCCGCGCCATGGAAGAACTGCTCGACGTACTGCCGACGGAGCACCGCGCACTCGGCACTCTCGCACTCGACCACGTGCGACAACTCGCGGCCGCAATCAGCGCGAGCGACGAGGAGCTGGCGTCGCTCGCACACGTGGCGAGCGACGAAGAGCTCGACCGCCTCATGGTGCAGCGCGCGACATTCGAGGAGCGCGCCGGTCGCGCGACCATCGAGCAGCGCGAGCTCACGGAGCTGGTCCAGCGCCAGCTCGACGTCGTACGGCGTATCCGCGACCGTGCCGAGGCGGTCGCTCGGCATCGCGCTCGGATGTTCGTGTTGTTGCGTGGACTGTGGACCCGTGCCGATGCGCTGCGCGACGGCGCGGCGGCGCGCGCTGCGATGCGCGCGCTGCTCGACGAGGTGAGCGCCGTCCTGGCGCAGGAGCCGCTGTCACACTGACTGCCG
>JBDTYL010000144.1:0-4713 GCA_040005695.1 bacterium | reverse complement strand
GCGAGCAGCGGCAGCACGGGCGTGAGCGGTGAGTGCACGTGCACGACGTCGTACTTGCCCTCGCGGAGCACCCGACGCATCTCGCGCCGCAGGCCGAGCCCGATGGTGATGCGGGCCTGGGACCCATTCGCGTACACCGATTGGCTCCGCCCAATGCGGATCACATTCGGCTGCTCTTCGGCGCCGGCCAGGTTCGACGTGATGATGTCAACGTGATGTCCGCGCCGGCGAGCTTCACGGGCGAAGAAATGGACGTGCTCACACACGCCGCCCAGATGCGGGTAGTAATACTCCGTGACAAGCGCGATGCGCAGCGTGCGCTCATCGCGATTCTCGGGGAGCGTCGGAAGGTTCGGCAGTGCCGGACGGCGCTTCAATGCTGCGCTACTGGACGGTGGGTTCAAGAGCGGCATGTGCGGCGGCGAGACGGGCGATCGGAACGCGATACGGAGAGCACGAGACATAATCGAGCCCAATCGCGTGACAGAACTTCACGCTCCTGGGCTCACCGCCATGCTCCCCACAGATACCGACCTTCAGCTGGGGCCGCACCTGACGTCCTGCGGCCACCGCCATCTTAATAAGCTGCCCAACCCCCGCTTGGTCAAGGACTTGGAACGGGTCATCGGGAAAGATACCCCGCTCCACGTAACTGGGCAAAAACCGCCCGGCATCGTCCCGGCTGAGCCCGTACGTCGTCTGGGTGAGGTCGTTGGTGCCGAACGAGAAGAATTCCGCGCGCTGCGCGATGTCGCCGGCGGTCAGTGCGGCCCGCGGCAGCTCGATCATCGTGCCGATGGTGTACTCGAGGTCCTCGCCCATGGCCCCCAGCACCTGCTGGGCTGCCTCGAGCAGGATCGCGCGCTGGTTGTCGAATTCGCGGTAGTCGGATACGAGCGGGATCATGATTTCGGGCCGCACGTCCAGCCCGCGCCGCTTCGCGCGCAGCGCCGCCTCGAAGATCGCGCGACCCTGCATCTCGGTGATCTCCGGATAGCTGATGCCCAGTCGGCACCCGCGATGTCCGAGCATCGGGTTGGTCTCGCGCAGGCTCTCCACCACGTGCGCGAGCTCCGCGCGCGACACGCCCAGGGTGCGGGCCAGCAACTTCGACTCTTCGCCGCCATGGGGGAGGAATTCATGGAGCGGCGGGTCGAGGAGACGAATCGTCACGGGCAGTCCCGCCATCGCCTCGAAGATCCCCTCGAAGTCATTGCGCTGCATGGGGAGCAGCTTCTCGAGCGCCCGGCGACGTCCCTTTTCATCGCGCGCGACGATCATCTCGCGCATCGCCGTGATGCGGTCGCCCTCGAAGAACATGTGCTCGGTGCGGCACAGCCCGATGCCCTCCGCACCGAAGGCCCGTGCGATGCGCGCGTCGTTCGGCGTATCCGCGTTGGCGCGTACCTTGAGCGTGCGCACCTCATCCGCCCAACCCATGAGTCGGCTGAACGACTGGTATGCGGGCGCGCTGGCCGCCGTCCGCATGCCACGCGTCACCTGCACCACCTCGCTCGGCGTCGTCGGCAGGTCGCCGGAGTAGACCTTGCCCGTGGCGCCGTCGAGCGTGATCCAATCGCCTTCCACCACTTCGGTGTCGTTCATCGTGCATGCGCGGCGCTCGTGGTCCACGACCATCTCGTGGCACCCGACGACGGCGCACTTGCCCATGCCGCGCGCCACCACCGCGGCGTGGCTCGTCATGCCCCCGCGCGAGGTGAGCACGGCGCGTGCGGCCACGAGTCCGTGGAAATCCTCCGGCGTCGTTTCCTCGCGGACGAGGATCACGGCGTCACCGTCCGCCGACCGGCGCACGGCTTCGTCGGCATCGAACACGGCGCGGCCGCTGGCGGCCCCGGGGCTCGCCGGCAATCCCGTGGCGATGGCCGTCGCGCGGACGCTGGGGTCGATTACCGGGTGCAACAGCTGGTCGAGCTGGTCGGCCGGCACGCGCAGCACCGCCGTCCGCTGGTCGATCATGCCCTCGGCCACCATCTCCGTGGCGATGCGCACCGCGGCGGCCGATGTGCGCTTGCCGGTGCGCGTCTGGAGCAGGAACAGGTCGCCGCGTTCCACGGTGAACTCGATGTCCTGCATGTCCCCGTAGTGCCGCTCCAGCTTCTCCTGCGTCGCCAGCAACTCGTCGTACGCCGCGGGAAGCTGGCTGGCCATCGCGTCGATGTCGAGCGGCGTGCGAATGCCGGCGACGACGTCCTCGCCCTGCGCATTGACCAGGAACTCGCCGTAGAACTTGCGCTCGCCGGTGCTGGGATTGCGCGTGAACGCGACACCGGTACCGGAGTCGTCGCCGAGGTTCCCGAACACCATGCTCACGACGTTGACGCCGGTGCCCAGGTGGTCGGGGATGTTCGCGTGGCGACGGTAGTCCACGGCCTTCTTCAGCGTCCACGACTTCCACACCGCCTCGATGGCGCCCCACAGTTGCTCCACAGGGTCCGTCGGGAAGTCGCGTCCGGTGCTCGAGCGGATCAGCGACTTGTATTCCTCGGTGAGGTTGCGGAGCGCGTCCTCGTCGAGCTCGGAGTCGTTCGAGACGTCGGCCGTCATCCGCTTGCCCGCCAGCAGGTGCTCGAACTTGTGATGCGGCACGCCGAGCACGACGTCACCGTACATCTGGATGAAGCGCCGGTAGGAATCGAATGCGAAGCGCGTGTTACCGCTCGCCCTCGCGAGACCGATTACCGTCCGGTCATTGAGGCCGAGGTTCAGTATCGTTTCCATCATCCCGGGCATCGACACCGCGGCGCCACTGCGTACGGAGACGAGGAGCGGTTTCGTCGGGTCGCCGAACGACTTGCCGCTGGCCGTCTCGAGCCGCGCGAGGTACTGCTCGACTTCGGCGCGCAGGGCGTCAGGGACCACGCCGTCGCGCAGGTAGGCCATGCAGGCGTCGCACGCAATGGTGAACCCGGGCGGCACGGGCACGCCGAGGTTGGTCATCTCGGCGAGGTTCGCGCCCTTGCCGCCGAGGACGGCCTTCATGTCCTTGGTGCCTTCGGCGGCGCCGTTCCCGAAGAAGTAGACGGAGGTCGTCATGCGACGCGCATCAGGGAGAATCTCCGCATCGGGTCATGTGCCGGGCTTGACTTGCAGGGGAAGCGCCCCGGGTGGCAATTCTTCCCGGCGACGTCTCAACAACAATAAAGGGAAGGACGCGCGGACGCCCTACGCAAGCGGTGTCGGGAAGAAAGCAGGTCCGTCGCTGCGCTCAGGGCGACACAAGCAGGTCCTTCGCTGCACTCAGGACGACTGAGTGGCTCCGCTCAGCCGACAATGCGAACCGAAACGACAGGACTCCTTCGGAGGAGGCAGCGCACACACGTCGTCGTCGTTGGCAATTCGTCCCTGCGACAACGCATAAGAGTCAAGGGAACGACGTCGGATGTCGTGCGCAAGCGTGGCGGGGCGTTGGGAGGGCTGCACAACGCGGAGCGATCCGTTGAATGTTGGAGCAGTTCCCCCCGCCGTTGGCCCCCGCGCACCGGCGGTCGTGACAGAAGCAGATCCTTCGCTGCGCTCAGGATGACAAAGGTGGTGCGCTCAGGATGACAAAGGTGGTGCGCTCAGGATGACAAAGGTGGTGCGCTCAGGATGACAAAGGTGGTGCGCTGAGGATGACAAAGGTGGTGCGCTCAGGATGACAAAGGTGCTGGGCTCAGGATGACAGACCAGCTCAGCAGCCGCAGCCGAAGCGCAGCTTGGCCGGATCCGTCGGGGGCGGCGTGGGATAGTCGCCGGAAAAGCAGGCGTGGCAGAAACCCTCCGGACCCGTGGGCACGGACTCCAGCATGCCGTCAAGCGACAAGTAGCCAAGCGAATCGACGCCGAGCGACGCGCGGATCTCGTCGAGGTCGTTGTTGGCGGCGATGAGCTCCTCGCGGCTCGGCGTGTCGATGCCGTAGTAGCACGGCCCGGTCACCGGCGCCGAGCTCACGCGCATGTGCACTTCGAGCGCGCCGGCGGCGCGCACCAGCGTGACCAGCCCGCGCGTGGTGGTGCCACGCACGATCGAGTCATCCACCATCACGACCCGCTTGCCTTCCAGCACCTCGCGCACGGCGTTGTACTTGAGGCGGACCTTCGCGTCGCGCGTGGCCTGCGTGGGCTGGATGAACGTGCGCCCCACGTAGTGATTGCGGATGAGCGCCAGCTCGTACGGCAGCCCGCTCTCCTCGGCAAAGCCGATGGCTGCCGAGTTCGAGGAATCCGGCACGCTGAAGACGAGGTCCGCGCGCGGGGCCGGGCATTCCTGCGCCAGGCGGCGGCCGAGCGCGCGGCGCGCGCGATCCACGGAGCCGCCGAAGATCCGGCTGTCGGGCCGCGCGAAGTACACGTGCTCGAACACGCAGCGCTTCAGCTCCCGGCGCTCGAACGGCGAGATGGAGCGCTCGCCGGCATCATCGGCGACGAAGATCTCGCCCGGCTCGATGTCGCGCTCATACGTGGCGCCCACGATGTCGAGGGCGCACGTCTCCGACGCGAACACCGGGGCGCCGTTCAGGCGTCCCATCACCAAAGGACGCCAGCCGCGCGGGTCGCGCGCCGCGAGCAGCGAGTCGCCCAGCGCCATCACGATGCTGTACGCGCCCTCCACGTCGCGCAGTGCATCGGCGAGGCGGCCTTCCGGCGTCTCGGCCGGCGAGCGCGCGAGCCGGTGCACGATGACCTCGGAATCCATCGACGACGAGAAGA
>JBDTYL010000143.1:0-1926 GCA_040005695.1 bacterium | reverse complement strand
TATTTCATGCCGCCTCGGGAACGAGCTCGCACACCGTCTCGACGTGCGCGGTCTGCGGAAACATGTCGTAGGCGCGAACCGTCGCGAGCCGATAGCGCGGCATGCGCGACAGGTCGCGCGCCAGCGTAGCGGGATCGCAGCTCACATACAGCAGGGCGCGTGGTGGTGTCGCGACCTGCTGCAGCAGTGACGTGACGCGTTCGTCCACGCCGGCACGCGGCGGGTTGAGCAACACCACGTCGGCTGGGAGCGCCTGCGCGAGATGGTCCTCCACCCGGCCGACGACCGCGCGCGACGGCGCACGGAGCTGGTCCGCAAAGCGCCCGACGGCCTCGGCATCGAGCTCGATGGCCACCACGGTGGCGCCGCTCGCCGCGAGGGGCAGCGCCGTACCGCCCGCGCCCGCGTACGCATCCACCACCATGTGCGGCGCGTACGACCGTGCGCGGTCCACCACGTAAGCCTGCAGGCGCGCGGCGACGCGCGCATTCACCTGCACGAACGACGCACCGCCGAGCGATTCGGCATCGCGGGCCGCGAGGCGACGCATGCGTCCGTGCTCCGGCTTCCACCACAGCTCGAGGAGCGAGGGCACGGCCGCGAACAGGCGATCGGGCGTTGCCCACGCGCTGCCCCCCTCGACCACGACGGCCGCGCCGCCCGGAAGCAGTCGCACGGCGACGCGCAACGCGCGCTCCGCGGGCAGCAGGTCGAATACGGCTCGAAGCTCACGCCACACGGACAGCACGCGTTCGTCCGTGATGGGACAATCGGCCAGGTCAAAGACCTCGACGGAGTTGTCATGCGGATGCAGGCCAGCGATCCATCGTGAGCTGGCGCGGCGAAGGTGCAGCGTGAGCTTGCGCCGGTAGCGCCACTGTACGTCGCTCGGGTCCACCGTCACGTCGCCGACGTCGCGCCGCCCGATGCGGCGCAGTGCGTCCGCGATGATTGCGCCCTTCGCGCGTAGCTGCGCGTCGTACGTGAGGTGCTGCAGCTGGCAGCCGCCACACCGCTCGGCGGTGTAATGCACGCACGCTGGCACCACGCGATCGTCCGACTCAACCACGAGTGACTCCAGCCGCCCGCGCGCGAACCGCCTGGCCCGCTGCAGGTGGACGCGCGCCACGTCGCCAATGGCGGTGCGCGGCACGAAGACCACCATGCCGTCCGTCCGGCCGACACCGTCGCCGCCGGCAGCGATGCCGGTGATTTCCAGCTCGGCGACAGGCGCCGTCATCGCAGTCCCTCGAGTCGCGCGGCGCGCTGCCAGGCGCTTGCATCGGGCGTCATCGCCGAGGTGGGCGGCGAGCCGGCGGTGGCTCCTGCGGCCGTGTCGCGCCTTGGCGCCGAACGATCACGAGCGGCAAGCAGCGTGGCGGCAATCGCGGCCTGCACGACACCGTCGGCCGGGGGCTCTTGCCCGGTGAGGTCGGCCATGCGACGCTCGAGCCACTGGATCTCGATCGCACCGGCGCGGAACTCCGCGTCCTCCATCACGCGCAGGTGAAAATCACGCGAGGTGTCCACGCCCTCGATCGTGAGCTCGAGGAGGGCGCGATGCATGCGCGCCACTGCTGCCGCGCGATCCGGCGCCCACACGATGAGCTTGGCGAGCATCGGGTCGTAGTGCAGCGTGATCTCACTGCCGGTCTCGATGCCGCTGTCCCACCGCACACCCGGTCCGCTGGGCACGTGGAGGTAGTGCACCCGCCCGGTGGACGGGAGGAAGTTGTTCGCCGGATCCTCACTCGTGATGCGGCACTCGATGGCCCAGCCGCGCGGCGCGAGGTCGGCCTGCACAAACGGGAGCCTCTCGCCCGACGCGATGCGCAGCTGCCACTGCACCAGGTCGATGCCCGTCACGAGCTCGGTGACGGGATGCTCGACCTGGATGCGCGTGTTCATCTCCAGGAAATAGAAGTC
>JBDTYL010000142.1:0-21028 GCA_040005695.1 bacterium | reverse complement strand
TGATGAACAAGATCACCCCCGCCGACATCTCCGACCCGCTGGAAGTCATCGCGCGCGCGCAGGCGCTGAGCGCGGAGCTCGGCACGCCGATTACGCCGGGCTTCGAGGCGTTGGTGTTCAAGGCGTCGAGAGGCATCGAGGACATCTATGAGTTGACGTACATCAGGAAGGACGGCAGCCGCTTTCCGGCCGTCGTGTCGGTCACCGCACTGCGCGACGAGCAGGATGCAATCATCGGGTACCTGCTCATCGGCACCGACAACACGGCCCGCAAGCAGGTCGAGGAAGAGCGCATGAAGCTCGACCAGCGCCTGCGCGACCAGCACTTCTACACCCGTTCGCTCATCGAGTCCAATATCGACGCCCTGATGACGACCGACCCGCGCGGTATCATCACCGACGTCAACAAGCAGACGGAGGCGCTCACCGGCTGCACGCGGGACGAGCTGATCGGCGCGCCCTTCAAGAACTACTTCACCGACTCCGCGCGCGCCGAGGCGGGCATCAACCGGGTGCTGAACGAGGGCCGGGTGCAGAACTACGAGCTCACCGCCCGCGCCCGCGACGGCAAGCTCACCGTCGTGTCGTACAACGCCAGCACCTTCCACGATCGCGACCGCCGACTCCAGGGCGTGTTCGCCTCCGCGCGCGACATGACGGAGCTCAAGCACTTCGAGCAGACGCTGCAGCAGAAGAACGTCGAGCTCGAGGACGCCAGCCGCATGAAGTCGGAGTTCCTCGCCAACATGTCGCACGAGTTGCGCACGCCCCTCAACGCCATCATCGGCTTCTCCGAAGTCCTCGGCGACGGACTGCTTGGCGACATGACGGACAAGCAGCGCGGGTTCATCGGGAACATCTTCAGCAGTGGCAACCACCTGCTGTCGCTCATCAACGACATCCTCGATCTCTCGAAGGTCGAGGCGGGCAAGATGCAGCTCGACCTCGAACCGCTCGAGATCTCCTCGGCGCTCGCCAACAGCCTCACGATCATCCGCGAGAAGGCGGCGCTGCGGAACATCCAGCTCCGGATGGAGGTCACCGACGCCCTGACGCCGATGCAGGCTGACGCGCGCAAGGTGAAGCAGATCGTCTACAACCTGCTGTCCAACGCGGTGAAGTTCAGTGCCGAGAGCGGGATGGTGGTGTTGCGTGCGGGCTGTGTACCGCGCGAGCGCGTCGGGCGGCTCAGTGGCGCGCGGCAGGGCCGGACCTTTCCGCTGGCCGACAACGAGTTCGAGGAGTTCCTGGAGGTCAGCGTCACGGACAGCGGCATCGGCATCTCGACCGAAGGGCTGAAGCACCTGTTCCAGCCGTTCAGCCAGATCGACAGCGGCCTTGGCCGCAAGTTCGAGGGCACGGGTCTCGGACTGGCGATGGTGAAGCTGCTCACCGAGCTGCACGGCGGCGTGGTTGCGGTGGAGAGCGCGGTGGACGAGGGCTCCTGCTTCACGGTCTGGCTGCCGATGCGCGTTGCGGCTCCGGAAACGCTGACGACGATGAAGCCGCAAGGTACCGCGGACAGCTCGACCGTCGCGCACGTGCGCACCGCCCTCGTCATCGAGGACGACCCGCAGTCGGCGGAGCTCATCATGGTCCAGCTGCAGGCCGAGGGCTATCAGGTGCGTCACGCGGAGTCCGCCGAGCGTGCCCTGGCCCTCGTCGAGGAAGAGGCGCCGTCGCTCATCACGCTGGACATCATGCTGCCCGACATGGACGGCTGGGACTTCCTGCAGCGCCTGCACCTGATCCCGGCAAAGGGCCGGATTCCGGTAGTGATCATCTCCGTGGTGGCCGATTCCATTCGCGGGTTCGCGCTCGGTGCAGCTGCCGTGCTGCAGAAGCCGCTCTCACGCTCCGACCTGCACCGTTCCCTCGTCGAGCTCGGCCTGTTTCCGATGGCCGAGGGGCGCACGCTCACCGTGCTCGTGGTGGACGACGATCCCAAGGCGGTCGAGATCATCGCAGTCCGGCTGCTGCGCATGGGTGCGACCGTCATCCGCGCGTTCGGCGGGCGGGAGGCGATCAGCCTGGCACGCGAGCAGCGCCCGGACCTCATCGTACTCGACCTGATGATGCCCGAGGTCACCGGTTTCGATGTCGTCGAGGAGTTGCATCACGACCCCGGCACAGCCGGGATCCCGGTGCTCATCGTCACGGCGAAGCGCATCAACAGCGAGGACCGCATCCGCCTGAACGGCTACGTCACGTCGATCATGGAGAAGGGGCTGTATGACCGCGATCACTTCATGGCGGAAGTCCGCCGCGCAACCTCGGTAAGAGCGGTGGTCGCCTGACATGGCGACCGTCCTGGTCGTCGAGGACAACGCCACGAACATGGCGCTGTCCGTGTTCCTCCTCGAGTCCGTGGGGCACACCGTGCTCGGTGCCGCGGATGCGGAAATCGGCCTGACCATGGCCCGCGAGCGCCATCCGGACCTCATCCTGATGGACATCCAGCTGCCCGGAATGAACGGCCTCGAGGCAACGGCCCTCCTCAAGTCCGATGACACGACGCGCTCGATCCCGGTGATCGCGCTCACGGCGCTCGCGATGAAGGGCGACGAGGAGCGCATCCGCGCGGCGGGCTGCGACGGCTACATCGCGAAGCCCATGCGCTACAAGGATTTTCTGGCGACGGTTGCCGCTCGACTGGACGGCGCATGACCGAGCGCAAGGTCGTGACGCCCACCGTCCTCGTCGTGGACGACGATGCGAGCAACCGCCTCCTCATCGAGGTGATGCTCGCACCCGAAGGTTATCGCACGCTCTCGGCCTCCTCGGGAGATGAGGCACTGGCGATGACGGCGGCCCACCTTCCCGACCTCGTCCTGCTCGACGTCATGATGCCCGGCATGGACGGCTATCAGGTGGCTGGCCGCATCAAGGCCGATCCCGCAACGCGGCACATCCCGATCGTGATGCTGACCGCGCTCAGTGACCGCAACTCCATCATGCATGGGCTGAGCGCGGGCGCTGTCGGCTACATCACGAAGCCGGTGAACCGGGCCGAACTCACCGCCCGCGTTCGCGATACGCTCCGCATCGGCAAGCCCGACAATCCGGAAACCGCGGACAGGTCCTCGCCGGGCCGACGTGTGGAAGACCACGGGCCGTCGACGGAGTAAGCGCAGGTCTGGACCTGCCAGTGCAGGATCATTGACGACGGGGCGACCAGCGATGGTCGCCCCGTCTTCTTGTCCTGCTTTCCGCAGGATGCACGGTTTTTTCGCAGCCTGCACAACAGCGAATCGAATCTTGGGCGTCATGGTGCGGAAGTCCACGCGCGCGACGTGACGGCGACCACTGAAATTCTCGACAGTGAGGGACAGATTGTCCGCGCACTGCACGCTGGGCGTGAGTGTAAAGCAGTCGCTGTCGCTATGGGTTTTCGCATCGCCGCGCACTCCGCGCGGGTGTGGTCAACGAATGACCTGCGGGAACCGTCCACTAGCGTCGATGATGCCGTCCGCAGATGCGGGTCACGGTGCATTGCCGCGTTGCATTGCGAGGATGCATGCACGCCTCTTCCCTTCGTCACCTGTCGGTGCTCGTGCTGAGTGCCTCGGTCGCTGCCTGTGCGGCCGATACGACGATCCCATCCGATGCGCCCGGCGCGGTGACCTTCTCGGTCGCGAGCAGCCCGGCAACTGTTTCTGCGGCCAGCCTGTCATCGACATCCCTCGGCACCTCCACGTCCCTCGTCGTCGGCCGCGGCAAGGATACCCTGCAGCTCGACAGCGTGAATGTCGTGTTCTCGCGCGTCGTCCTGCACCGCGCCGGCGGCACGTCGTGCGGCGACGCGGGTCACGACGACAGCGGCGATCATGACTGCGCTGAGCTGAAGGCGGGCCCGATCCTCGTCAGCCTGCCCCTCACCGCTGGCGCCCAGACGGTGTTCAGCGTGTCCGCGCCGGCGGGAAGCTACACCGGCATGAAGCTCTGGACGCATCGCCCCAATCGCGCGGACTCCGGCCCGAACACCCAGGCCTTCCTCGCGGCGCACCCGGACTACGAGGGCACGAGCATCCGCGTCTACGGCAAGTTCAACGGCGCGGCCTTTACGTGGCGTGGCGACCCCGAGGCGGAGATCGAGCAGACGTTCACGCCGCCCCTCGCCGTGACCGGCACGGCTGGCCTCAGCCTGACGCTGAAGATCGACGTCGCCACCTGGTTCCAGTCCGACACCGGCGCGCTGCTCAATCCCGCCACGACGTACTATCCCCAGATCGCCAATGCCATCAAGGCGTCATTCCGCGCCTTCGAAGACAAGAGCCACACGGGAAACGACGATCACGGCACCGGCCGTCCGTAAGCCACTCGGATGCGTAGAAAACGGCGGCCACCCCAGGGTGGCCGCCGTTTTCACCTCGCAGGTGTGCCCTGTCGCCCTCTCGCCCTCTCGCCCTCTCGCCCTCTCCTCCTCGCCATCAGCGGACCCTGCCGCGCAACACGGTGTACCGATCTCTGTCCGCCCTTCCACGACGCAGTGGTTTGGGAGTTGCCTTGCGTACCGATACGAACAGCAACCCGAGCCGCACAGGAGATGCACCATGCGTAAGATTGCCCCCATGCTCGCGCTCGCCATTGGGATGGCGGCTTGCAGCACCGATTCCACCGCACCGTCCACCTCGATCAACGGCGCGTATTCGCTCCGGACAATCAACGGCGCCACGCTCCCCTACTCGTTCGGGAACGGTCTGTCGCTCGTGAGTGACCAGCTCGTGCTCGGTACCGACGGCAACTTTACGGACACCTCGCGCTACAGTGATGGCACCACCAGCACGGAATACGGCTATTACAACAACCTCAACGGCTCCGTCACGTTCAATGACCAGACGGCCGGCTTGACGTACCAGGGCTCGTTGAGTGGCACGGTGCTCACCGTGATCGTGAGCGGCTACACCCAGACGTTCCAGAAGAACTGATCGGGGTTCACTCCGGCCTGTCAAACGCGGGCTGTCGAATGACAGCCCGCGTTTCTTTGCGTCGCGCGTCGGCCCTCTCGTCCTCTCGTCCTCTCGTCCTCTCGTCCTCTCGTCCTCTCGTCCTCTCGCCCTCTCGCCCTCTCGCCCTCTCGCCCTCTCGTCCAAACCGTCACTGCGCGTAGCGCAGCACGTCGTACAGGTAGTGCACGCCGAAGCCCATGTTCTCCACCGAGATTCGTTCGTCATTCCCGTGCATGCCCTTCTGCATGTCCGCACTCGGCACGCGAAACGGATCGAAGCCGTAGGTGATGATGCCCAGCGCGCGGTAATGCGGACGGTCACTGGCGGCGGTGAACATCGGCGTCGTCACCAGCGCCTTCGGGTCACGGTCATGTGTTGCCCGTTCGATCGCGCGGAAGAGATCGGTGTCCACCGGATTGTCCATGCGCGCCTTGATCGATGCCGGCGCGGTGATGTGGACCGCCGTATCCGCAATCACGCGACGGATGTCCGCGAGGAACACGGCAGGATCCTGGTCCGGGAGGAGACGGATATCGAGAAAGGCCGACGCTTCCGGTGGGATCACGTTGTTCTTGTTGGAGCCCGTCAACACCGTGAGCGAGATGGTATTGCGGAGAATGGCGTTCCAGTAGACGTCGCTCGTGAGCCACGCGCGCGCGGCTGGCTGGCGCACTGCCGCCGCAACGTCGGCGAGCCACCGACGCTGCTGCCCGTCGTAACTGGCCGAGAGTGCCTTGAAGTACCGCGCCACGCCGGGCACCACGTGCAAAGGCGTCTCGTAGTGCGCCACGCGATCCAGCGCCGCCACCAGCCGCGGCACGGGATTCTGGCGTGTCGGGCGCGACCCATGTGACGGAACGCCCTGCACCACGAGCTTGAGGCCATAAGGGCGCTTCTCGTCCACGCCCACGCCGTAGTACCGCACGGCGCCGTTCACCACGGGATTGTCCCCGCCCTCGGTGAACAGGAACTCCACGTCGCGCAGGAGGTCCGCGTGGTGCTTCACGAAGGCAGCGGCACCCGTTCCGCCATTCTCCTCGTTGGTGTTCGCGATGAACACGATGTCGCGCGTGAGCGGCACGCCGCTGCGCTTGAGCGCGATCATCGCCATCAGGTGCGCGATGCCCTGGCCTTTCATGTCGAGTGTGCCGCGGCCATAGACGTAGCCGTCCCGCACCTCACCGCCAAACGGGTCGACCGTCCAGAACGACGCGACGGCCGGGACGACGTCGATGTGGTGCACGAGGGCGATCGCCTTCTTCGCGCCATTGCCCTTGAGCCGCGCATAGAGGTTCGCATGGCCGGCGCCGAGCTCCGCCGTGTCGAGGATCTGCGCCTCGATGCCGTCGCGCGCGAGCAGCTGCTTGAGGAAGAGCGCTCCCTCCAGTTCGTTGCCTGGCGGGTTCGTCGTGTTCACGCGGATGTACTCGCGCAGGTGCTGCACGCTTTCGTCCTGGAGCGCGGCCCAGTTCATGGGAGGGCCGCTCCGCGCGGACTGGGCCTGGAGCGACGAGCAGGCGAGAAGCAGCAGGGCGGCGCGGCGCAGCGGCATGTCGGCGGTGGAGTGAGGACGGTGCAATCAGGCACGAGGGGCAGACAGTAGTCCCGGCACCCCCTGTCCGATAGACCCGCCGTCTGCTGTATTTTGCGGAGCATCGATCACATCGACCTCATCCGCCCTCGCCCATGCCGCACGCCAGACAATTCGTACCCTTGTTCGCCCTCCTTGCCGCCGCGTGCGCCGGAACCGTCACTCGGACGGTCATCGAGCCCACGCGGTCCCATGCGCCCGCGCCTACCACGGGCGACATCACGCCGGCCGACCTGATGACGCGGCTCTACATCTTCGCCGACGACTCCATGCTCGGCCGCGAAGCGGGGACGCTGGGCAACGTGCGCGGCACGAACTACATCGCGTCCGAAATGCGACGCATGGGGCTGCAGCCCGGCGGCGAGAACGGCACATTCTTCCAGACCGTGCCCACGGTATTCGCGCGCATCGACCCCGCGTCGTCACTGAGTGTGGAGGGGACGACCCTGGCGCTCTGGCGCGACGTGGCGCCCCAGATCGGCGACCCTCGAGTGCGTTCCGTGCACGCCACGGTCCCCGTGGTGTTCGGCGGCCAGGTGGGCGGACCACTGTTGACGCCGGAGCAGGCCGCGGGAAAATTCGTCGTGATCCTGCCAGCGCTGCGCACCGTTGGCGCGCGCATGCCATTGCCGTACTCGGGTGACCTCCCCGCTGCGCGCGTGGAGGCACAGGCCCTTGCACCCATCGCGCGCGCCGCCGCAGCGATCGCCTACGTCACGCTCGACTCGCTGACTCCGGCCGCCGTCGACCGCCTGCACGAACCTGAGGAGGAACTCGCCGCCGCCTCGACGCAGGGCGCGGCCAGTGCACCGGTGCTGCTCATCACTGCGGCTGCCGCACAGCGTCTCCTCGGTGCCGCGGCCGGCGCGATGACGCCTGGCGCCGCTGGCCGTTCGGCTGAGCTGACTGTCGCCTCGCTGCGCACGCCGGCGCCGTATCCCGCGCGCAACGTGATCGGTATCCTGCCCGGCGGGGATGCGGTTCGTCGTGGGGAGTTTGTCGCCATCGGCGCGCACAACGATCACATCGGCCTCGAGCCGCGCCCGCTCGATCACGACTCGGTGCTCGCCACCAACATGGTGATCCGTCGGCAAGGCGTGCAGGACCCGGTGCGGGCCGCAACGGCGCCTGAGGCACGGCGCATCGCGCTGCTCCGCGACAGCCTCACGCGCGCGCATGGCGGTGCGCGGCGCGACTCCGTGAACAACGGCGCGGATGACGACGGCTCCGGCACGGTGGCGATGCTCGAGATCGCCGAGCGATTCGCGACGGCGCCCGAGCGTCCGGCGCGCTCGCTCCTGTTCGTGTCGCACACTGGCGAGGAATACGGGCTCTGGGGCTCGCAGTGGTTCACGGATCATCCCACCGTTCCACGCGATTCCATCGTCGCCCAGTTGAACATGGACATGGTCGGCCGCGGCAAGGATACGGACGTGATGGGACGCGGCCCGAACAACATCCAGCTCATCGGACCGCGACGCCTCTCCACGCAACTTGGCGACGTGATCGACTCCGTGAACGCCGCGCGCACGCCGCACATGGACATCGACCGCTCGTTCGACACGAACGGTCATCCGCTCAACCGGTACTGCCGCAGTGACCATTACATGTATGCCCGCTACGGCATCCCGATCACCTATTTTTCGCTCGGTTACCACACCGACTACCACCAGGTGACGGACGAGCCGCAGTACATCGACTACGACCACCTCGCGCGCGTCGCGTCGTTCGTGCACGACATCGCGCAGGCGATCGCGAATCGTCCACAGCGGCTCGTCGTGGATGGGCCGAAGCCGGATCCATTGGGCGGCTGCCGCCAGTAGCGCCCCGTATGCCCATCGCGCGCGGCAACTGCGTGGGGCGCTATGGGCGGAAGTAGTGCTGGATGCAGCTCGTTACCGCCTTCTCCGCCAGGCTTGCGTCATCCCCATCGATCGCGGCATGGATTACCGCCTTCGCATCGATCAGCATCCGTTCCGGCGGGACGCCCAGCTTGCGCAGCGCCTGGCAGAAGTGCGCCGCAGCCGCCTCGACGTCACCCACGCCTCGTCGCGTCTGGAACGACACGACGAGGGCACGGTGGAAATTCTCGCGCGCCACTGCTGCTTCCGACGTCTCGTCCATCGTCTGGTCGTTCCCTCGGCTCGACTGGCGGCAGCCAGTCACGGCTCACTGCATGGTGCGCGAGTGTACGGAGTGTGGCAGAAAGCGTTCCAGTCGCGAGCAATTACGCCACCCTTCGAACCCACTTGTCCGCCCGGGGTAACTTCAGCATGCGCCGAACCTTCAAGCAGATCCTTCGCTACGCTCAGGATGACAGGGTCGCTTGGGATGACAGGGTCGCTTGCGATGACCGGGTTGCTTGCGATGGCCGGGAGTCGCCTTCGATGATGCGACGTCCCTGGACGCCGCCCGCGGCGCGGGCATGGATGGCTTGCGCAGTCGTCGGCACCGTCGCGGCTGTCACGGGTTGTTCACCGCGCACAGCCGCGGCGCCGGCGCCTCCGTTACCGACGGCGGCCACCGCAGTGCCGGGAGCCGACGCAATTGGTAACGAGATCGTGGCACGCACCAATCGTGAACGGGTGTCGCTCGGGATCGAGCCGCTCGGGCGGAGCGCGCCACTCATGCGCGCCGCGAAACTGCAGGCCTCGCAGATGGCACGCCTCGCGAAGATGGCACACGAGCTGCCCGGTGCGGCATACCCCACGCTCGACAGTCGGCTCGCCGCCGCGGGCTACCGCATGCGTGCCTCGGGCGAGAACGTCGCCGAAGGCTATCCCTCGGCAGCGGCCGTGGTTGCCGGTTGGATGACGTCGCCCGGCCATCGGGCGAACATCGTCTCGACGCACTTCACTGAAATGGGCGCCGCCCTCGCGACCGCAAAGAACGGGCGTCGGTTCTACGTACAGGTGTTCGGCGCGCCGCAGTAGCGGCTCGCGCCGTGGTCAGGCGCGCACTGCTTCGCCCCTGGCGAGTACAAGGAGCTGGCGGCCGAGCACGAAGTGGACGACGAGCAGCGCGAGGAGCACGCCCGCGACGGTGAACCAGGCGAGGAACCGCTCCGGCGCATCGAGTCCCGCGCTTGCCGTGGGGCGCGTGATGTACACGAAGAGCAGGTAGACGAGCGCAATGCCGCCGCCGGCGGCGAATGCACCGAACCCGGCGAGCCGGGCGATTTTCGGGGGCATGGTGATCCTCACGTCAGGGTGAAGGGACGGCGCGGTCATCTCTGGCGACTGCCCCGATGATGCGAGTTACACGCCCTGCTTGGTGCACGCAAGCGCTACACCGCATCGAGTACCTCGACGCCCTTTGTGCTGACGCGATGCGAGACGAGGGGCAGCGGAAGCTCGGCCTCATCGGCCAGGGAGACCGCGGCTCGCAGCGTGCGCAGGCCGCTGTCGATGCCGGAACGGTCGCGCGCGAACACCGTCGCCAGCGGCTCGCCCTGCTCCACCCAGTCGCCCGGACGCGCCGTGATCACGAAGCCGACCGACAGGTCGAGCGTGTCCTCCATCGTGGTGCGGCCGCCGCCAAGCGCGGCAATGCCGCGGCCGATGGTGCGCGGCTCCACGCGCGCCACGAAGCCACGGCGCGGGGCGGCGAAGATCTCCACTTCGGCGGCCTGCGGCATGATGGCCGGGTCGTCCACCACCGCGGGATTGCCGCCCTGGGCCTCGATCATCTTCTGGAAGTGTTCCGCGGCGGCGCCGCTCGCGATGGCCCGTTCCATCATCGCATGCGCCTCACCACGATCGACGGCGCGCTGCGCGAGCATCAGCATCTCGGCGCCGAGTGCATACGTCACCTGCATGAGGTCAGCGGGGCCCTCGCCGCGCAGCGCGAGGATCGCCTCCTCGACTTCGAGCGCGTTGCCGCAGGCGCGTCCCAGCGGACGATCCATCGCCGTGATGAGTGCGACGACGGGACAGTCGTGGTCCGTGCCCAGGTCGATCATCGTGCGCGCGAGCTCCAGACCGCGCTCCAGTTCCGGCAGGAACGCGCCCGACCCGCGCTTCACGTCGAGCACGAGACCCGTGAGGCCTTCCGCGAGCTTCTTGCTCATGATGCTCGCCGCGATGAGCGGGATGGATTCCACCGTGCCCGTCGCATCGCGCAGGGCGTACATCTTCCGGTCCGCGGGCGCGATCTCCGACGTCTGCCCGATGAGTGCGCAGTTGAGCGTCTCGAGCAGCCGTTTCGCGGTGTCCAGGGTGAGGTTCGTGTCGAAGCCGGGGATCGCCTCGAGCTTGTCGAGGGTGCCGCCGGTGTGCCCGAGCCCGCGGCCGGACATCATGGGTACGGCGACGCCCAGCGACGCGATCAGCGGGGCGAGCACGATCGACACCTTGTCGCCCACGCCGCCCGTCGAGTGCTTGTCGATGCGGGGCCGGTCGAGGTACGCCAGGTCGAGCGTGTCGCCGCTATGCAGCATGGCCTCGGTCAGGGCGTGCGTCTCGGCGCGGTCGAGCCCGCGGAGGAAGCACGCCATCAGGAAAGCGGCCATCTGGTAGTCCGGCACGTGCCCCGCCGCATAGGCGTTCGCAAGGGCGCGCCACTCGCCCGGCTCGATGTGGCCGCCGTCGCGTTTGCGCTCGATGAGCCTCAGCGCGAGCATTGACCCCACTCCGGGGTATGCCTACACTGGCGGAGCAAGGTGACCGGACTCTGCCGGGAAGCCCGCCTCGTTCGCGATCGCTGCATTCGTTCGCCCACCTGTATCAGGGAGTTACTCATGTTCGTTTCCTTCGCGGCCACGCGTCGCCTGCTCGGCGCCGCGGTAGCGGTGACGTTCGCGCTCGCGCCGCGACTCGTGGCGCAGACAGCTACGGAGCACATCGCCGCCGGCGACAAGGAGCACATGGCCATGAACGCGCCGGCAGCGCTCCACCACTACGAGGAGGCGTTGAAGGCCGATCCCAAATCGTACGACGCGCTCTGTCGTGCGGCGCGGGAAGCCGTGGATGTCGGCGAATACAACCCGGACGACAAGGAGCGCGAGCGCCTGTTTTCCGTCGCTGAACTATATGCACGGCGTGCGGTCGAGGTGAACCCCACCGATGCCGAAGGCCACGCGCAACTGGCCCGCGCGCTCGGACGCAAGGCGCTCTCACTCGGCAAGCGGGACCAGGTCAAGTACGCGGGCGACGTGCGCAGCAGCGCCCTCGAGGCGCTGAAAATCAACCCGAAGGAAGCCGCCGCCCTGCACGTGATGGGCAAGTGGAACTATGAAGTGCTGCGCCTCAGCGGCATCACGCGCTTCATGGCCAAGACCTTCCTCGGCGGCAAGGTGTTCGATTCCGCCAACTGGGATGATGCACAGCGCTACATGGAGGAATCCGTCGCGGTCGATCCCACGCGTCTGGTGCATCGTCTCGACCTGGCGCGCGTCTACGCGGCGCGCGACAACAAGGAGAAGGCGCGGCAGCAATACGAGGCCGTCATCAACGGCACGCGCACGGACTACAACGACCGGAAGTACCAGGCCGAGGCAGCCGAGGAAATCAAGGACGTCCGCTAGTCACTGATGGTGGGCAGTGGCGGGAGCACTCCCGCGACTGCCCACCATTGCACCATCAGCCCATCTGGCTGTCGGACTCGCGCTCCAGGTCGCGTACCGCCAGGCGACGCGCATTGCGCCGGCTGATCGCCCGTGTCACCGCATGCAGTTCGTTCCGGAAGTCCAGCCACGCGTCCGTGCCGTGCCGACCAAGCGCGCGTGAGGTGCGCCGGGCCTTGCGCTGGAGGATGGAGCGCGTCTCCTCGCCGGCGTGCGGTGCCGTCAGGAGGGCCACGCCGGCACCCAGCATGAGGCCGAGCGCCAGACCGGCGCCGAAGACGGCCACCTGCTGCCAGTCCGTTTCGTGCTCCGGCAGGATCGCCGGGGAGCGGGGGGGCGCCTTCATGGTGGCGTGTCGCGAGCGTGCTGGGCCTGCGTATGACATAGTACGGGAGATGAGGGAGCGCACGTGGTTTGGAAATTGCGTGCCAGCCGGAGGTTGGTGACGGCCCGCGCCGGCGTGGAGCGCTCGACCCGCTCGCGCGGGTGCGATTGTCATGCGGAAGGTCATGGCATCCGGCCGCTCACCATCTGCTCGCCAACGACGTACCCACATGCCACGCGGTGTGAGGCCAATGCATGGCTACTAAGGGCAAGACCGTCCTCCTCGTCGAGGATAATGAAGACAATCGCATCGTCTATTCCACGATCCTGCGCCATTTCGGCTACGAAGTGAGCGAGGCGTTGAATGGGGAAGAGGGTATCGCAAAGGCCCGCGCGGAGAAGCCCGACCTGATCCTGATGGACATCTCCATCCCCATCATCGACGGCTGGGAAGCCACGCAGGTGCTGAAGCACGATCCGGCCACGCGCGACATTCCCATCATCGCGCTCACCGCGCACGCCCTGGCGTCGGACCGCGAGAAGGCGATGGAGGTGGGGTGCGACGGATACCTCGCCAAGCCGTGCGAACCGCGTGCGGTCGTGGCCGAAGTGCAGCGATTCCTCGGGAAGGACGCCGCGCAGAGTGCAGGCTGACGTGGCGGACTTGCCAGACGGCAGTCGCCCGGAAAGCGCCTCGTGCGTCCTCGTGGTGGACGACCATGAGGACAACATCGAGGTGCTCAAGGTTCGCCTCGAGAGCTGGGGCTACCGCACCGCGTCCGCGTACAATGGCGTGGATGCCCTCGCGTATGTCGAAGCCACCCCGCCCGACCTGATCCTGCTCGACGTCATGATGCCGGAGATGGACGGGAACGAAGTGGCGCGCCGCATCAAGGGCAACAAGGCCCTGCCGTTCATCCCCATCATCATGCAGACCGCCCTCGACTCCACCGACAGCAAGGTGGAGGGCCTCGAGGCGGGCGCGGACGACTACATCACCAAGCCCATCGACTTCGCCGAGCTGAAGGCGCGGCTGCGGTCGATGCTGCGCATCAAGCGGCTGCAGGAGGCCCTCGAGGAGCGCGAGAAGGAACTGCTCGATGCGAACCAGCGGCTCACGTACATGTCGCAGACGGACGGGCTCACGGGTCTCGACAACCGCCGGCACCTGAACGAGCGCATCGACGAGATGTTCTCGCACGCCAAGCGGCTCAACGAGCCGTTCTCGCTGGTGATGTGCGACCTCGACAAGTTCAAGACCGTGAACGACACCTACGGCCACCAGGCCGGGGACGAGGTACTCAAGCAGCTGTCGGCCATCCTGAAGGACGAGGCACGCGAGATCGACCGCGTGGGCCGGTACGGCGGCGAGGAGTTCATGCTCCTGCTGCCCGGCACCGTGCTGGACGCCGCCGTGACCTTCGCGGAGAGGGTGCGGAAACGGATCGAGAGCCATACATTCACGTTTCCCGGAGGGGCCATCCAGCGCACCGCGAGCTTTGGCGTGGCGGGCTGGCCCCACCCGAAGGTCGAGCAGTGCGACGACCTGGTGCGCACCGCCGACGATTCGCTGTACGTGGCGAAGGAGACGGGACGCAACAAGGTGGTCCGCTTCGACAGCGACGAGTTCAACGCGCACCAGGCCGGACAGGATGGAGACGCTCCCGCACGACCAGACTTCGGCGCCAGCGAGGAACGAGCCGCAGCCACAGGAGGCTGACGAACTCGCGCGCCTCCGCGCGCGCGTGAACGACCTCCAGCGCGATCGCGATCACCTCGCCGCCATCGTCGACATCCTCCAGGAAGTCTCCGCGTCGCTCCACTTCGTGGATGTCCTCCAGACCATCGCCCGCAAGCTCGGCGAGACCTTCGGGCTCGATCGCTGCGCGATCTTCCTCTCGGGTGACAAGGACGAGGTGCGGCTCGTCGCGAGCTACGAGGACCCGACCATCCGCAACCTCGTGGTGGACCTCAACCGCTACCCCGAGCTGAAGCGCGCCTTCGAGAGCGGCGAGACGGTGTTCATCCCCGACGCCGCGAACGAACCCACGCTCCGCAGCATCAGGTCCACGCTCGACTCGCGGAACGTGCGCTCGATCATCGTGGTGCCCATCCGCTGGGAAGGCTCCGTGATCGGCGCGATCTTCCTGCGCACGGAGCGCGACTCCGACCCGTTCAGCGAGGGCGACGTCGGCTTCTGCCAGCAGGTGGCATCCCTCACCGCGAAGGCCCTCCGCAACGCGCACCGGTTCGAGACGCTGCTGCACAGCCAGCAGGACGTGGACCTCGCGCGCCGCAAGTCGGAGCTCCAGCGTGTCGCGCTCATCGGCTTCATGCGGCGCATGCTCGACCGCTACGCGCGCGGCGAGGAGCACGTCTGGGCGGAGACGCTCCTGCCGAAGGCAGCCGATGAGGAACTCGAGCGGCTGGTGACGGTCGCGATGCAGGTACTCGAGGAAGAAGCCAAGGGCTGAGCGCACCGAGCGACATGTCTTCCGTACCGCCCGAACGGCGCGCCGAGGAACTCCGCGCGCTGCTGCAGCAGGCATCGCACGACTACTACGTGCTCGACCGCCCCACCCTGCCCGACGCGGAGTACGATCGCGCATTCCGCGAGCTTCAGGCGCTCGAGCGCGAGCACCCGGCGCTGCGCACCGCGGACTCGCCCACCATGCGCGTGGGAGCGGAGCCCGCCAGCGCCCTCGCCAAGCACACGCACCTCCTGCCGATGATCTCGCTCGGCAACGCGATGAGCGAGGACGAGCTGGACGAGTGGGAGGTGCGGCTCGAGCGCCTCGTCGGCGAGGATGCGCGCCGCGCCGGCTTCGTGACGGAGCTGAAGATCGATGGCGCCGCCGTGAGCCTCACCTACCGGGACGGCATCTTCACGGTGGGCACCACGCGCGGCAACGGCACCGTGGGCGAGGACGTGACCGCCAACCTGCGCACCCTGCGCGACGTGCCGTTGCGGCTGCGCGGCGACGATGTCCCGCCACTGCTCGAGATTCGCGGCGAATGCTACCTGCCGTTCAGCCTCTTCGAGCGCCTGAACGCGGAGCGCGTCGCCGCGGGCGAACCGGTGTTCGCGAACCCGCGGAATTCCGCGGCGGGCTCGCTGCGCCAGCTCGACCCCGCGGTCACGGCACAGCGTCCGCTGCGCTTCTTCGGATACACGGTGGCTGTCCCGGCAGGTACCCCGCTCCCCTTCGAGACACAGTGGGAGTTGCTCGACACGCTCACGCGCTGGGGCATTCCCGTGGCGCCGGACCGCCGCCGCTGCGACACCATGGCCGAGGTGCACGCGTGGGCGCGCGACGTGGAGCTGCACCGCCGCGCGGAGCTGGACTTCGCGATCGATGGCGGCGTGGTGAAAGTGGACAGCCTTCGGCTCCAGGACGAACTGGGTGTCGTGGGCGGACGCGAACCGCGGTGGGCCATCGCGCGGAAGTTCGCGCCGGACATCGCGGAGACGCGGCTGCTCGCGATCCACGTCAACGTCGGCCGCACCGGCGCCCTCAATCCCTACGCCGAGCTGGCACCGGTGGAGATCGGCGGCACCACGGTGAAGCTCGCGACGCTGCACAACTTCGACCTCATTCGCGCGAAGGACCTTCGCGTGGGCGACGTGGTGCAGGTCAAGCGGGCCGGTGACGTCATCCCGCAGATCATCGGGCCGGTGCCGGAGCGACGCGATCCGTCCGCAATGCCCGCGGAAGTGGCGATCCCGACGACGTGCCCCGTCTGCCACACACCCGTGGTGCGCGACGAGGAGGAGATCGCCCTGTACTGCCCCAACGTGGCGTGCCCGGGACGGCAGCTCGAGGCGCTCGTGCACTTCGCTTCGCGTGGCGCGATGGACGTGCGGGGGCTCTCGTACGCGCGCATCGAGCAGTTCGTCGCGGCCGCCCTGGTGCACGACGTCGCCGACATCTACGCACTCACGCTCGACCAGCTCATCACGCTCGAGCGGTTCGCCGATCGCTCGGCGGAAAACCTGATCGAGGCGATCGCCGCATCGAAGGCGCAACCCCTGAGCCGACTCCTGTTCGGGCTCGGCATCCGGCACGTAGGGCAGACCGCCGCGCAATTGCTCGCGCGTCATTTCGGCACCATGGAGCGCCTCGCGGCCGCCACCGTGGACGACATCCTCGCATTGCGCGGCGTGGGCGCGACGATCGCCGAGGCCGTCGTGGCGTACTTTCAGGATGTGCGCGCGGCGGCGCTGGTGGCGAAGCTCGCCGCGGCCGGCCTCACGATGTCGGAGCCGGTGTCCGTGCCGACGGGCGGCGCGTTTGCGGGCATGACCTTCGTCGTGACGGGGACGCTGCCCGAACTGTCGCGCACGGAGGCGACGGCGCTGATCGAGTCGCAGGGAGGACGCGTCACGAGCGCCGTGTCGCGTGCAACGTCGGTGGTGGTGGTTGGCGAGGACGCGGGCAGCAAGCTGGAGAAGGCGAAGACGCTGGGCGTCGAGACAATCGACGAGGCGGAATTACGTCGGCGGGCGGCGTCGGCGTGACGCGACGACCCTTCGGGACGTCAACACGGCAAACCACGCACACGTGACGGGAATGGATCTCATCGGGACTGGCATGGTCGCCATCACGCGCGACACCCTGGCGGGGCTGCGCAACGCGCTGCTGCGCGACACCGGGTACGCCGCGGCCGGATATCTCCAGGAAGCCGGCTATGCCGGGGGGGGCGCGCTCTTCGACGCGTTCCGCCGCTGGCTCACGGCCCGCGGGTCGCACGAGCCGGATGCGCTGTCCCTCGACGCATTCCAGTCGCTCGCGACGGACTTCTTTCGCGAGTGTGGGTGGGGCTCGCTCGAGGTCGGTGAGTTGTACGAGACCGTGGCCACCCTCGACTCGACCGACTGGAGCGAGGCCACCCCTGACAGCGGGCTCGAGCATCCAAGCTGTCATCTCTCGTCGGGCATGTTCGCCGATTTCTTCGGCCGTCTCGCGGGCGCACCCCTGGCCGTGATGGAGGTGGAATGCCGGTCGGCGGGCCACGCCCGCTGCCGCTTCCTGCTGGGTAGCACGGAGGTGCTCCAGCAGGTCTATGAGGGGATGGCGGCGGGCGCCGGCTACGATGACGCGGTGGGCGCCGCCGCCTGAGGGGCCCTAGCCGCCGATCGTTTCGCGATACAGGGGATTCGGCACCAGCTCGCCCTGGAACAGGACCTCGCGGTCCCACGGCAGCACGATGGTGGACTCCGTGGCGAGCGCGTGGAAGTCCGGCTCGTACGAGCCCGTCTTGAAGGCGACCGCGGTGCGGACTTCGCTCGCCCCGGCGTCGATGATGGCGCTGACGGCGAGGCGCATGGTGGCCCCGGAATCACATGTTTCGTCGACGATGAGCACCCGCTTGCCCGCCACCGCCGCGGGCGCCGACCCGAAGATCGCCGGCGTTTCGCGGGCAACTTCCGTCTGGTAGCGGCGGCTCACGAGGATCGAATGAAACTCCCGGTCGAGGATCGCGGAAATGACCGCGCCCGGCACCACGCCGGCCGTGGCGATCCCCACGATCAGCTCGGGGTCGTACGACGCGCGCACGACCTTGAGCGCCAGCGCGCGCGAGAGTTCCCCGAACAGTGGCCACTCCACCTCGAAGACGCCCTTGCTCTGCTCGACTGCGGTCTTGCGGGGGGACATGAGCGCTCCTTGGGTGGTGTCGGACCGTCACGGCAATAGTAGCCGCGCGCCAGGTACCGAGTAAGCACTTAGCGTGCGCGACGGACCGGCGGCGGTGCGCGCCGCGGAGAATTCCGGTTGTACCCCCCGCGGCGTGGAATTAACTTGCCCACCCCGGGCCCGTCCGCCGTCCCTTCTGGTGCCCCGCCGTCCCCTCCACCCGCTGCGGATCGCATGTCCTGGTTGAGCCGCATGCTCGGCGGCAGGTCCGACGATGGGCTCAAGCCCCAGCGCCTCGACTACTTGAACGAGGCGCTCGCGCTGGAACGCCAGGGCGATTTCGACGCGGCCCTCACGTCCTATCGCCTCGCGCTGCGCGACCATCCGAACGATCCGCGCATCCTGCAGAACATGGCGATCGCCTTCTCGCGCACGGGACGGCTCGAGGAAGCCGTGCGCGCATACCGGCGAGCCCTCGAGCTCGACCCCCAGCTTTCCGGTGCGCATTACGGCCTCGCCTTCCTGCAGTTGAAGCGGGGCGACGCGACGGAAGCCGTGAAGCACCTCCAGGCATTCCTCGATGCACCACCGTCCGGTGCGGAAGCAGAGCGGTGGGTGCGCCACGCGCGGCAGACGCTCGATGAACTCCGTGCGGCCCCGGCGCCCGCGCCAGACTCCCCGCACTTGCCCGAGGCGTAGTGGGAACGGTCATCGCCGTCGTCAGCCAGAAAGGGGGAGTCGGCAAGACGACCACGGCAATCAACCTGGCGAGCGCGCTCGCGCGCCGTGGGCGGAAGACGTTGCTGGTGGACGTGGATCCGCAGGGCGCGGTGCGTCACGGCGTGGGCCTCGCAGGCACTGGACAGCCCCCCGGGCTGGCTGACGTCCTGGCGGGATCGCACGAGTTGCAGGACGTCGTGCTCGCGACGCCACTGCCGTGGCTGCGGGTGATTCTCGCGGGCTCGGTATCGGATGCGGACGAGCACGAGAGCTACCTCGCGCATGTGGCCAGCTCACCCAAGCTCGGCGAGCTGTTCGAGCGGGCGCGCAGCCGTGGCTACCTCGTCGTGGTCGACACGCCACCAGGGCTCGGCATCGTGACACGACGCGTGCTTTCCTGCAGCCAGCACGTCATCGTCCCGCTGCAGTCGGAACCGCTGGCCCTCCAGACGACGACGCAGATCCTGCGCGCCATCCGCGAAGCGACGGCCGCGAACCCCGCGCTCTCGTTCGACGGCATCCTGCTCACGATGGTGGAGGAGGGCAACGCCGTCTCGCAGCGCGTGGCGTCGTACGTGCGCGAGCAGCTGCCGCCCGAGCTCCTGTTCGACGTGGAGATCCCGCGCACGATGGCATCGATCGAGGCGTTCGCCGCGGGACAGCCCGTGGTGCTGCGCTCGCCGGATGATGCCGCGGCGCTCGCGTACCTGCGTCTCGCGGAGCTGCTGGACTCGAAGCTGGCATGAGATTCCTTGCACCCCGCCTGCTCGCCGCCGCCGTGGCGGCGACTGCCGTGCTCTCGTGCGGCGAGGTCCCCACGGCCGCCGACGGCATCGCGTACATCTCGGCCATCGTGCTGCCCTCGCTCAACGTGGTGGCGGGGGACACGCTGCGCGACAGCCTTGGCCGCGTTGCACCGATGCAGGTGCTCGCGTACGACGCGAACGGCACGCTCGTTCCCGGCGTCGCGGTGACGTGGTTCGTGTCGCCCGCAGACACGGGCATTCACATCAGCGCGGCCGGCGTGCTCACGGCCAGCGACTCGATCCGTACCGCGCATCTCGTGGCGCGCATGGGCGACCGGCTGCAGACCATGGCGGCGGTGCTGTACGTGGTGCCGCGGCCGGACCAGATCGTGGGGGCGGGCACCACGGACTCCCTTTCCGGCACGCCCGCGAAGCGCGCCCTCCAGGTGACGGTGACGGGCACGCGCGGATCGGCGCGCGCGCCCGCGCAGGGGGTGGTGGTGCGCTACCAGATCGTGGCGGTGAACGGAAGCGCGACGTTCGACTCGACACGCGTGTTCCTCGTGGACGACACGGGCAGCCCGCTGCGCAGTGCGCTCACGGCGGCCGTGGACAGCACCGACGCGTCCGGTATTGCGTCGCGGTTTCTGGCTGTCGGCGACACCACCGGCGTCCGCACCGTGGAGGTACGCGCGACCGCGCGTCCGCTGCACGGCGAGACGATCGCCGGGAACCCGGTGTCCTTCGTCATCCCGCTGAAGAAAGGCCCCTGACGGGAGCTGTACGGTAGCGCGGCACGTCGTCACGGCGGTATTATCGCGCCGACCCAGGTGGACGCCAGTTGCGTTCGCCCCACCCGTTGGAGGTCGTGATGCAATCGTCCGGTGGCCCGCGCAACTCCACGCCAGGTACACTGCCGCAGCTCTTCTTCGGTGCCGTGGCACAGTACGACAAGCCGGATGCGCTGCAGTACAAGGTGAATGGCGTGTACCAGCCCATCTCCAGCCGGCTCCTCGCGGAACGCGTGCGGCGCGCGGCGCTTGGCCTGGTGGAACTCGGCGTGAAGGCCGGCGACCGCGTCGCGATCTTTTCGGAGAACCGGCCGGAGTGGGCCATCGCCGACTACGCCTGCGTCACCTCCGGCGTGACGGATGTCCCCCTCTACCCCAACCTGCCGCCCGATCAGGCTGCGTACATCATCCGCGACTCGGGCTCCGTCGCGATCTTCGTGAGCGACCCCGCGCAGGCCGCGAAGATCGCCGAAGTTCGCGCGAAGTGCCCGACACTGCGTCACGTGATCACCTTCGCGGCCGCCCGGCACGCGGGTGCCGATCACACGCTCGCGGAGGTGGAGGCCATGGGCGCGTCGGTCGACAATGCGCCGAGGCGCGACGCGTATCGCGCGGCGGCCGATGCGACGACACCGGACCACCTCGCCACGCTGATCTACACGTCGGGCACCACCGGCGACCCGAAAGGCGTGATGCTCACGCACGACA
>JBDTYL010000141.1:0-4438 GCA_040005695.1 bacterium | reverse complement strand
GAAGAACCGCGCCGCCGCCACCGGGTGGGTCCCTGGTCACCGGTGACGTCGGTGGAACTGGTACCGACGGACACCGGTGGCGACAACCCGAACAAAAGCGAGGTCTCGTGCCAACCGCTCTGCATAACGGGCGCTGCGCATTACACCTCTTATGCGCAGCTGCACATAAGAGATGCTTCAAGTGCGCCGCGTCGAGCGGATCAAACCCGATGAGGCCGATCGGCTGGCCGGCAACCACGCGTTCCTGGGACGCGCCCGGCTTGCAGGGCGTGACCAGCAACTTCTCGAGGTGTGTGTAGAACGTCGTGACCTTCCGCGGCGAGTGGTCGATCCGGATCGCGAGGCCGCGCGGCGTCGGACCGGCCGACCACACGCGACCATCGCTCGCGGCCAGCGCGACGAGGCCATCCGGCATCACGTGATGCGGCGATCCGTTCGGCGTTCCGCTCTTGTAGGGATCCGACGCGAGGCGCGTGAACATGATGTCCACACCGCCGTGGAGAATGCCCCCGGGTCGCGGTGTACCGAGCCCGTCCGAGATCACGGGCGCGCGCCCGTTCCAGCGCGGAACGGGCCACACCCATCGGCCGGTCATCTCATCGCGGATCATCTGTTGGGTGATGCGCGAGGTGGCGGGCTCGGTGGTTACTGGAGGCGCAGACGATGACGGAGCAGATTGCTTTGCACCAGCGTGATCGCGGTCCTGCGAGCGCGACCAGAGGTAGTAAGCAGCGGCACTGCCGCCGGCGATCCAAAGGAGGCGACTCATGACTAGTCCCTCGCCAACAGGTAGACGGCCAGTAGGCCGCCGCCGATGAGGAGTGGAGTCTTGAACGCGCCGAGAAATCCGGCCGCCGCCGCGCCGCCGACCTTGGCGACGACGCGCGCGCCGTCGCCGACCACGTCGGCGACGCGACCGGGGAGCGCTTCGATGCTGTGCACGACCGAATCGAGGAACATGCCCGCTTTGCCCGGCGCCTCGTCGGCGGTGGCGATGTGCGTGGTCGTCGTGCCGAGCACGCGCCAGAACGCATTGTTGTGCGGGTAGACCGCGTTCGGATCTGCCTTGGTCGCGGTCGCGGCGACGGTGTCGGCCGTCTCCTTCCACTTTTTCTCGACGGCCTCGTGCCCGAAGACCTTGGGCACGCTGGCGAGCTGTGCCGTCCAGTACTTCGTCAACGCGAGCACGTCCGCGTTCGTCGAGCGCGGAATCGGTTTCGGAAAGCCCATCGTACCCGCCTCTGGCGGCGACGTATCCGCGCCGCGCAGATCGCGGAGGTATTGGTACTGCGCGAGGTACAGGTCATCGAACGTCTTGGCCTCGAAGTGTTCGAACGGGCCATCACCTTGTGGACCCGCGTTGCGACGTTCCGGCGACGTTCGAAGCTGAACCACCAAGCCATCCCACAGCGCAGTGGCCGGCGGCTCGATCGCTCGCTCGTCGAAGTAGACGATCGCGCTTTCGAGCGTGGACCAAAACAGCGCGTTACGCGCATACGTGTCGTGCGGGTCCGCGAGCAGCGCACGCGCGAGCTCGTCGCGCAGTTCACGCCAGCGCAGCTCGAGCCCATCGCTGCCGTACGTGCGCACGAACGGATCGAAGATCGCGGCCATCATCATGACGTCGACGTTAGTCGTGCGCGGATAGCGCTCGCCGCACGCCGCGTCGAAGCCACGCGCGCCGAGCGCCTCGGTGCGAAGCACGAGGAACGCGTCGATCCAGGTTTGAGAAGCGTTGAACATTGGGATCTCCAGGAAAGGAAATGCGATCGGGGACCGGGGTCACGCGCGTGTCGCGCCGTGGGCCCAGTTGGTTGGGGTTAGGTACCTGCTGTTGCGTGCCTGCTGCTACGTGCCTTCTGCTGCTGCTCTACGACTGCTCGATCAGTGCTCGGTCACGACTCGTTCACCGCGGCGCCCGAGTCGCACGGCACCTCGATCACGTCACGCGGCACGACGATCACGATCGGACGCAGAAGCGTCGGATTGGTGGTCGTGTCGTCAGCCGACGGTGAGGGCGATACGTTGGGCGCATCACTCACCGCCGCCGGTGCCGACTTGTACGCGGGGGTCCCGCCGAACCACGAGCCGAACCAGCTCGCGCGGGTCACCGCGGACATCTGACCGTTGTAGATGGGATCCGCCATGACGGTTAGCCCACCAGCTTGGTCACGAGGTTGCCGAGCGTCCGGACCTGCTCGTCCCGCTTGGCGTACTGCGCAAGCGCGCCCTGGTACAGCATCAGATTACCGACGTCCGTGTGCGTATCCGCCGTCGCAGTGGGTGCCGCGGGAAGCGGCATCAACGCGGCGAAGATCTGCGCCACGAGATCGATGATCTGACCCGTCGTCACGCGGCCGAGCAGCGTCGACGCCGGCAGCGCAACCTGGGGCTGCGCGTACGGCGGGAGATACTGCTGCGGCTGTGCGTAGTAGGTCTGCGCCTGCTGGTACGGCACACGCACGGACTGGACCGGGCGACGGCCGCCCGAGCTGCTTCCACCGGTCCGATGATCGGTGGTCGCGTTGCGGGTGTCGATGAAGTAGAGGTCTTCTTCCATGTGTCTTTGTCCTTTCGCGGGCCACGTCGTGACGCGCACGTGACCCCGATCCCCGATCGCGTGGCCTCCTAGGCGGCGTCGTTTCCCGCGAACGCGACGCGAGCGCGCGCACGTTCGAGCGCTGCTTCGAGCGCACCCGCCGGCACGGCCTCGGCGTTCGACGGCTTCTTGCCGCTCGCGACGATGCCCGTGTTGTGATCGCTCGGCTTGGTCGACTGCGCGGTCGCGGTCGAGCCCTCCTTGTCGATCAGCATCATCGCGAGCTGGCTTCCCGCGCCGGCCATCACACCGGCGCCAAGGCTGCGGATCGTCGGCGCATCGCCTTTCCAGGTAAGGCCCGCCCCCACCGCCGTGAGCGTCGTGGCCGCGGTCTTCGGCGCCCACCCTTCACGCTTCAGGAACGAGACTGCGAGCGCCGTCCCCGCAGCTCCGCCGGCGGTGTACGCCAGCCGCTTGAACGAGGTCTCGTCTTCGGCTTTGGACGTCCGAGCCGCGCGCGGCGCGGCGTTGCGGAACGACTGCTTCTTGAATTTCTTTTTCTTGGCCATGGTCGTTTCTCCGGTTAGCAAGTGAGGAACGTGAAGCCGTCGCGCGAGTTGCGATGGCGTGGCCGGCGGATGCTGACGCTCGCGCCCGGGGTAGTGCCATGTTGATTCCGAGCGGCACCGGGGAAGTGCATCGCCGGTCGGCGCATCGCGGCGATGACCGGTGACTCCTCGATGTCGTCATCGAGCTCGATCGCGGCGAACAACACCGCGAGCGCGGTGTAGACGTCGCCGATATCGAACTCGTCCAGCTCGCCGTGGAGCCAGCTGTGCAGGAACTCGCGCACGCGCTCGATCGCGTCGATGTCGTCTTGATCGCCATCGGCGAGCGCGTGCGTGACGTCGAGCGCCCAATCGAGCGCCTCGGTGAGACGCGCGAACAACGGCCGCCAGTCGCGAGCCTCGTGCGCAACAGGGGCCTTGGTCTGCGAAACAGTCTTCTTGCGGTTCATACGTGTGGTCCTTTTTCTCCGGGCAATGCCCGGCCATGCCCGCACTCACGGGTCGTGTTCGTGGCTCGTCGCGCACCATGCGCGACGGTCGAGCTGTGACTACTTCGTCTGCGAGAACGCCTTGAGCGTCGGCGGATGCGCGAGCACGCCGAGCGAGAAGCCTTCGTGGTTGAGTTCTTCTTCGACGAGGCCGACCAGGTCGGCGCCGATGCCGTATGCATCGAGCTTCGCGCGGAGCGCCGCTGCACCGATGCCGAGGCCGATGTGCCCGGCGGCGCTACCGAGCTGGGTCATCCATGCGGGCGCCGTGAAATGAACGCCATCGATCTCGAAGCCCAAGTTGCGCTGCGTGCGCGCGAGGACCTCATCGAGGATCTCGCCGACCGCGTGCGCAGCCGACCGCACCATCGCGAGCGCACGTGCGCCGTACC
This sequence comes from bacterium, assembly GCA_040005695.1. Lineage (GTDB taxonomy): Bacteria > Gemmatimonadota > Gemmatimonadetes > Gemmatimonadales > Gemmatimonadaceae > AG11. Next base: position 450 of record JBDTYL010000141.1, on the reverse strand, counting down.
GACGTGCCGCGCTCTCCGCGAGTGCGAACAGCCAACCCATCGCATCGATCTCGGTCTCGGCCGGCACCGTGCCCTCGTCGACCAGGCGCATCACCGCGTTGCGCGCGCGGCGGACGCGCGACGCTCCGTTACGCACCTTCGACGAACCCGCCGCGTCCGCGGCGAGCTGCGCCGTCCATTCGAGTGCGTCGTGCGCGTCGACGGGGCACGGGCCGTCCTTGGTCATCGCGATGCCGCACTTGAGAGTCGATTCGGTGACGTCCGGATCGAGCACGACCGGGAAACCGTTCTCGAGCGGGAACGTGTGCTTCCCCGCCGGGGTGTCGAGCGTTGCGAGCTGGCGGATGGGATGCGGATCGATGAACTCGGCCGCGGCGTTGTAGAGCGGCCCGCGCTCGACGCTTATGTGCAGCTGCACATAAGCGTCGTTATGTGCAGTAGCTCGTTATG
>JBDTYL010000140.1:0-4003 GCA_040005695.1 bacterium | reverse complement strand
GCGAAGTCGATCACGGTGGTGACGCCGCCGCGGGCACCGGCGCGCGTGCCGGAGCGATAGTCGTCGGCGGAGACGGTGCCGCAGAACGGCAGTTCGAGATGGACGTGGACGTCGAGCACGCCGGGAATGACATGATGACCACGTGCATCGATCACGTCGGCGCCGTCGGTATCGAGGCCGGTGCCGAGCGCGGCAATCTTCTCACCGACGATACCGATGTCTCCGGTGAACTCGCCGCCGGGCGTGACGACGTTGCCGCCGCGAACGATGCGATCGAACTTCATGCGCGTTGCACCTCAGGATGGAGGAATGGCAGAGTATGGAGCCGGGACGAGCAACCCTGCAAGGCCGATCGATGGCGGACGACGGCAAGAGAGTAGGCGCGCCGCAGGTCCGGCCGATCGGCGATCGCAGATTGCGCAGATTCCGCGCACGCGGCGCAGCAACGCCTCTCCGCGGTGTCTGCGAAACTAGCGTCCCTTCATCTTGCCGCGCACATCCCGGAACCTGCAACGGGCGCACCGGTTCGAGCGGCAGCGAACACCAGCGCCACCGCGTGCACGAGGATGCCGGTGCACGCGCCCTCCCCCCGTGACCAGACAAAATCCCGCTGGCTCAGGAGGCGGAGGGCGTCCGCGGACACTTCCTCGACGCCGGGTTCCGTATCCGTCGGCTGGATCGCGGGCTCACGTGAGCATGCGGACGGACGGCCGGCCCCGCCAGCGGAGTTTGTCGTTCTTCATCGAGTCTTCGGATTGCGATGACGTGCTGCGCCGTCCGTCAGTGCGACGGGGATCACGCAGGCGCGCGCGGTATGGTGACGGTGAACGTGCTGCCGACACCCACCTCGCTCTGGGCACCCAACGTGCCACCCATCGTCTCGACCAGTCCACGTGAAATGGCCAGGCCGAGGCCCGCACCTTCCCTCGGCTGGTTCAACGCCCGCCCCACCTGCACGAAGGGCGTGAAGATCGCGTCCAGCATGTCCGAGGGAATGCCGCTGCCGTTATCGCGCACCCGGATGCGGACGACGTCCGGTTCCGCGACGCATGTGACGTCAACGCGATCGCCGCGCGACGTGGCCTTCATTGCATTCGTGAGGAGATTCACGAGGACCTGATGAAGCCGACCCGGATCCGCGATGGCCACCATCGATGTGTCGACCGTCGGGATGGAATACTCGATCCCCCTGGCGTCGAGGTCGAGGGAGACGGCGGCGCGCAGTCCCTCGAGCAGCGAGGCAATGGCCACAGGCTCGCTTGTCACCGAGAGCTTCCCGGCCTCGAGGCGCGCAACGCTCAGGAGATCCTCGATCAACGTGGCCAGCTGCTGCTGGTTGCGCTTGATGCGCTCGAGGTCGTCGACCTGCTGCGGACTGAGCGTACCGCGCAAGCCGAGCTCCCACAGCTGGAGCAGTCCCGCCATCGCATTGAGTGGCTGGCGCAGCTCATGACTCACGGTGCGCAGGAATTCCGTCTTGGCCGCATTGGCTGCCTCGGCACGCTCCAGCATCACTGGCGAGCACGGCGAGATGGACCCCCTTCCAGGCGATGTGACGCGTTCCAGTCGTGAGGTACCGCCGAATCCCCGCGAGATGCGCGTCCCGGTACCTCGGGGGCATGCATTCCGTGAGCGAGGTCCCCATCAGGCTCGGCGCGCTCCGGCCAAGGAGTCGCTCGCCGGCCGGATTGATCGACAGGATGATGCTGTCCTGGTCGATGGTGATGATCGCGTCGGTCGCATTTTCCGCGACGACGCGATACAGGTCACTCACATTCAGTGGTGGAACCGTGGACATCGAGCACAGGAGTTGGTGAATGGCTTCGTGGAGACGCGCATCCTGATGCTCAACGCAAAGAGGCGGCCGCGCACGCCGCTGTCATGACGCGCCGGCCGGCCCGTTAGGCTTCTAGCTGCCCGATACCTGCTTCAGGGCGATGTCGAAGGCGTCCAGCGCGCACTCGACGTCCGCGGAGGTGATGCACATGGGCGGCTTGATGCGGAGCACGTTCCCGTCGATGCCCCCCTTGCCGACGAGAACGCTGAGCTCGCGCAGCGCCTCCAGCAGGTCGAGCGTCTCGCGTCGGGCCGGCGCCTTCGTCGCGCGATCCGTCACCAGCTCCATGCCGAGCATGAGGCCCATGCCCCGCACGTCGCCGATGAGCCGGTGTGTCGCGGCGAGCTTCTGAAGCCCCGCCAAGAACTTCGTGCCGAGCACCTTGCAGTTCTGCTGCAGTCCTTCATCGTCAATGATGTCGAGGACCGCGAGCCCGGCCGCCATCGAGACCGGATTGTTCGCGTAGGTATTGAAATGGATCTTCTGCGTGAGGTCCCTCGCGATCTCCATGCGCGTTGTCACCGCGCCAATCGGCGCGCCGTTGCCGAGTCCCTTGGCCATCGTGACGAAATCCGGCGTGACGCCCCAGTTCTGGAAACCCCAGTAGTGGTCACCCGTGCGGCCGAAGCCCGTCTGCACTTCGTCGGAAATGCAGAGGCCGCCGTGTTCGCGAATGATCGCGTAGGCTTCCTTCAGGTAGTTCGGTGCGCCGTAGGTGCAGCCGCCCACTCCCTGGATCGGCTCGGCGATGAATGCCGCCACCTTGCCGGACGTACTGAAGCGGATCATGTCGCGAATGTCAGCGGCCGATTTCGACGCCACCTCTTCTGGCGAACCGGTGAACGGATTCCGGTAGGGATCCGGATTGATCGCATGGTGCACGTGCCCTTCGCCACCCGTGGGATATTTCCACGTGCTGTGCGACGTCAGGCCGATCGCGCCCGGGCTGTTGCCATGGTACGCGTTGCGCAGGGCGACGACATCGCGATGGCCCGTATGGAGGCGCGCCATCTGGATGGCGAGATCGTTCGCCTCGCTTCCGGAATTCGTGAAGTAGGTCACGTCGAGGCCGGGCGGCATCTTCGACGCGAGCTTCTTCGCGAGCATCGGGAAGTTCGGGTGCAGGTAGATCGTCGTGGCATGCTGGAGCGTCCCGACCTGCCGGGTCACCTGCTCGACGACCCTGGGATGACAGTGCCCCACGGACACGGTCACGATGCCCGCGAGCAGGTCGAGGTAGCGCCGGCCCGTCTCGTCGTACAGGTACTGCATGTGCCCCTCGACGATCAGCAGCGGCTCCTTGTAGATCGTGTACACCGCCGGGTTGGTGTACTGCTTCCGCATTGCGATGAGCTCCTCGCGCGGCGGGCCGTCGTACGGGCGCGGCGTGTGGTCGGTCGCGGGAAGTTCGAGCTGCGGGGCGGTGATGGTCATTCGCGGTCTCCTCCAAGGGGCGAGCATCGACTCGTACAACTACGAACGCAGACTCGTGCAACGAAGAACGCAGGTTCTTTCAACGACGAACGGCGGCCTGTTCAACGACGAACCCGGCTTGTTCAACGACGAACGCAGACCCGTTCAACGTCGAACCCAGCCACTTCAAACACGAACGCAGCTTACGCAGAATGCGCAGACGGGCGGTGCAAAAAGCGGCAACGACACCAGGGGAATTGAGACTTCCGCCTGAACATCCATTGGGTCCTTTTGACTCTCTCTTCCGACGTGCCTTCTTCCCGAAGCTCCCGCAGTTGCAGCGCGCGTCTGCGAAACCGGCGACTTCTCAGTTGACCACGCACGCGCTCAGGACGCCGCAAGCTCCGGTGCCGCATACCCTTCCACGGGCTCATAGCCGCCCTGGTACCCATCACCCTCCGGACGCCGGATCTGCGACTGCTGCACCACGCGGTCGCGGCGAATGCCGCGGAAGTCCTCGATCGACGTCCAGCCCTTGTCCGCATGCCGGTCGAGGAATTCGTCGAGTCCCGCATTCAGCTTCCTGATCACGTTCGGCCCGATCGCGCTGTCCAGCATTGCCGAGGTGCAGACCTGCACGGTGCCGGCACCGAGCATGAAGTACGACAGCGCCTGCGAGAAGTCGCTCACGCCGCCGATCGCGGAGAACGCCTTGTCGGGAAACGCCTTCGTCATCTTCGCCATGTTGGCGAG
>JBDTYL010000139.1:0-3993 GCA_040005695.1 bacterium | reverse complement strand
AAGACCGGCGAGGACCTGGTGGAGAAGCAGAACGCCGAGATGGGCCTCATGCCCGTCGTGGCGAGCGAGGCGGTGGCGTACGGCTATGAGGCGGAGGATCGCCACTTCGTCCGCTGCTTCCTCGGCAAGGAGACGCCGTTACTCACGCTGGACGACGGGCTCGAGGTGGTACAGATGCTGATGACCGCGTACAAGAGTGCCGAGGAGGGCAAGACGCTCGACTTCCCGCCGCGCGGCATCGACAAGTTCGTGCCGGCCGTCGCACGAGGCGACTGGAAGCCACCCAGGCAGGGCAAGTAGCGATTGCTCGCCGACGAACGGCCCGAGGTGCTCGTCGAGGCCTGCGTCGACGCGCTCGACGCGGCCCTCGCAGCCGAGCGTGGCGGAGCGGACCGGCTCGAGCTGTGCGGCGAGTTGCTGCAGGGGGGCGTGACGCCGAGTGCGGGGTTGATTGGCGCGGTGTGGGAGCGGGTCGAGATTCCGGTGTTCGTGCTCGTGCGGCCGCGTGCAGGAGACTTCCTCTATACGGCAGACGAACTCGACGTGATGCTGCGCGACATCGCCGCGGCGCGCGCGCTGGACGTGGACGGCGTGGTGATCGGCGCGCTCACGCGCGACGGCGACGTGGACGTCGCGGCCGTGAGCGAGTTGGTGGATGCGGCGGGTCCGCTCGCGGTGACGTTCCATCGAGCCTTCGACTTCGCGCGCGACCTGCCGCTCGCGCTCGAGACGCTCATCGAGCTGGGGGTCGATCGCGTGTTGACGTCGGGTGGTGCGACGTCGGCGCTGGCCGGTGCAGAGTCGCTCGCGGAACTGGTGCGCCAGGCGGGGAGTCGGATCACGTTGCTCGCGGGTGGCGGCATCACGGCCGCGAATGTCGCCGACGTGGTGCGGCAATCCGGCGCGCAAGAGGTGCACCTGCGCGCCGCGGCGCGTGTGGACAGTCTCATGATGCACCGGCGCGCGAACGTGTCGCTGGCGCGCGCGCAGGTGCCAGCGGACTACGAGCGGGTGGTGACGAGCGCCGCGGAAGTGGAGCGCGTGCGCGCGGCGATCGCGACCGTGGTGTGATCGGTTCGCTCGCCAGGTCGGGCATCAACGACAAGAGGGGGACGTGGATTACGCGGAAAAGGCCCGATCAACGCGGATCTCTCCGCGTGTATTCCGCCTTCCATCCGCAATAAGACCTTCTTCCAGGTTCAAAAGACTCAGGGGTTTCGCCCGGCGCTCCGCTCGCCGGCGGGGAGCGAAGCGATCGGCTTTTATCGGTTCCATCCGCGGCATCCGTGTCCCCCCTTCGTCATTTGTGGTTGCCAAGCGTAGTTCGCCTGGCCACACCGGACTCCGATGACAGAAGGAGGGATCGCGACGACGGGATCACTCAGGTGGGGATCGCCTGGGGATCCACCTTGGGCCGGAAGATCAGCGCGAAGACGATGAAGATCACCAGGGCGCCGATGGCCGGTACCTGCCAGATCTGCGTCCAGTCGTGCACCACCGTGCCGTCCGCAGCGGTGGTGGCGTAGTGGTTCACCACCATGCCGGACACCGAAGCGCCGATGAGGTAGCCCACGCCGTTCGTCACCAGGTTGATGAAGCCCTGTGCGGCGGCGCGCACCTTCGGGCCGGCTCGCTGGTCCGTGTAGATCTGGCCCGCGACGAAGAAGAAGTCGTAGCACACGCCGTGGAGCAGGATACCGGCGTAGATCAGCCACATGCCCGCGCCGCTGTCGCCGTGCGAGAAGGCGAAGTAGCGCACCGACCAGGCCAGCATGCCGGCGAGCATGATCCACTTGATGCCGAACCGCCGCAGCGCGAACGGCAGCAGCAGCATGAAGCCGATCTCGGACATCTGCCCGAAGGTCTGGATGAACGCGGGTTCCGGCGCCTTGATCTCGTTCAGGAAGGGATTGGTGAAGGCGTAGTAGAACTGGAGCGGGATGCAGAGCAGGAACGAACCGAGCACGAAGATGGAGAAGTCGGAGTTCCGCAGCAGCTGCAGCGCATCGAGGCCCAGCGCGTCGCGCACGCTGAACGGCGCGCCCGCGGCCTTCGGCGGGGTATGCGGCAGCGCGAGGGAGAAGAGGCCGAGCACCACCGAGGCGCCCGCGGCGATGCGCATGGGCGTCGCGAGGGCGTCGGCATGCAACACCTTGCCCACGATGATGCCGGCGACGATCCACCCGATCGTGCCGAGCACGCGGATGATCGGGAAGTCGCGCGCGGAGTCCGTCACGTTCTGGAACGAGATGGAGTTGGTGAGCGACAGCGTCGGCATGAAGCACAGCGCATAGAGGAGCAGCAGCGGGTAGAAGCTGCTCCACTGGGTCTGCATCGAGAGCAGGTACATCACGATGCCACCCGTGATGTGCAGCAGCGCAAGGAGCTTCTCGCTGGAGAAGAAGCGATCCGCCACGATGCCCATGAAGAACGGCGAGATGATCGCGGCGATCGCCATGGCGCCGTACGCGCTGCCGATCTGCGTGTCGGTGAAGTGCAGTGTCTTCCCCAGGTAGGTCCCCATCGTGACGAACCAGGAGCCCCACACGAAGTACTCGAGAAACATCATCGTCGAGAGACGGGCACGAATCGCGGTCATGGGCGTCGCGGGGCGAGAGGGCGCATGGCGGAGGCGGGAGGGTCGGGAGGAGGCTGACGGGCGGCGCCCCAAAAGAGCGGCAGCGACGCGTGGTACACAAGAGGCCAGCCCGGGTCATTGTCAGGAGCGAGCGCGCAACGCACACTGCACCACCGCAGTGTCCAGCGTGGCGCACCAGTGGACGACGACAAGAGCCCGGCGAACCGACATGTCCTTCACGTACACGCACGCGTGGCCCATCGCGGCCACGCATCACGACGTCTTTCGCGCCCTCACCGATTCCGCGGCCCTCACGCGCTGGTTTGCCGAGGGCGCCGGCGTGGAGCCGTGGGTGGGTGGGGTGTATCGCTTCTGGGGGCGGTACACGCCGGGCACGCCGGCACAGGACGCCGCTCGGCAGACCGTGACACGCTTCGAGCCGGACGTCGCCCTTGGCTTCGCGTGGCCCATCGAGGAAGTGGACACGACGGTGACCATTGTCCTCGCCCCGTCGGACAACGGCGCCGGCACGACCCTCACGCTCACGCATGTCGTCAGCGGGGACCTGCCCATGCCCAGGCCTCGCGCCTTCATCGACGACCACTGGCGGCTGGCCATGGGCAACCTGTCCGCGTGGCTCGCCGGTGGCACAGACATCCTGCTGCCCGACTACTTCGACCAGCATCCGGCCCTCCGGCTGGAGGTAGCCATCGCCGCCACTCCCACGGCCACATTCGCGGCGCTCATCGACCCCGCGCAGGTGAACCGCTGGCTCGGCGCCCGCGACGCGGTGATCGAGCCGCACGCCGGCGGCCGCTATGAGCTGCACTGGCAGTATGAGATCGACGGCCGCGAGGTGACCGGAGGTCCCACGCACATTCTCGAGTTCGCGCGCGACCGGTTGCTGGTGCTCGACTGGCCCGACTGGCGGGGCGACGCGAGCGTGCCGCCGCAGACGCTCACCTTCCGCCTGGAACCTGCCGGCACGGGCACGGCGGTCACCCTCGTGCACGCCGGATTCGTGCGCGCGGCAGACGTCAGCGACTACGGGCCCGGCTGGCGGCAGTTCCTGCGAAAACTGAAGGCAGAGGTCGAAGGAGATGCGGCGGCGACAGCACTCCGGCCGCGCGCGCCCTAGCTGCCCCTCCATGCGCCACGGCACACCCCAAACCCACAAAGCAAAACCAGGTGGGGTGCGGCGCAACGCCTGTCGGTCACGGAGTGATCGGATCGGCTCTTACCCGTTCCATCCGCGGAATCCGCGTCCCCCTTTCGTCATTTGCGGCTGTCACGCGTGGTCGCTTGTCATCCTGAGCGCAGCGAAGGATCTGCTTTTGGCCCCACGACAAGCAGATCCTTCGCTGCGCTCAGGATGACAGGGAGCTGCTGCGCTCAGGATGACAGGGAGCTGCTGC
>JBDTYL010000138.1:0-27061 GCA_040005695.1 bacterium | reverse complement strand
CAGATCATCTGCCTGAAGGAGCTGTTCAACGCGCCCTACTTCTGCAAGTCGCAGAAGTGCGACCGCTTCGATCTCGCCGAGCCCATCCCGGGGCCGACCACGGAGCGGATGCAGAAGGTCGCGAAGGAGCTCGACGTCGTGCTCATCGTTCCACTGTTCGAGAAGCAGGCGCCCGGCGTGTACCGGAACTCCGCAGCGATCATCGACGCCGACGGCTCGCTGCTTGGCGTGTACCGGAAGATGCACATCCCGGACGACCCGATGTTCAACGAGAAGTACTACTTCGCGCCGGGCGACGCCGCGCACGACGACCGCATCGACACCATCGGGGAGATCGCCAAGCAGGCAAGCGGATTTCGCGTGTGGCGAACCAAGTACGCCAACATCGGCGTCCTGATCTGCTGGGACCAGTGGTACCCCGAGGCCGCGCGCATCACGAGCCTGCTCGGCGCCGACATCCTGTTCTACCCGACGGCCATCGGCTGGCATCCGGCCGAGAAGGACGAGTTCGGCGCGGCGCAGGTTGACGCGTGGCGCACCATCCAGCGTTCGCACGCCATCGCGAACGGCGTGTTCGTCGCGTCGCCCAATCGCGTCGGCCACGAAGACGACGAGCCGGGCACGCGTGGCCTCGAGTTTTTCGGGCACTCGTTCATCGCGGATCCCTTCGGCCGCATTCTCGCCGACGCCCCGAACACGGACGAGACGATCCTCATTGCCGAATGCGATCCGAAGCTCATCGAGGAGACGCGGCGCAACTGGCCGTTTCTCCGCGACCGCCGCATCGACGCCTACGCGCCGATCCTGTCGCGGTACCTCGGCACCTGACGGACGGCGTGACGCAGTTCACGTTTCCCGCCGAGTGGGCGCCGCACGACGCCACCTGGATCGCGTGGCCGCACCACGAACCGGACTGGCCGGGCAAGCTCGGGCCCATCCCGTGGGTGTATGCCGAGATTGCCCGCGTGATCGCGGCGCACGAGCGCGTCGAGATCCTCTGTCACGACGAGACGGTGCGCAGCGCGGCGCAGGAACACCTCGCCGCGCACGGCGTCACGGAAAACGTGCGGCTGCACCTCGTGCCCACGGACCGCGTCTGGTTGCGGGACTCGGCACCCACCTTCGTGCACGAGACGACGGGTGCCGTGGCGCTGATGAACTGGGGCTTCAACGCCTGGGCGAAGTATCCGAATTTCGCGCGCGATGTTGAAGTCGGTGCAGCGATCGAGCAACTGACGGGGCTGCCGCGCTTCACGCCGACGCGCCCCACGGACGGCGCGCGACTCATCCTCGAGGGCGGCGGGATGGAGACGGACGGCGCCGGAACGATGCTCGTGACGGAGGAGTGGTTGCTGTCGGACGTACAGGTCCGGAATCCCGGCATGGACCGCGACGCCTACGAGCGGGCCTTCCGCGAGCACCTCGGCATCCGGCAGACCATCTGGCTTGGTGAAGGCTGCGTGGGCGACGATACGCATGGCCACGTGGACGACGTCGCCCGCTTCGTGGCGCCGGGCGTGATCGTGCTCGCGTACGAGGAAGATCCGGCGGACGACGAGAATCACCGCCGGTCGGAGGACAACATGCGTCGCCTCGAACTGGCCGGCGCGTCGCGTGGTGCGCTCAAGGTGGTGAAGCTGCCGTATCCGCGTCCCGTCACCATGCACGGCGACCGCCTGCCGGCGAGTTATGCAAATTTCTACATCGCCAACGGCGTCGTGCTCGTGCCCACGTTCAACGACGCGAACGATCGACTTGCCCTCGCGACGATCGACCGGCTCTTTCCCGATCGGTCCGTGGTGGGCATTCACGCCGTGGACCTCGTCTGGGGCTTCGGCACCCTGCACTGCCTGACACAACAGCAGCCCGCGTCGGGCCGACCCGTCGTACCGTCGCGGTGACCGCGGGGCCGGTTCGCTCCTTGCACCCCGGGCAGCCATGAAGATCACGCTCCTTGGCGACGACGCCATCCGGTATGAAGCCGCGCCCGGACCCCTCACCATCGAGGCGGCGTCGGAAGACCTGCACTACTCGCCATTCCACATGCTGGCGAGCGGCCTGGCGAGCTGTACCTACTCGGTCCTGTACTCGTGGGCCACGCACGCCAAGGTCTCGGCGGACGGCCTCATCCTCGAGGTGCAGTGGCGCTTCGCGGACGACCCGCATCGCGTGGCCGACATCGGCGTGGTGATGGACTGGCCCGCGCTGCCGCCGGATCGGCTGGCCGTCGCCAAGCGCGTCGCGGCGTTGTGCACCATCCACGCGACCCTGGAGCACCCGCCGCGCATCGACGTGCTCGGTGCCAACGAAACGCAGCACGACCACGAGCACGTGGCAATGCACGGCGAGCCAGCCGCAGCGCCCGGTGGCACGTCCGATTCGGGGTCACGCACATGACGGTTCCTGTCGTGCGGTTCACCGTTGCCGGACAGGCCACTGCGCCAAGCCAGGGGCTCGGCCGCGCATACACCGTGGTGTTCGATGGCGACTGCCGCGTGTGCACGAGGCTGTCGCACGTGCTGCGCAAATGGGACTACACCCAGCAGCTCGAGGTGGTGTCGTCGCAGCACCCGGGCGTCATGGCGCGCTACCCGTGGATCCCGGCGAGCGCCTATGCGGACGCGCTGCAGATGATCGCGGCGAACGGCGAGACATGGCAGGGCGCCGCCGCGATCGAGAAGCTGCTGGACGTGCTGCCGCGCGGACGGTGGATCTCGTGGGTCTTCCGCATCCCGTTCGTTCGCGTGCTGGCCGACCGGTTCTACCGGTGGTTCGCACGCAATCGTTACCGTCTCGGTTGCGGAGCACACTGCCAGACCCGTCCTGCCGCCGAGATGTGGGAAGCCGCCGAGCGCGGCTGAGGTTCAGGGGACGTCGCTCGCCATCTTCTCCGTATTTTCCCTCCGCTTTCGCTGCACCGTCAGCTCCTCGAGCCACTCCGACACGGCCTCCGCCTCGGCGGCGCCGAGCGATTGCGTTTCGTGCTCGACGCCCGCCGCTGCCGTTCCGCCACTGAGCTGCACCACGCGCTCCACCACGTGTGCCCACGTGTGGCTCTGCAGCCGGTCGCCGAGCGTTCGCATTGCGATGAGGTCGATCATGTTCGCCGCGCGGTCGAAGACCTCGACCTGGAACCGGATCGCACGGCCACGCTGCTCCACGAGAAACCGCACGGCGCCGGCGAGGGGATGCCCGACGAGCGTGAGGAGCGTGACGCTGCGGGACTGGAGGCCCGCGACGCGCACTTGAACGTGCCCGCGCATGGGGAGGGAGAGTGTCAACGTTTCTCCGTCGGCAATGACACCTCGGGTGCCCGGCTCTGCCTGCGCCTCGACGAACACCGGTGTGATGTCGTTGAAGCGCGTCGTGAAGAGTTGGAACATCGTCTCAGCCGATGGACCGGCACCTTCGATGTCCGCCCAGTACCGCTTCCGCTTCAGCGCCCCGATGCCGCCGCTGGGCAGCTGCTCCGGCTGCAGGTTGCAGAGTGCGCGCAAGCCGGCATCGAGCGGCGTCGGCGTGATGTGCAGGACGTCCGTGAGCGCGTTGGTCGCACCCGGCGCGATGATGTTGCCCTCACGCAGCATCTGGAGCTGGTCGTCGGTGAAACCCACGTCCCAGCCCACGAGCGACACCACCTTCGCGCCGAGCGTGGCCACGAATTCCGGCAGGGCGATGCCCTGGACATCGCGCCCCGTGATGGTGTTGAAGCGGTCGAGCAGGTCGTTCTGCGACGTGACTTCCGCGCCCGCCAGATCCAGCGCGCGCCCATCGAGGTCCTCGCGTTCGACGACGTCGGCCAGGGCACATGCGGCGTCTTCCCACCACAGTGGCTGGAACGGCTGGTCGCCATCGCCGACCTTCGGTACGACGGGGCTCGCACCGCGCACCATGCGCAGCAGTACGGATATCTGTTCATCGCCGGGCCCGTAGACATTTCCGGGACGACAGATCGTCCAGCCGCCGCGAAACGCGCGCGTCAGTGTCTCCCCTTCAAACTTCGAGCGATGATAGTCCGAGTCGCCCGTGTCGGCGCCGAGCGATGACACGTACACGAAGCGGGGTACGCGTGCACGCTCCGCCTCCGCGATCATGTTGTGCGTACCGCCCACGTTGACGCGCGCGAAGGTTGCCTCCGGCGACGTCTCCTCCACGATGCCCGTCACGTGCAGCACCACGTCGCACCCGTCCGCGGTGCCGCGGACGGACGCTGCGTCGCCGACATCGCCGTCCCGCGCCGTCACGCCCACCGCCCATTGGCGCGCTTCGTCACGCGCATGGCGCGCGAGCAGGACGACCGTATGCCCGCGCCGCACCAGCTCGGTGACCGTTCCCGTGCCGACGACCCCGGTTCCACCCGTGACGAGAATTTTCATGGCGTGGAGGAAGGCAGGTAGGGTGCCACCGACGATGCGGACGAGATTTCGCCGTTCGTCATGTCGGCAGCCCGACAGCGCTGGTATCTTCACGCCTCGCGTCGGAGCGTCAGTCCCTTCCCCCGTGCACCATGCACATCGAGACACTCGCCGTTCATGCCGGTCACGTTCCCGACGCCACGACGGGTGCGGTGACGACGCCGATCCATCTCTCCACCACCTTCGAACGCGAAGCGGACGGCAGCTATCGAGGCGGGCACGTCTACTCCCGCACGTCGAACCCGAATCGCATCGCGCTCGAGGCATCGCTCGCCGCGCTCGAGGGTGGAGCGGCGGCACTGGCATACGCGTCGGGATCGGCAGCCACGCTCGCCGTGTTCCAGTCGCTCGCACCAGGTGATCACGTGCTCGCGCCGGACGACGCGTACTACGGCACGCTGCGTCAGCTGCGCGAGATCTTCTCCGGCTGGGGCCTCGAGTCCGACGTCGTCGACATGACCGACCTCGGCGCCGTCGAGCGCGCGCTTCGCCCCACCACGAAGATCGTCTGGGTCGAGACACCGTCCAATCCCCTCGTGCGTGTGGTGGACATCGCGCGCATCGCGCAGCTGGCGCACGATGTCGGCGCGCGCTGCGTGGTGGACAACACATGGGCCACGCCCGTGCTTCAGCGTCCGCTCGAGCTGGGCGCGGACGCCGCGATGCACTCCACCACGAAGTACCTCGGTGGGCACAGCGACCTCATTGGCGGTGCGCTCGTGCTCAAGGACGACGATGCCTTCTGTGAGCGCCTGCGCCTCGTCCAGCGCGTGGGGGGAACGGTTCCGTCACCGTTCGACTGCTGGCTGCTGCTGCGCGGCATCCGCTCCTTGCCGTGGAGGATGCGCGCGCACTGCGACAACGCCATGGCGGTGGCGCGCTACCTGGCGTCGCACGCGGCGATCGAGGCCGTGCACTATCCGGGGCTCGAGTCACACCCTGGCCACGCCATCGCCCGGCGGCAGATGAGCGGCGGATACGGCGGTATGATGAGCATCCGGGTGCGCGGCGATGCGGAGGCGGCGCTCGGCGTCACACGCCGGCTTCGGCTCTTCACCCGCGCGACGAGCCTCGGCGGGACGGAATCGCTCATCGAGCACCGTGCGTCCGTGGAAGTGCCCACCGTGGCGCCGCAGAACCTGCTGCGCATCTCGATTGGCCTCGAGCATCCCGACGACCTCATCGCCGACCTCGCGGCGGCGCTCGGGTAGATCGCTCTGCGGAACGCATCGGCTGCGCTTTATCTTTCGTCGATGCGCCCCGCCGTACTCCTGCTCTCGGGTGGACTCGACTCCACCACCATGCTCGCCCTCGCCGTGAAGGACGGGTTCGACGTGCACGCCATGACGTTCCGCTACGGACAGCGGCATTCCTCCGAGATCGAGGCGGCGCGCCGCGTGGCCCGGCACTATGGCGTGCGCGACCACGTCGTCGTGGACATCGACCTGCGAACGTTTGGCGGCTCGGCGCTCACGGCCGACATCGACGTCCCGAAGGATCGCACCGATGCGGCAATCGGTCACGGGATTCCCATCACGTACGTCCCGGCGCGCAACACCATCTTTCTCTCCTTCTGCCTGGCGTGGGCAGAAGTCCTCGAGGCCCGGGACATCTTCATCGGCGTGAACGCGCTCGACTACTCCGGCTATCCCGATTGCCGGCCGGAGTACGTGCAGGCGTTCCAGGCGATGGCCAACCTCGCGACGCGCGGTGGCGTCGAGGGCACCACGCCCATCCGCATCCAGACGCCGTTGCTCGACCTCACCAAGCGCGAGATCGTGGCACTGGGCCTCTCGCTCGGCGTGGACTATTCGCTCACCCTCAGCTGTTATGATCCCACGCCCGACGGTGAGGCGTGCGGCCATTGCGATGCCTGCCACCTGCGGCTCAAGGGCTTCACCGAGGCAGGCGTTGCTGATCCGGCGACGTACGCCGCATGAGCGGCACATGACGTATACGGTCAAGGAGATCTTCTACACACTCCAGGGCGAGGGACAGAACGCCGGACGGCCGGCCGTGTTCTGTCGATTCAGCGGCTGCAACCTGTGGACGGGCCGCGAGCAGGATCGCCACCGGGCCGTATGCCAGTTCTGCGATACGGATTTCGTCGGCGTTGGTGCGGATGGTGGCCGATTCGCCAGCGCCGACGCTCTTGCCGAGGCGGTCATGTCACGCTGGCCCCACGTGGAGAGCGGAAAGGCCGTCGGGGGTCGCCCGTTCGTGGTCTGCACCGGCGGCGAGCCGCTCCTGCAGTTGGACGCGGCGGCAGTGCAGGCCCTGCACGACCGCGGATTCGCCGTCGCGGTCGAGACCAATGGCACCCAGTCGGCACCCGCAGGCCTCGATCACGTGTGCGTCAGCCCCAAGGCCGACGCGCCGCTGAGGCTGGACTACGGGAACGAGCTCAAGCTCGTATACCCGCAGGTACAGGTAGACGCGCAGCCAGAGCGGTTCGCCAGCCTCGCGTTCGATGCCTTCTTTCTCCAGCCGCTCGACGGGCCTACTCCGGAAGCAACGATCGCCAACACTCAGGCCGCGCTCGCTTACTGCCTCGCGCATCCGCAGTGGCGACTCAGCATCCAGACCCACAAGCTCCTCGGCATTCGCTAGCGGGTGCATCGCAAGACGTTGGTGTTCAATCGGTTGGCTCGCTCATAACGCAGGGAATGCGCGTCGGGCGAATGTCAACGTTGACCTCGCCGAGTGGCCGGGGTAGGATGCGAAGACTGGCTCGGGCAGCGTGTATGTCCCGGCCTTTTTGTTGGTGCCGCGCTCCGCGGCGCTCTGGCCCTCATTCGGATTCATGCCTTTCCCCGTGTTGGGCTCACTGCCGCGTCGTGCGTTGCGTCCTCTCGCGGGTAGCGCGCTCGTCCTGCTGTGCGCGGCGTCGGCGCGCGCACAGGGGCATGTGGTCCGTGCTCGCGCGAAGCCGTTCGCGAGGATGAGTGCATCGGCGCACTCGCTGCGCGACTCCCTGGTGGCGGTGGCGCGGGCTCAGGTGGGCACGAGGTACATACGGGGTGGCACGTCCCCGGAGCGCGGCTTCGATTGCAGCGGGCTGGTGCGGTACGTGATGGCTGCGCTCAAGGTGGAGATGCCGCGCACGGCGCGCATGCAGGCGACGATCGGCCTTGCCGTCGACCGCGATCCGTCGCGACTCCGCCCCGGCGACCTGCTGACATTCGGGACCGGTGCGCTCGGTGCGAGCCATGTCGGCATCTACATCGGCAACGGGCGGTACATCCACGCGAGCAGCGGGGCCGGTCGCGTCATCGAGAGCGACATCGGACGCACGTCGTCGTCGCTCGTGCGCGCGTGGCGCGGGGTGCGGCGTGTGGTGGCGGGGCCGGCGGACTCGACGAAGGCGCGCGACGCGAGCTGAGTGCCCCGAATGCACGAAGGGCGGCCGCAAGCGGCCGCCCTTCGTCGTGACCACCCTGCCCTGCTCAGCTGATCGTCGGGATGAAGAAGCCCTGGACGATGGCGACCACGTCCGCGCGATCCAGAGGCTCGTCGAACGCTTCCGTTGCCGCGTCCACGCCGAAGTTGGCAGCTGACAGCGCCGTGGCGACGTTGATGCCCGCGTGCGTCGTGTTGGCTTCGGACGGGGCCGTCGCGGGGTTGGCGCCCGCGCCGTAGATCTTGTCGAACGCCGCGCCCACGGCGGTCGGATTCGTGCCGAGGTCCGTCGCACCCGCCGCGGTGCGCTCGCCGCCGCGCACCGTGCCGCTGTAGCGCACCTGTGCGGTGGCGCCTGCCGCAGCCCGGCGCATGCGCCGGATGCGCGAGGCATGACGCGCCTCGACCGAGTGGATACGCAGCGCCGCCTCGAGCACCGCGGAATACCCCGTGACCATCAGGTTGGCCGCCTGTCCCTTGTACGCCCGCACGCCGGTGTCTTCGGCGCCCTCCGCGACCTCGAGGAGAAACGCGAGGTCGGTGGTCGCCTTCGCGAACGGTCCGCCGCCAGTTGCGCTGCGGTTGCCCGTGAAGTCGAAGCTCGTGTGGTCGAGGTTGAACACATTCGTGGCGCCCGTGGCCAGCAGCGTCGCGCGGTGTGCCGCCTCGTGCTTCTCGATCTGCTGCAGCGTCGCGACGGCCCCCGGTACTGCGGCCGCCTGTGTGCGCACGCTCGCGAAAGCCGTGTTCGCTCCCGAGTTGCTGCTCGTGCCGAGGACGGCCTTGTAGAACTCGTCCTCGAAGATCTCGAGCGCGAGTGCGAAGTCGAGCACGCCCTTGATCTGCGTGGGCAGGCCCTGCGCGTAGAGATCCTTGCTCAGTGCGCCGAGCGCGATGGGCACCGATCCGATGGCGAGGGCCGCGATGATGCCCGGGCTCGCCCACGAGCCGCGATCGATCTCCGCCTTGCGGACGGCGAGTCGCTCGATGAGCTCGGGGTCGATCGTGTCCATGATTGGCTGATTATCCATGTCCTTGTATCCTCCAGGTCGACTGCTCGACGGTTATACCGGGGCGGGCGCGGGCGCGTCCGTGGTCTTCTTGGTTGCGTCCGGCGAGGTGCCGATGGTCAGCGGGCTGCTCACGACGTTCAGGCTGACCACGGAGGTGAGCACGGTGCTCGGCTCGGCCTTCACGTCCAGGCCCTTCGCATCGACGACATCGTCGCCGGCGAAAAGCCGGCCGTTCGTCCCGTCGCGGATGTCGCGGATGGCAGCGGCGTGGCGCGCTTCCACCGAGACGATCTTCCCGGCGACGAGGAGGTTCGCGGCACTCGTCAGGTACTTCCCGGCGCCGTTGTACGCCGACACGCCCGTGTCCTCGAGCAGCTGCGACGTCTTCAGCAGGACATCGCGCGTGGCTGTCAGGTTCCCGACGGTCGTCGTATTGAACACGATCGCCGGAATCGCCGCGCTGCCGAGGGCCATCTTGAAGAACTCGCGGTGAATCACTTCGTGCTTGTACAGGTCGGTGAGGACCTCCTGCTCCGGTGCGCTCATCGCGTTGTATCCCGGGGACGCGATCGCGGCCGTGTAGTACGCCGCCTCGAGCTGCTCGAGCGCATAGGCGTAGTTCAGGATCCCTGTATCGTTCGACAGGTCCAGTGTGAACTGCGCCGCGGTGGTGCCGGTGATGTCATCGTTGCCGCACGCCGTGAAGACGCTCGGCAGGAAGACGATCGCTCCCCCCATTCCAAGTACGCCCAGAAACCTGCGTCGGGTCGTCGATTGCAACAGCTGGTCGCCGCTGCTGATGACGAGTTCCTTGCCTTCGGACATCGCGTGTCCTCCATCGTGAGGACCAGCCCTGAATACTCGAGGTGACGGGGCTAGCGTTCGTCGACCTCGGCCTGCCCTCCGCGGCGGACGCCGTGGGTAAGCCCGGACTGCTCGAGGCCGCTGCGTTCGCCTGTGCTCGCGATGTGCGCATCGGCCAGTGCTGCAGCCGACAAGGGCATAGGCAGACTGGATGCCACGGACTTTGCCGCAGTCGCGTCGCTGTTCCGCGTGCGCCGCGCCTCTCGACGTGGAGAGATTCACTCGCAACGCACGGGAGCGCGCGGTTGTTCCGATCACGATGTGGCGCGCTCGGGCCGCGCTCGCTTTGCCGCGGCTCATCGCTGCTCGGTGCCGGTGGCCGTTCACGGAATTGTGTCAACGCCTTGTGGCGGGCGCACGCGACGATGAATCTCCAGCAGCCCGGATGCTGCCCCGGTCATCCTGAGCGAAGCGAAGGATCTGCTTTCAGCCGGCGACATGAACTCGTGATGGTCGGTCTGACATTCCTGGAAAGCGAGGTTGCATGCAGCAGATGGACATCGTGACGCGTGACGCGGATCGCCCGCCTGTTGTACGCACGGCGGTCACGTCGCGGCGCACCTTCCTCCGGCGCGCCAGCATCGGGAGCGCCGTCGTGCTGCTGCCGAGTGTCTTCGCCGGTTGCGAAGACACCACGAACACCGGCGGCCTCACCGGGCCTGGCACCGGCACCACGGTCCCCATCGATTTTTCCCGCGGTGACGTCGCCGTTCTTCAACTCTTATCCGTGCTCGAGCAGATCGAAGCGGACTTCTACGCGAAAGTGGTGACGAATTTTTCGGGCGCGTCGCTCACGGTGGCGGAACAGGCCGTGATTTCGGACATCGCCAATCACGAGGCAATCCATCGAGCCGTGCTGGCCCGCGCGCTCGGTGCATCCGGAAGCATCGCCATCACGCCGATCTACGGAACGCTGGACTTCCGCAGTCGCACCATCGTGCTGGCGGCGGCGCTGTCGCTCGCGGCGCTCGGCATCGCGGCCTACACTGGCGCATCGCAGTACCTCGTGGAGGGTGCGACGCTCCTGCTTGCCGCCAAGATCGCGTCCGTCGAGGCACGTCATGCGTCAGCGATCAATGACCTGATGGCTCCGCTGTCTGCCGACTTTGCACCGGCTTCCTTCGACGAGCCCGTCAGCCTCTCGCAGGTGGCTTTCGCGGCACAGCCTTACGTGGAGGAGAAGCTCGCCTTTGCCAACGCTCCCACGACGTTTGTCGCGAACCCATTCGACAAGGGATGACGCATCGCATGACGACTGCCGCTGCGCGGGAAGATTCGTTCACCATCGATCCGGAGATCATCGCCGCCGTTGAGGCACGCGCGGCAGCGATCGCGCGCGGCGCCTCCGCGAACATGCATCTCCGTGCGCTCCTCGCCCTGGGCTCCGTGCCCATCGCGCTGGCGGCCCTCGCGCGCGACGTGTACGGACAGGCGCCGTCGGATGTCGTCGACGCGCTCCAGTTCGCGCTCTTGCTGGAATATCTCGAATCCGACTTCTACCAGCGCGCCACGGCGGTGACTGGCCTCGTGCCGACCACCGACGCGACCGTGATCGCGACGATCGCCGCCCACGAGGCCGCGCACGTCACCGCGCTGCAGGCGCTCATTGGCGCGCGTGGCGCAACGGCGCGCGCGCGGCCAGCCTTCGACTTCACCGCGAAAGGCGCCTTCGCGGGCTTCACCTTCGCGGCGTCCCAGTACGCCACGTTCACGTTGCTCGCCCAGGCCTTCGAGGATCTCGGCGTGCGCGCGTACACGGGACAGGTGGGCCGCGTCGTGAACGACAAGCACGCGCTCAACGCGCTCCTGTCCGTGCACTCGGTGGAGGCGCGGCACGCCTCGGCCATCCGGCGCCTGCGCGGCAGGAAGGGATGGATCACCGGCAACAGCCGTGACGACCTGCCTGCAGCCCTCCAACCAGTCTACGACGGGGAGGATGTCATCGTGCAAGCCGGAGCCGCGATTGTCGACCTTGCCGCGTCCTTCGGCGGAACGGACGCCGCCACGGCGGCATTCGACGAGCCGCTCACCATGGCGCAGGTCACCGCGATCATCACGCCGTTCCTCGCATGAGGGCAACGAGGCCGCGCCCGGCCATCAGCGTCGGTCCGACACGCCCGTGACCATCTCCACGCCGCCCTGCGCGTTGCTCCGGTAACACGCGTTCGCGTTGCGCGCCGGCGCATAGCCCGTCGCCTGCCCACGCGTACCTGCCTTGAGCGCCGCGATACCAGGCGGATCGCCGATGCGTCCGAGCGCATCGAGCCCACCCGGCGTTGCTTGTGCCCCCGACGATGACTGCGCGTCGCAGGAGCGGAGAAGGCGCCGGTACCCGTACCCGAAGTCGAGCAGCACCGAACCATCCGCCAGCACCACGTACGGCGCGCCGCTCACCACGTAGCCGTCCGGTGAGTAGTAGTAGTAGTAATAGACCGGTGCCTGCACGTAGACAGGCGCGGCCACTGGTGCCGGTTGCGGCGCCGGCTCCGCCGCATAGCCCACGCGCGGTCTTGCGGCCGGCGCGGGAGCCGGCGCTGCCGGCGGCGACGCTGCGGCATGGCGCTGCGCGGTCTGCGCTGACGCGGGCACGACAGCGGTCAGCGCGAGCAACACGATCGACGAGCCGAGCGAGCGGGTCATGGTCCTCCTCCAGTTCAGTGCAGGCCCATCCACAGCCCTCGTGCGTACCCCGGGGCACCACTATGGTGCCGGTCATCGGCAGGTGTCCGTCTGCGGCGCCCGCAGTCATCACTGCCCGGGCGACCGCTCCGTTCCACGCATCAGGCTCAAGCCAGCCCGCGCGAGATACTCCGCGAAGTGCTAGCGGTATTTCCTCCAGCGAGGCGACGAGCCATCGACACGGTGACGTCAGCCTCTTACAAGCGGTGCCGACCGGCCGTTACCACCGTCCACCACGTAGCGCCAACTGCCGTCCCGCTGCTTCTTCCAGACCGTCAGGTACTTGGAGTATTGCGAAAGAGGAGTGCCTCCCTCGCGCTCGACGGTGAACACGGCATTGCCCACCGTGAAGCCGAGGTCTCCGCTCCGCGCCAGCTCGCCGTAGACAGGGTACCACGAGAACGAGGTCCTCCCCACCGGTGCGCTGAACGACGCGGTGATCGCCGCCGGGCCCGTCACGAACTCGCCGAGCGGCGAGAAGATCTGCGCATCGTCGGCGGCGTATCGCCCGAACGCCTCGCCCGTGCCAAGCTTCATCGCATCCCGGGAGAACTCGCTGTCCGCGGCGCGAATCGCGTCCACGGGCGACCGGGTCGGCGACATCGCGACGTCCGCCAGCTCACCCGCGGCAGATTCGGGCGGCAGGACCATTCGCGGTGGCGGGGCGCCGGACGTCTCTGCATACGCAGCAATCCGCCACCCCGCCGCCTCGCGCCGCCAATATGCGATGTACCGATCAATCCGCAGCGACGTCGCCATCCCGTGCCGCAGCCCATAGATGGCGTAGCCATAAGTGAAGCCGCTCGCGCGGTCGCGACTCGTTTCCGCACGCACCGGCTGCCATCGCAGCGTCGATCCCACCGTGAGGGACTCGGCCCCGACCACCGCGTGGGCGGCCGCGCGGCCACGCAGGATGGGCAGGCCGTTGCGGAGGTAGAGGACGTCGTCGGCGAACGCGCTGGTGAGGCCCTCCGCGATGCCCAGTCTCGTCACGCTGTCCCCACGACCGAGGTCGGCGCGGAGCAGCTCGTCGTGCGCCGCTTCCTGCTCGGGCGGTGGTGCGAGGAGTGACGCCCCGGAGAACGCCGGACCCGGCTGACTGCGGCACGAGAGCGACGCGACCGCGGCAATGACGAAGCAGAATCGGGTTCGCAGGAGCACGCTCACTTGCGAAGGGGAACTGACGGAGCCAGGCGACCGCACGTTCACTCTAACCCGGCGGGCCCCCGTTTCGCCACCATCCGCGCCGGGCCGGCCGAGCCCGTCCTGGGAACGACCCATCCCGCGCGAGTGTAGGTTTAGGGACAACCCGTCGCCCGCGCCTGTGGCGCTGACGCGTCGCCGGTCGTCCTCTGGCCGATCGGCGACAACATTCCTTTTCTTCCCGCCGCCGGATTTGCCGGCGGCGAATGCCCCTTTGTTGTGACAACACCACGAAAACGCCCCGCCCGGCGCAGGAGTCGCGGCACAGCCGCCACCCAACTGACGTCGACCTCCACGAGCCGTACTGCATACGCCGAAACCAAGCGGTGGCTCCTCCAGCAGCACGGTCCTATCTGCGCGTACTGCGGAAAGCGGGTCGCTGCGACCACGATCACCCTCGACCACGTGGCTCCCCGGCGCGGACTGAGCGCCTACGACCGCCGCGACAACCTCGTGCTCGCCTGCGCCGACTGCAACGGCGCCAAGGCCGACATGCCGATCCTGGCCTTCCTGCTGCGGAAGCGGGAGCGCGCATCCATGCTGCGCCGCTTTGGAGCGCACCTGAGTCCGATGCTCGTGGACCTCGTGCGGGCCCTCGCCCCCGACGGCGACGCGCCACTGCCCCGCGTGAAAGAACAGTTCGACGACCTCTTCACCGACGACGAGTCACCGTACCACGAGTCGCCGTACCGCGACTAGCCATCTCGCTGCTCATGAGGCTGTCCGGTGCCATTGACACCGTCATGCGCGCCACGGCGTCGTGCAGCGTCATCACCTGTCGCGCCAGCCGGTCGATCCGCGCCTGGATCACCGTAGGCAGCGGCGCGCTCCCGCGCATCGGCATCGCCGGCAGGGGTAGCGGCGCACGCCATTCTTCAAGTGCCTCCGCGCAGTCGTGCAGCACCGATTGCGCCGCCGTCAGGAACGGTGTCATCGCGTCGCTCGTCGCCGCCTCCGAAACGTGCCGGCTGATGGCCAGCGCCGCCGTCGACGCCGTGAATCGGCGCGTGTAGGTCAGCAAGGTCAACGCCGGCGCCAGCTTCCGCGCGTCACCGTGCGCCTCGGTCAGGGCGCGCTGGAGGGATTCCTCGGCATTCACCGTCGCAAGGCCAACGGACCGCCGCAGTGCGCGCATGGACTCTCCGGCGGAATAGCTCCGGTCGTCATACGACTCGATCACCCGGCGCAGGTACGCACTGTTGGCGCGCAACGCCGCGGCCGCGTACGTCGGATAGCGCGTCCGCTCCGGACTCGGCCAGAGGAATCGCGCACCTGCCAGGGCCAACGCGCCGCCGAGCAGCGTGTTCATCACGCGTGTGCCGGCGAGGTGCCAGTCCCCCGCGCTCGCCTCGGCGAGCAGCACGAATGTAGGGGTGAGGAAGACCGAGAACGCGGCGTAGTTCAGCGGCAGCAGCGCAACGCAGCACGCGACGAACACGGTGGCGATCACGAGGACGGCGCGCGGATCATGAAACGTTGCGCCGAGCGCTGCCGCGAGGATGCCACCCACAACCGTCCCCAGCACGCGTTGCACGGCCCGCGTCAGTGTGACACCGGTATAGGGCTGGAGAATGACGATGACCGTGATCGTCACCCAGTAGCCTCGCTTCAGCTCGAGCGTCTCGGTGAGGGCCACCGCGATGGTCGTGACGACCGCCACCCGCATGGCGAAGCGGACGATGAGCGAGCCCGGGGAGAGCATCGCCCGGAACGACGTCCACAGTGCGTGCGCCTCGCGGGGCTCCTCCGACGCCGGCGCGCGCACGATGCGCGCAGCCGCGAGGGAGTCGGCGCTGGGTTGGCCACCGTTCACCAGCTCGAGCGTCACGGAGGCGGCACTCGCGAACTGCGCTGCGCGGTCGATGATTGCCGCGGCATGCTCGTAGTGGGGATCGACGCCGCTTCCTCCCTGCGCGCGAATCGCACGCCGGACGGTCTCGCCAGACCAGTCCACCGGGATGGGCGCCCGGTCCTTCTCCTCTACCACGCCCGCTGCGATGGCTCGTGCCGTCGCCGCGATCTCGAGCAGCACCGCGATGCACGCGTCGTGCACGACGTCGTCGCGGCCCTTCGACCGCTTTGCGGCCAGCATTTCTCCCAGCGCAACAGTGTGCCCGAACAATTGATCCGCCGATTCGGTGAGTACCAGCAGCCGCTCGCCGCGATCCACGGCGCCTGGCCGCCCGCGCCGAAGCTGTACGAGCACGGTCGTCGCGCTCTCCAGCGCCGTCCGCACACTCGTCGTGTGCGCTGGCGTGAAGACGACGGACCACTCTGCGGTGTGTACCTGCCGCGATTCCGTCGCGAGCTGCTCGGCGTAGCTCGCCAGCGCCGAGTAGACAGCGGAAATCGCCGCGCGGGCCGGCCGATAGGGTCGAAGGGGCCACAGGACGAGTGCGATGCCCATCGCCCACACTCCGCCGGCCACCAGGTATGCGGCGCGCTCGATGGCATCCGACGGATGCGCGGCTGGAATCGCGAGCGCCACCACGTACACGGAAAGCGTCGCGCCGCCCACGCTGATGCCGGGGTTTCCCCAAACCCGCAGCACGCTGGCGAAAAAGGCCACGAGAAACGTCGCCACGAGCGCCGGCATGAGGTGGCCCCCAACGAGCGTCGCAACTGCCGCTGCCACGGCGCTCGTGCCGAGCAGCACCGTCATGGTCCAGGCGCGCGTGCTGTACGAGCCCCCCTTGTCGGACAGCGCGCCGTTGAAGCCGCCGAGACTCATCCACGTGGCCGCGCCGGCGCGATCGAGCAGCTGTCCCGCGGCAAGCGGAACGACGGTGGCAAGCGAGGCGCGTATCCCCGCCGCGTACGCGGGGCGCGCCGTCGCGACAAACGTCGCGGACCGGAAGGTGTGCCGTGCCCGGCGGAACTGGACCATGGCGCCAAACCTACGACAAGCGCCTTCGCGCGCGCGCCGCGCGGAACCACCGCCACTCCTGTCGCGCTCCCTTCGCGAGCGCGCGCACGATCAGCCACACGGGCGATCCACTCGTGAACGCGGCCGCGATCGCCCACAGGGCGCGCCACGGAAACGATGGAGCGTTGGCGATGGCCACGATCTCTTCCCATTCCTGCGGCTCGAACTTGCTCTTGAACGTGTCGAGTCCTTCGAAGTTGTAGAAGCGGCGTCCGTGCGCCCGCACGAACCGAAGCGTGAGGCGGAGCCAGTGCGGCATGCGTGCGGTGTCGAAGCGCGAATGGCGCGATAGCGGCGAGAGGCCGAGCGTCACGTACGTCGATCCGCTCGCGGCGAGCGCTCGCATGGTGGTGTCGAGGAGAAGTTCCGCCGTTCCATTCACGGCGCCATGACCACGGATGATCTGCTCGATCAGCCAGCCATTGCGCGCCGGGACGGGCGAGGCGACGATGAAGCCGACCGTTGCTCCCTGCCGCTCGGCAACGAAGACGCGGCGATCGCCGAGGTCGCTCATCGTATCCGGCTCGATGAGAAAGTGGAGCGAGGGCAGCGGCCGGTCGCCCAGCCATTCGTCGAGCACTCGCTGAAGCGCCGGGTTTGCCTCGGCCGATCGCGGCTCATGCTCGCGGATCGACACGCCCTTGTTCCGCGCACGGTTGAGCTGCGCGCGCAGCGATGCCTTCCGCGCGATGATGGCGCCCCAGTCGGCGGGCGCCCAGCTCGGCTGCGCACCAAGGCTGGCAACGCTCCACCCGCCGCGGTCCATCAGCAGGCTCTCGAGCCGCTCGCCCGCACCGAAGTAGCACACCCGCAATCCACGACGTCGCGAGTCTTCATCGAACTCGGCGACGACCTCGCGCAAGCGCTCCGGTGCGCAGACCGGGGCGCCGGCAACGACGCGCATGTTCTGCTCCGTCACGTACCCCACCACCGAGTCACCGCCACTCGCGAACCAGTGCGAGATACCCGGGTTCAGGATCTGGTAGGCCGTCGCGTTCCAGCCATGCACCATGATGAGTGCGCGGGCGCGAGCGTGTGCCTCGATCGGTTGCGGTGCGAATCCCACCGTCAGGTCGCCTTCAGTCGATCGGTTTCAGCCGCGTTTCGATCTCGGTGCGCTGCGATTCCAGGAACGGCGGCAACACCAGCTTCTCGCCAAGGGTCGCTTCGTTCTCGTCGACGCCGAAGCCCGGGCCGTCCGACGCGATTTCGAAGAGTATGCCGTTGGGCTCACGGAAGTAGAGGCTCCGGAACCAGAAGCGATCCACCTTGCCGCTGTTCGGGATGCCGAGGGTGCGAAGCCGCTCGGCCCAGCTGTCGTAGTCCACATCCGGCGTCCGGAACGCCACGTGATGCACGCCGCCCGCGCCCTGGCGTGCAATCGGCATTCCCGGCTGCACCGCGACGTGCAACTCTGCCGCGGGTCCACCTCTCCCCATTTCGTAGACGTGCACCGTGCGCGACGCGTCGGCTGGATCCGGATACTCGCGGACCGGCCGCATGTTCATCGCCTGCCGGAGAATGGCGTCGGTACCCCGCAGGTCGGGCACGCTGAGCATGATGGGGCCAAGGCCGCGCACCTGGTGTTCTGTGGGAACCGCACTCCGGTCCCAGGGATGGGCCTCGCCCATCCCCTGGTCATCAACCAGCGACAGCCGCTGGCCCTCGGCATCCTCGAAGTCCAGCGTGAGCCGTCCGTCGCGTTCCAGGATTGACTCGACCGTGACACCGCTCGACTTCAAGTGACCTGCCCACCACTCCAGCGTTTCGGCGCCCGACACGCGCAGGCTCGTGCGCATGATCGAGCTCGTCCCGCGCCGCTCGGCCGGTACGGGCCAGTCGAAGAAGGTCAGGTCCGTGCCCGGCGTGCCCTTCGCGTCGGCGTAGAAGAGGTGATACGCGCTCGTATCGTCCTGATTCACGCTCCGCTTCACGAGCCGCATGCCGAGCGTCCGCGTGAAGAAGAGGTGGTTGTCGCGAATCCTGGCTGAGACGGCGGTCAGGTGGTGAATGCCTGTCAGTTCCATGGCGTTGCTCAGGCGTGGACGAGTTGCGCTTCGATGTGAACCTTGATCTCGTTGCTCACCAGCACACCGCCGGCTTCGAGCGCCTGGTTCCAGGTGAGGCCGAATTCCCGGCGATCGAGCTTGCCGTCGGCGCTGAAGCCCATGCGCTCGCCGCCCCACGGATCCTGGCCTTTTCCCTCGAAGCTGACGTCCAGCGTGATCGGCTTGGTGACGTCGCGGATGGTGAGGTCACCCGTCAACGTGAAGCGCTCACGGCTGCCGGAGATCTTCGTGCTGCGGAAAGTGAGTTCCGGATATTGCTCCGCATTCAGGAAGTCTGCCGACCGCAGGTGTTGATCGCGCTGCTCGGTGCGGGTGTCGATGCTCGCGGCTTTCATCGTTGCGTTGACGGACCCGCTGTCCGGCGTGCTTCCAGCGATGGTGACAGTGCCCTCGACGTCGACGAAACGGCCTCGCACGGTCGTGAACATCATGTGCCTGGCGGAAAACTCCACCATGGTGTGCGTCGGATCAAGCTTCCAAACGGTCGTGGTGGCTGCGGGTGATGCGGTCATGGGGATGCCTCCATTGAATTGTTAACTGATAAGTAATCAAGTACTGAGATATTGGTTCCAGGGCGATCGCCCTCGTGAGACGTCTATCAGCTTCCCGACGCGCTCGCCGAGCGCCCGAGTTGTCGGAGCAATTTCGTTGCCTGTGCCTGTTCGCGCGGTGAAAGCCCGGACACGGCTGCCGCGATCTTCCGCGCGTGCTTGGGAAACAAGCGGCGGATGAGCGCGTCGCCCGCTGGAGTGAGCACGGCGTACCGGGCTCGGCGGTCCGCAGGGCATTCCTCCCGTCGCACCAGTCCCTTGTTCACCAGACGATCCACCAGATACGTGATGCCTCCACTCGAGACCAGGATCTTCCGCTGGATCTCACCGAGAAGCAGCGGCCCCTTGTGAAGCAGTGCCTCGAGGATGCCGAACTCGGTGGTGGTCAGGTCGTGCTCGGCGATATCGGCGTCGACGTGTGTTCCGACGGCGGCATACGCGCGAGCCAGCACGACCCACAACTTCAGGGCCACGTCAAGATCGGCGGCGTGGGGGGCGGAGGCGACGTCGGTCGCTCGGGTAGCAGTCTTCATCTTAGTACTAAGATAGTTACATCACTTTCGAATGCAAGGCCGCTGCATTGCGGCGCGAATGCCACGACGCCCCGTCTCCAGGGTATGGAGACGGGGCGTCGGGCCGGCTGGAATAGCCCCTCCTGGGATCGAACCAGGACTCTTCTGCTCCAGAGGCAGACGTGTTGCCAGTTACACCAAGGGGCTGCAAGAACCGCCTGTCGCTGGGCAGCACAGGCGGGATCATTGTAAAATAGCAGGAGCAGGATGTTGTTCAACCCCTTCCCCCTTCCGGAGTTCTCCTGAGCTCATTGTTCCCACGGGCGCGCTTTCGATCCTCGCTCACCGTCTGTGCAGTGGCCGTCCTCCCGCTGGGCGGCGTCGCGTGCCGCGAATCCGCCGCCGGGTTTGGCGCGGGTGTGCGCGCACGCGCGAGTGCTGACCAGGTATTCGGATCGCTGGCGGACCGCCATGTCGAGATCGTTCGCAATGCAAAGTACGAATACGCACGCGTCCAGCTGACGCGAGGCGCGTTGTCACCGTCGCGGGTGTTCGACGACACCGCGGCATGGACCGGCTTGTCGGGCGACGTCCGCATACTCGAGACGTTCGGGACACACGTCGACGGGACGTATTCGCTGTCGTCGCAGCGCGCTATTCCCGCGCCCGCCAGGCCGGCCGACGGCCGCCACGTGACGACCCTCAGCCGTCTCTCGGAGAACCAGTATCGCTGGGATACGGCAGTCGACTTTGCCATCGGCAATGTCCGTCCTGGCGACATCGCGCTCGCAGTGTCACGCCTGTTCACCGCCGGTGAGGGAAAGGACGAGCGAACCGCCCGCGCCGACATCGCCACGAGCGTCCCTCGCACGGCGGCGGCACTCAGCGTTGCCTTCTCGCTCGACTCGCTGCACCCCGTCGTGGAGCCCGATGGATCGACGGCCGTCACGATCGGCTTCTCCGTGCGCTCCGAGCAGCTGCGCGCCAGGTTCCCCGCGTTTGGCGACTACGTCCGCCGATACGTGGATCCCGCGCGCGTGCGTCTCGTGCTCATGGATGGCGCCGGGGTGCCGTACCTCGACGTGCGAGGGCGGGATCACGTCTTCATCGTGCGGCTGCGGTCGCGCGGTGGACAGCTGGTGCCGCTGTCGGGGGTCGGGCGGCCCATGCCGGACTCACTGGTGCTCGTCGCGGACCTGACCGTGAAGGTCAAGCTGTTCAACGTGGGCTTTCACGACCTCGCGATGGATTTCGTGAACTCGGCGCACGGCGAGGGGGAGCGTGACTGGACGGTGACGGCCCGGCGGGAGCCGCAGTGGAACCTCCCGTTCATCACGGCGCGCGTCCTCCGCTCGCCCCTGCGCTTTCCGTTCTCCGGCGAAGGGGCACTCTTGCGTGTAGGGGTGCGCGCCGGCCAGGGTGGCGCACCGACCGTCCTCTATCGGCAGAGCCGCCTCGCGACTCAGGAGAGCGCGATCCTCAGGTTCCTGAACTCACTCACGAGCACGGCGATGGATGATTTCGGAACCCGCGTGGAGCACGAGGAAAACCAGTGGCTCCACGAGGTGTTCACCGCCTTGCGCGAGGATGTCCACGCAACGCTGACCCCGTAGGACGGCCGGCAATATCAAAACGCCGCAATCCTGAAGAGGATCGCGGCGTCCTTCGCCAGTCGGCGGAGCCGGACTGGTGGATGTTGCCACGCGCGCTGTCATTGGAACTCTGCGTCCTACCGAACAGCGGCGGGCAAATGATCAGATTGGCGAAAATCGGGCCAATCAATACCGGTAAATTAGATGGAGCTGAGGGGGATCGAACCCCTGACCTCGCCGTTGCGAACGGCGCGCTCTCCCAGCTGAGCTACAGCCCCGCAGTGTCGCGGGTTCGTGGCAGTGAGCCGCCGCGAACATGGGTTGATCAGACAGGAACGGCCCCGCAACCGTGCGGGGCCGCTGTCACTTGCATCAAAGATAACCCGGCTTCCCCCACTGTCAACAGGACGATCCGTGGCGGTCCGCGCAACAGCCGCACTCGCGCGACGACGGAACCTTCGCTCCACGGCGGCCGTTCCGTGGACATATGACCACTCATCCACTCGGCTCACCATTCGTGCGCGACCAGTTGTCTCAACGCACGTTTCCGCTGAACGAGAAGCGGCTGCAGCCGGAAGGCGAGTACATCCTCTACTGGATGCAGGCCACGCAGCGGTTCGAGGATAACTGGGCGCTGCGCCTCGCGACGATGGAGGCGGACCGTATCGGCAAGCCGCTCTTGATCCACCATGAGCTGACCGCGCCGTCCGCGCACGCCTCGGCGCGCTTCCACACCTTCGTGCTCGAGGGTGCGCGCGATCTCGCGCGGCGCGCGGAGTCACTCGGGTTGACGTACCGGTTCGCACTCGGCCCATCGTCTGCCGCTCCGCTCGCAGCGCGCGCGTGCGTGGTGGTCACCGACCTCTTTCCCACCGACGGCGTGGCGGAGCGGAGCGCGCAGCTTGCCGCTCGCGCCAACTGTCGCGTGCTCGCTGTGGATTCGGCAGGGGTGGTGCCGTCCGCGGCGTTCCACAAGGAGGAGTACGCCGCACGCACCATTCGCCCCAAGATCGCCAGACTGCTGGAGCTCTCCCTGGAACCAGTCGCCGACCGCGCGCCGAAGCGGCCAGTCACGGCAGACCTGCTCTCGTCGCTCGATGCCCACTGGCTCGACGTTGCGCACTGCGACATCGCGGCGGAGGTCGCGTCGAGCGACGTGGATCACGCGGTAGCCGCGGTGTCCACGCCCGGCGGGCTGCACGCCGCACGCGAACGGCTGCATGCCTTCGTCGCCGATGGGTTGCAGGCCTACGCCGAGCGCCGGCGGAATCCGTCGGACGTCGCGGGATCGAGCCACCTGTCGCCGTACCTGCACTACGGCATGATCTCGCCCGTGGAAGTGGTGACCAGGGTGCGCACGGGGACGGGCCGCGCCGAGGCGGATTCGTTCCTGAACGAGATGCTCACATGGCGGGAGCTCTCGTTCAACTTCTGCCTGCGCAATCCGTCGTACGCGAGCCTGGCAGCCTTGCCGGACTGGGTGCAGCGCTCCATGCGGACCCATGCCTCCGATCCGCGGGAAGTCACCTACACGCTCGAACAGCTCGAGCGGGCCGAGACGCACGACGCGGTGTGGAATGCGGGCCAGCGCGAACTCGTGGAGACGGGACAGATGCACAACGTCGTCCGCATGCTCTGGGGAAAATCGGTGCTGACGTGGGCCCCGACGTATGCGCTCGCCCTCGAGTGGCTCCTCCACCTGAACAACAAGTATGGGCTCGACGGCCGCGACGCGAACAGCTTCGCGGGCATCCAGTGGTGCTTCGGCAAGTTCGACCGGCCATTCGCCGCTCGACCGATATGGGGTACCATCCGTCCCATGTCGCTCAGCCGTGCGCTGGTCAAGTACGACATGTCGGGGTACCTTGAGCAATGGGGTGGGACCGACCGGCAGCTGTCGCTCATCGGCGGCCAGGGGATGGGAAGTGCGGGGGCGGAAGCGCCGAGCTGGTAAGATGTGGATGAGGCGCCTCACCTGCTGGCGTGGCCTCGAGTGCGCTGTACATCCCGACCCAGTTCGAAGATCAGGCAATCGGACGGGAGCATTCCAATGCGCCTCTCGTCGGTCCGGATCGCGCGGCGCGATTCTTTCGATTCGACGCAGGAGCGCAGTGCCTGCCCTTCACCGTATGGAGACAAATGACGGAAGTCGCCATTGTCCAGACCGATCTGTCCGGCCGCGAAGCCGGCGAGGCGCTGGGCGCCCAGATCCGATCCCAGCTCACGGGTCCCGCACACGCCCTCATCGTTTTTGCCGCTCCTGGGGGGGATCATGCCGCGCTGCTGGAAGCGCTGGCCGCGGCGACCGGGACACGCACCGTCGTGGGCTGCTCCTCGGCGGGCGAATTCACGGATGACGGGGCAGGGAATGGACTGACCAACGTCACCGCGATTCGGTCGACCAGCATCCGTTTCGCGGCGTCGATCGGATATGGGTTGTCGACGGATGCCGCCCACGCGGCGCGAGACATCGCCACGGGATTTCGGGGTGCGTCACTGCGGGAGTTTCCGTTTCGGGCCGCACTGGTGCTCGTGGACGCGCTCGCGGGGCACACGGAAGAGCTGATCGACACCATGACCGTGGCGACCGCAGGCGCCTATCGGTTCTTCGGTGGGGGCGCGGGCGATGACGCGCGTTTTGGGCATACGAGCGTATTCTGCGGCACGGAAGTTGTCAGCGACGCGGCCGTTGCGCTGGAAATGGTGTCGAAGAGCGTGATCGGTATTGGAGCTCGTCACGGATGGACGAAGGCGAGTGCGGCGCTCCGTGTCACCCAGGCCGACGGGTCCCGCGTGGTCAGTCTCAACGCGGCACCGGCCGTGGAGGCATTCGAGGAGTACGCGGGCGACACGGCTCAGTCGTTCGACCGCGCCGATCCGATGCCCTTCTTCCTGCACAACATCGTTGGAGTGGCGACGCCCGGCGGCTTCAAGCTGCGCGTGCCACTCGGGGTCAGCGAGGATGGCTGCGTTGCCTGTGCCGCGGAAGTGCCCGCTGGAACGACGACGCACATCATGTCCACGACTGGAGGCTCCGCGGCCGAGGCAGCGGGCGCGGCGACCCGTGATGCGGTGGAGCAGGTGACGCGGGACGGAGGAACACCGAAGGCCGCGCTGTTCTTCGACTGTGTCGCGACGCGCCTCCGCCTCGGTGCCGCATTCGACGACGAACTCGCCACCGTCTCGCAGGAGCTGGGCGGCATTCCGTTCGCCGGGTTCAACTCCTACGGGCAGATCGTCCGGGCGGAGGGACAGTTCAGCGGATTCCATAATTGCACGGCCGTCGTCTGCGTGCTGCCGGATTGAGCGTGACGGTGGGCCCGTGAACTCGTTGCTCGAGCGGGTCGTCGCCCTC
This sequence comes from bacterium, assembly GCA_040005695.1. Lineage (GTDB taxonomy): Bacteria > Gemmatimonadota > Gemmatimonadetes > Gemmatimonadales > Gemmatimonadaceae > AG11. The sequence goes on along the minus strand of JBDTYL010000138.1, from coordinate 2,483 downwards.
GTGCGTTCATCAGACCGCACCGCGGCGGCGGATGCGCTCGGCGCGTTGCTCGGTGGTGCGAGCATCATTGTCTTCGTACGAGACGATGAAGTGGGGGCGTTCCTGCCCGCACCGGGGTTTCCGCAGAGCCTGCCGGGCGGCCGGCTCTGGCGCGAATTCCTGGCGGACTGTCTGACGACAGGTACGTCGGGACAGCGAGGGTTGCCGATTCCGGGCGGTGGCGAGAGTGCCGTGTACGGCGTGGCCAGCGGTGAAGATGTGGTGGCCGTGGTTCTCGGGACTGACCGGTCCGCGCCCGATACACCCGCCCTTCGCGATCTGCTCCCCCTCCTCGCCTCGACCTTTCGCGCCGAGCGCGCTGCGGCTCTTGCCGCGGCGCAAGCACAAATGGCCGGGCGAACGGCGGCGCATGCAGAAGAATTGGCAGGCACGCTCGACAAGGCACGTGCGGAGCTGCAGCGCGCCCTGCGTGAGGCGGACGCGGTGCGCAGGGAGGTCGAGGCAGCCAATCTCCAGCTTCAGGATCAGGCCGCGGAGCTGGAGGTACAGGCGGAAGAGCTGCTGTGCTCCAATACCCAGCTCGAGGACGCCCGACGGTTCGCGGAGGAGGCGAATCGCTCAAAGTCGGAATTTCTCGCCATGATGAGTCACGAGCTGCGCACACCGCTGAACGCCATCGGTGGCTACGTGCAGCTCGTGGATCTCGGCATCTACGGGCCGGTGACGGACGAGCAGCGCGAGGCACTTGACCGGGTGAATCGCAGCCAGCGGCATCTCCTCGGCCTCATCAACGACATTCTCAACCTGGCGCGAATCGAATCCGGCCGGGTGGAATACCGCATCACCACGGCGCCCGTCGCGGAAGTGGTCGCCGACCTCGAGCCGATGATCGCGCCGCAGATCCGGGCGAGGCAGCTTCGCTACGCGGTGACGGGGTGCGGTAGTGCCCTGAGTGTGCGCGCCGATGTCGAAAAGCTTCAGCAGATCCTGCTCAATCTCCTGTCCAACGCCGTGAAGTTCACTGCGGAGGGGGGACAGGTGAGCGTGAAGTGCAGCGCAGGTGAGCCGAGCGCGCAGGCGGTGTGCATCCACATCTCCGATACCGGCATAGGCATCCCCGCAGATCGGCTCAATGACATCTTCGAGCCGTTCGTGCAGGTCGACGCCAGCCACAGTCGCGAAGGGGAGGGTACGGGACTCGGGCTGTCCATCAGCCGCGACCTCGCTCGCGGGATGGGCGGGGATCTCACCGTGACGAGCGCGGTAGGAAAGGGAAGCACGTTCACGCTGTCACTGCCCAACGGCTGAGCTCCGGGCACGTTCCTCGGCAGACCTCCTGATAGCTTTTACGGATGCTGCCTTCACCAGCCGACATCCGCGCTGCCGCCGAGCGCCTGCGCGACGTGGTGGTCCGCACGCCACTGGTGCCCTCCCACGCCCTCGGCACCACCGCCGGCATGGACGTGCACTTCAAGTGCGAGCACCTGCAGCGAACGGGCTCTTTCAAGCTGCGCGGGGCGTACAACGCGCTCGCGACGCTTCCCGCAACTGTACGAGCGGGCGGCGTCGTCGCATCGTCCGCGGGTAATCACGGACTCGGCGTCGCCCATGCGGCACGGATCCTCGGCCTGCGGGCGCGGATCTTCGTGCCGGCGAGCGCGCCGGCCGTGAAGCGGGATGGCATCCTGGCCCTCGGCGCGGAGGTGGACGCCAGCGCGGCTACCTATGACGATGCACATGCCGCGGCCGTGGAGTACGCGGAGTCCATGGGGATGCCATTCGTGAACCCGTGTGCGGGCGCGCCATTGCTCGCGGGTCAGGGTACGGTCGCCCTGGAGATCCTCGAGGCGCTGCCAACGACGGCAACGATCGTCGTGCCAGTGGGCGGCGGCGGACTGGCGGGTGGCATGGGGGCGTGGATAAGGGCCACGTCCCCGGGAACGCGGTTGGTGGGCGTCCAGAGTGAGGTCACCAGCGCGATGTGCGCGTCCCTGGCCGCCGGTCGCCGCGTCACCGTCGACGTGCCACCCACGCTCGCGGATGGACTCGCCGGCCAGATTGACGACGAGGGATTGGCCGCGGGACAGTACGCGCTCGACGAGATCCGACTCGTGTCCGAAGCGGCCATCCGGGACGCGATCGCGTGGCTCGCGCACGTACACGGCGCGAAGGTGGAAGGATCCGGTGCTGTCGGTGTGGCGCTGTTGCTCGCGCAGGACGCCCCGCGCTTCGACGGCCCGGTCGTGGTGGTGCTTTCGGGCGGCAACATTGACGCCGGGCGATGGGAGGCCATCACGGCTGGCGGGGAGGCCGCGGAGTCGTTGCGCCACTCCACCGCGTAGAAAGCGAGAGCGGCACACCGGATCCGGTGCGCCGCTTCGACTACCTCATTGCGCGGGACTACGGGCGTTCGACGTTGCGATCCTCGAATGCCCCGTTGCGCGACTCGCCGCCGAGCGAGTTGCCGCTCAGACGACTCGGCT
>JBDTYL010000137.1:0-3937 GCA_040005695.1 bacterium | reverse complement strand
ACCGGCGCGGGCCTCGAGCGCATCGCCGCCGTGAAGCAGGGCGTGACGAACAACTTCCACACCGACGTCTTCACGACCCTGATCGCGGCCGTGGAAGAGACGGTGGGCTTCCGCTACTGGGGCCGCGAGAGCAGCGAGCACCGCACGGGCGTGCCGATCGCGGGCGCGGCGAACGGGATGGTCGTCGTGCCGAACGCGGTGGATCCTGCGTCGTTCCGCGTGATCGCGGACCATGCGCGAGCGGTGGCGTTCCTGCTCGCCGACGGGGTGTTCCCGAGCAACGAAGGGCGCGGCTACGTGCTGCGTCGCATCCTGCGCCGCGCCGTGCGACATGCGTACCTGCTCGGACGCCGCGAGCCCACCGTCGTGCGGGTGGTGCAGGCGGTGATCGACGGAATGGGCGACGTGTATCCCGAGCTGCGCACGCGCGCGGAGCACCTGCTGCAAACGACGCGCGTGGAGGAGCAGGCCTTCCTCGCCACGATCGAGGGCGGGCTGTCGCGGTTCGAGCAGCTCGCGCCGGCACACAGCACGCAGGGCGCGGGCACCATCAGCGGCGAGGATGCCTTTCGTCTCTACGACACGTTCGGCTTTCCCATCGACCTCACCGAGCTGATGGCGCACGAGCGGGGCTACACGGTGGACATCGCGGGCTTCGACGCAGCGCTGCTCGAGCAGCGCACACGCTCGAAGGACGAACGCAAGGCACGCAAGCTCGGCGTGTCGGCCGACGCGCTCGATGAGTTGAGCGCGTGGGACCGCCCCGTCGAGGATGCCGCCGCCGGCTCGCAGTTCGTCGGGTACGACGCGATCGAGATCGAGACACAGGTGTCGGCGCTCCGGCGCCTCGATGACGACCGCGTCGCGATCCTCCTGCGTGAGTCTCCGTTCTATGCGGAGTCGGGCGGCCAGGTGTCCGACGTCGGCGAGATCGTGGGCCAGGGCTGGCGCATCGACGTGGACGGCGTGCGCAAGGTCGAGGGTCGGTCTGCGGCGCTCGGCCGCCTGACGGGCACGTTCAGCTGGGGGCCGGTCAGGGCGCGCGTGCCGAACGACCGGCGCCGCGACACCGAGCGCAATCACACCGCGACGCACCTGCTGCACTCGGCGCTGCGGCGGGTGCTGGGCGAGGCCGTGCACCAGGCGGGTTCGCTCGTGGCACCCGACCGCCTGCGGTTCGACTTCACGCACCACGGTCCCGTGAGCGCGGACAAGGTCGCGGAAGTGGAAGCGATCGTGAATCGCGAAGTCTGGCGCGCCACGCCGGTGACGTGCGGCGAGATGCCGTATCCCGCCGCACGCGCGAAAGGCGCCATGGCGCTCTTCGGCGAGAAGTATGGCGACATCGTGCGCGTGGTGGACGTGGCCGGCGTGTCGATGGAGCTCTGCGGTGGCACGCACGTGCGCAATACGAGCGAGATCGGCCTGTTCGTGATCCTCGGCGAAACGGGGGTCGCCAGCGGTGTGCGCCGCATCGAGGCCGTCACGGGCCCGGGCGCCTTTGCCCACCTGCGCGCGCAGGAGCAGTCGCTGGGGCGCGTTGCCGAGTTGGTCAAGTCGCCGGTGGTGTCGGTGGAGCGTCGCGTGCAGCAGGTGCTCGAGGAGCGGCGCACGCTCGAGCGCAAGCTCGCGGAGGCCTCGCGCGGCGGTGGTGACGACTTGCAGCGCCTGTTGTCGGCCGCGCAGCCCATCGGCGCGGGCGACGCGCGGCTCGCCTTCGGCGAAGTCGTCGTGGAGGACGTGAAGGCGCTGCAGGCGATGGGCGACGCGCTGCGCGAACAGATCCGCAGTGGCGTGGGCGTGCTCGCCGCGCGACTGGAGGATGGGAAGGGATCCCTCGTGGCGGTGGTGACGGACGACCTGCGCGAACGTGGCGTGCGGGCCGACGCGATCGTGCGCGAACTCGCGGCAGTGGTGGGCGGGCGCGGTGGCGGCAAGCCACACATGGCGCAGGCGGGCATCCCGGACGCATCGCGACTCGGTGAAGCCCTCAATGCGGCCACCCGCGTCGTGTCGTCGGCGGTGGTGAGCGCGTGACTGTCGGCGAGTGGCTCGACTCGCGTACGCCGCGTCCACCGGCCGCGCTCGTTGCGCGCCTCGCGACCGTGCTGAACGACGCGATGGCACAGTCGGCGTCCGGAATACCAGAGCTGTTCCTGTCGGCGGGAGAGACACTCGTCGCGCGACTCCTGCGCAACGACAGCACGGCGCGCGATTCGGCGCTCGATCTTCTCGCCGCCGATGCGCTGCTCACGTATGCGTTCGAGGCGGCGGGCGCCGACGTGACGACGATCGACGCCCGCGCCACCCTGGCCATGTCGCGCATCGCCGCGCTCGCCGCGGCCCCGGCGGCCATCTCTTGATCGACATCCACTCGCACCTCCTCCCTGGGGTGGACGATGGCTCGAAGTCGGTCGAGATGTCGATGCCGGTGCTCGAACGGTTCGCCGCGGACGGTGTCGATTGCCTCGTCCTCACGCCCCATCTCGTGGCATCACGCGCGGCGTCAGCGCCCTACGAGCGCAACCTTGCGATCTTCGAGGAACTGCGCGGAGTCGCACCCCGCGCGCTCGAGCTGCGCCTGGGCTGGGAGATCATGCTCGACGAGCCGAACGTGGACCTGCGCTCGCGGACGCTCGGCCTTGGTGGATCCAATGCCGTCCTCGTGGAGTTCCCACGCCTGGGTATCCCGGTGCGCGCGGCGCACGAGCTGAACCGCATCCGGTGCTCCGGCGTAGTGCCGGTGCTCGCGCATCCCGAGCGGTATTACGGTTGCACGGCGCCCCTGGTGGCGGAATGGCGCGCTGCGGGCGCGGTGATCCAGATGGACACGGCCGGCCTGCTCGGCAGCGGCGTGATCGGCAAGCTGTCCCGCGCGCTCCTGCGCGATGGACTCGTGGACCTGTTCTCGAGCGACAATCACGGCGACAGCCGATCCCTGGCGACAGCGCGCAACTGGCTCCGCGAGGTGTCCACCGAGGAGCACGCCACGCTGATGACGCACGAGAACGCGGCCTTGCTGCTGGCCGGCCAGACGCTGCGGGTGGTGCCGCCACTGCCCGCATCCGGCGGTATCTTCGGGCGCCTGCGTGAGCTGTTCACGCGTCGCTGATCACGAGCAATCCCTGACATGACGACCCCCTTCACGACGGCGCTGCGTGAACTCGCCGCCACCGCCGAGCTGGTCGCGACGACGCTCGGCCCGGACATGGACCGTGCGCTGGAGATGGTGCAGGGCACGGTGCGCCGAGGCGGCACGCTGTTTTTCTGCGGCAACGGCGGCAGTGCGGCCGACGCGCAGCACCTGGCCACCGAGTATGTCGTGCGCTACATGCGCAATCGGCGCGCATATCCGGCGATCGCCCTCACGACCGACACCTCGCTGTTGACGGCCGCGGGAAACGACATCGGCTTCGAGAACGTGTTCTCACGCCAGGTCGAGGCGCTCGCGCGACCGGGCGACCTCCTGGTGATCCATTCGACGAGCGGCAACTCGCCGAACGTGATCCGCGCCGCGGAGGCTGCACGGGAGAAGGGAGTGGAAGTGCTCGCCTTCAGCGCGCGCGACGGCGGTGCGCTCCGCGCGCTCGCGCACCACAACGTGATCATTCCCACACAGCGGACCGACCGCGCCCAGGAGCTGCACCTCTGCATCGAGCACATCATCTGCGACCTCGTGGAGCAGACGCTGTGATCGGCGGCAGCATCAGGGACTTCGTGGAGCAGGTGCCGTGATCGACCTGCGCGGGCGGCGCGCGTTGGTGACGGGCGGATCGCGCGGCATCGGCGCGGCGACGGCACGGCTTCTCGCCCGTGCGGGTGCCGACGTGATGATCGGATATCGCAGCCGCGTCGAGGATGCCGAGCGCGTGGTCGAGGAGCTCCGTGCCAGCGGCGTGCGGGCCGCGTCGTGCGCGGCGGACATCGCGACGCGCGT
>JBDTYL010000136.1:0-6387 GCA_040005695.1 bacterium | reverse complement strand
GGGTGCACGTCCGGAACCGCTTTCTCAGCGCGTACGACGGCTCCCCCTACCGCGTGCGGCTGGATCGCGACGCCAATCCGGACGTGCACCGCGAAGTGGGACGGACCCTCCGCGTGAGCGAGCTCGCCGACGCCATGATCACCACGAGCAGCAACCTTGCGACCAACCTGCTGCTCGACCTCGTCGGCCTCGACGTGCTCCAGCGCACGATCGAGGGATTCGGGCTCGAGGGAATCGACCTCCGGCGCGGCGTCGAGGACGAGAAGGCGTTCGAAAACGGCATCAGCAATCGCATCACCGCGAACGGGCTCGTCGGGCTGCTCCGCCTCATTGGCGAGGAGCGCGCATTCAGCCCCGCCCTGTCGCGCAGCATGGTGAACGTGCTGCTCGGCCAGCAGTTCCGGAGCGGCATTCCCGCGGGGCTGCCCCGCGGCGCGAAAGTCGCGCACAAGACGGGTGAGATCTCGACGATCGCCCACGACGCCGGCCTCGTGTACCTGCCGAATCGTCGCCCGTATGCGCTCGCCGTCCTCACGGAATGGGACTCGACCACGTCGGGCCGCTCCGCCACCATCGCGGCCGCGTCCTACCTCGCGTATGCCGCCCTCATCGGAGATCGCGACTGATGACCACCCAGCTCGCGACGTTTCCGCTTCGCCTCGTGGACGGGCGCCGACTCGAGCGGCGCTTCCGCGACGTCTTGCTGCCCGGCGGCATCCTCTGCGACCACGCCGGACAGGCGCGCGTGCTGCCCCGCTATTTCTACGAGATCACCTCGTGGGACGAGGCGCGCGACACCTACCTCGCTCCGCACTTCGCGGCGTCGGAGTTCATCCATACGGACGTGCGGGAGGCACCCCCGCTGCGCGTGTTCCCGCGGTACATCCCGTGCGCCACGGTGCTGCTGGCCGTCGCGCTCGAGCTGTTCCGTGACGCGGTGGGCAACTACGTGTACATCGGCGCGAACGGTGGCTACTGCTCGCCCCGCCACGCGCGCGTCGGCGGCGCATCGCCGCACTGCTGGGGCACGGCGGCGAATATCTACCGTGTGGGCGACACCTACCTGGACACGCAGGAGAACATTGCACGGTTCGCGGCGATCGCCCATGAAGTGATTCCCACGGTGTGGACGCGGCCGCTCGGTCCCGAGTTGGCCAAGACCGACGATCACCTCCACATGGACCTTGGATACGTCGTGAGTGTGCCCCGCGAGGCGGCGGGCGAGACATACAACCTGAAGCTGGCCGGAGATCCGTTGTGACGCGCGCGACGATCGACCCGGCCGCGGGCGCACGGCAGGCGTAGGAGCAGCACGATGTCGAGACCATATCCCAAGCGACCCCGCGTGGCGGAACGCGCGGCACGTGAAGACCTGCGCCGCCCCGGCAGCCTTCCGGCCATCGGCATGGAGGCCGAGTTCACGACCGTCATTGACGGGGAGGCCCAGAAGCCGGAGGACGTCTTCGGGTCGCCGCGCCGCGTGGTGCGCGGACCACTCGTGCACCGGACGGGTCGCTCGTACCACCTGCCGACCGGCGGTGCGCTGTACTTCGATACCGGCGTGATGGAGATCGCCACGCCGATGATCGAGATCGCGCGCGGCTGCGGGGCGCGCGGCACGCGGTCACTCTGGGAGAGCCTCGGCTTCCTCCGCAACGAGCTGGACGCATGGGAGCAGGCGACCGACCGCACGATTCGGCTCGTGGGCTTCAGCACGCACTACAACGTCTCATTCGATGTGCCGGCGAGCGAGCGCGAGCACGGGCGGTCGGTGGAGCAGCTCGCGTACCTCCTCACGTACGTGCTCGCGATGCCCGTGATGCTCCTGGCCGCGAACCGGCAGTCGACGGGAGTCGGCGTGCGCCCGCGCGGCAATCGCATCGAGATCACGGCGGACTTCACCCCCGACGCCGCTCTGATGGCCGCGACGGCGACGCTCATCGTCGGCATCGTGCGCGAGGTGATGCGGTGGCCCGACTACTCGCTTGAACAGCTCGTGCTGCACGGCATCCCGGTGGTGCGGGGCTTCTCGCCAATCCCGCACAGCTCGCGCAAGGGCTGGGTCGCGAAGCACACCTGCTATCCCGACAATCCGTTCATGGCGGACGTGGACGGGCACCGCTGGACACTTCGCTCCGGCGCGCAGGAGTCGCTCCGCACCATCGCCGGTCGCACCACGCGGCACTTCTGGTCGTCCATCCGCGCCCTCGGCGATCCGTTGTCGCTTCGTCTCATCGCGGCGGTGATGCGCGGCCGCGCGCCCTCGCTGCTCGAGCTCGATCACCGGCCAGCCGCGTACGACGACGTGGGCCGACTGTGCAGCTGGAACGACCTGTTCCCCATTACCCTGCTGCCACGCTCGCGCTACGAACGCGTGCTCGGGAACGCGATTGCGGGGCGGCGGGTGCGCATCGCGGGTGCGTGGCACAAGCCCGTGGGCGTGCGCGGATGGACGCACGTGGTGTTCCGGCGCGAGCGCGATGGTGCGCGCCACGTGCGCTCCCTCGACGATTTGCTCGTCCACCTCGATGCGTGGGACCGTTCGGCCGACCGCCGAGGAGCGGAACGCCGCATCGCGACGGCCTCGTCGCGGGTGCCGGAGCGGCGCGCGGAAGAGCGGCGCGCCGAGGTGGTCGACTCGCTCGCGCGGCGCCGTGACGGCGATTCGCCAGATTCCTCCGACGTCGCTGCAGCGCAGTCCGCGATGCCCGTCGCCGACGCGAAGCCGCCTGATGCCCCGCCGAGGGCGGCGCAGAAGCCGCAGGCGGAGTCGCCGCTGGTCATCGTCGCGCGCATCTGAAGCCCGTTCCAGGATCGTGCGTCGGGCGAGACTCGACGCGAGAACACTACCCTATCCTTGCGATTCATCCATGAGCATCCACACCGCAGACGGAAACGACGACTTGTTCCCGGCGTCGCGTCCCCGCGCACCTCGCGTGCGCACGAAGCAGCACAACGTCGCGCGGGCCGAACGCATCGCGTCGGTCGCCATCGGCACGACGCTCATTGCCGTGGGCCTCAGGCGCCGTGACGGCGTGGGTCTCGCCGCGGCGCTCGTGGGCGGTGCATTCGCCGTGCGCGGTGCGACCGGGTCGTGCCCCGTGTACCGCGCGCTCGGCGTGAGCACGGGTGACGCCGATGTAGTGCTGGACGCGCCGGTGCGCGTGGCGAGACTAGGCCCGGTTCGCGGCGCGTCGTGGACAGACGAGGCGCGCACGGATGCCGGCGAGTTCGTGGCAGACGATCACGACGCTTCGACAGTGGCGGGCGGAAACACGGGCGGCTGAACCGCCCAAAACCTCGACGTCCCCTGGCCTTCATGTGCCGGGGCAGAGGACATGACGCCGCTGCACCCCTCCGTCTGGCGGCCGGCGCACCACGGCGCGTAACTTCTGCGCATGCCCCACGACGACCATCCGCGCGACTCCGGGAGTGCATCCGGTGCGGAGGACGCGAGCGATGCGGGCAGCGCACGCCTGGCGGCCCTCGAGCGGGACGTCGCCGCCCTTCGGATGGAAATTGCCGCGTTGCGTGGAGCCCTGACGCGAGCGGGTACGCCTGGCACCGCCGTCCCGCCGCCGGCGGGCGCCGCACCGGCCTTCGTGAGTCCTGCCGTCGCTTCGGCCCTGCGACAGCCGCCCGCGCCGCCGCTGTCCTCCATCCCCGCCGCGCACGCGTCGCCCTCGCTCTCCGACCGTCTTCACGCCGCCGCGCCGATCAGTGGCGTGGAACTCGAGTCGCTGGTGGGACGCTACGGCACGCTGGCGCTCGCCGCACTCGTGATCTTGATGGCCGTGGGCGCCATCATCAAGATGGCCGTGCAGCGCGGCCTGCTCACGCCCGACGTCCGCGTGGCCGCGGGTCTGCTTGTGGCGACCGCGCTTGCCGGGGCCGGCCTGTTCTTCAGGCGTCGAGGCGAGGTACGGTATGGCGGCGTCCTGCTGGCGTTGTCGCTCGCCGTCGTGGATCTGGTGGCGTGGGCTGCCGGCCCGCGATTCCACCTGGTGCCCACCGTGGCGGCGCTGGCGGCGGTGGACGTGGTGTCGTTGCTGCTCGTGACCCTGGCGCTCAAAGACCGGAGCGAGTTCCTGTTCGTCGTCGCAATCGGCGGCGCGCTGTCCGCACCATTCGTGACATCCGATGGCGGCGGCACCGCCATCGGCCTGCTGTCGTATTGCGCGGTCGTGCTCATGGGCGCACTCAGCGCCGCGCGCGATCCCGCGTGGTGGCGGGCGTTCGCGCTGATGGTGCTCGGCGCGCTGGTCTACTCCCTGGCCGCTGCGGCGTTACCGGCACCATCGGCGTCGTATGGCGCGTACGTCGGCGTGGGCTTCGGTGGGTTGTGCGCCGCCATGGCGCTACTCGCCGGCGCGGATGCGTGGCGCAGCGAACTGCCGCGTGCATTTCTCGCGGTGACGGTGGTTGGCGTGCTCGCCGGATGGGATGCCGTGGCGACGCACGCGCTCGCCCCCACGGTGGCGGTCGGCGTGCTGCTGGCGGCCGTGACGTACGCCGCGTTGCTGACGCGTCGTCCGGCGGCCCGTCTCTGGACGGTGAGCGCTGTGGCACTGCCATTCGTCTCCCTGGGCGCGGCCTATCCCGGTGCAGCCTCGGGTACCGCGCAGGGCTGGATCCTGGCGCTGTGGAGTGTGTTCGCCTTTGTGGCGTGGCAGGTGGAGCGGCGTCGTGGAGAGCCTGTTCGCTCGGGGGCGCACCTGCTGGCGGCGGTGCTGCTCGGCTGCCTCGCGGTCACGGCGTGGCTGTGGCACAATCCGCTGCTCTTCGTGTCCGGGCTCGCGGGGTGGGCGGTGGTGGCGGCGGCGCTGGCACGCCACGAGGAGTCGGCGCTGCCCCTGGCCGGCGTGGGGGTGGCACTGGGCGGCGCGATGCTCTCGGCGTTCGACCAGCTGGCCAGCCGTGGGGCCTATTCATACGCGCCGTTCGCCACGCGATCGTCGGTGTCCGCGTTGATGGCGGCGGTGGGGATTGCTGCGGCGGGTGAGCTGATCGGCAGAGGGGATGGCTCGGCGGATGAGGTTGCTCCGCGGGCCGTGCGCCTTGGCGTGCTCATCGGTTTCGTGATCGTGTGGGGACGGATGGAGGTAGCGCATGCGTTCAATCCTGATCTCGCGTCCTTCCTGCTGACGTCCTATTACGCGGCGTGCGGCGTGGCGTCCATCGTGGCGGGGCGGCGGCTCGTGATTGGCCGGTTGCGCGTGGCGGGGTTGTGCCTCGCGCTTTATGCGGCGTTCAAGGCGGTGGCGGAAGTCACGGACATCGGGTCGGTGCCGCTGCGGGTGGGCGCGTACGCTGCGGTGGGCGTTTTCCTGCTGGGTGCGGGGTACCTGTACCGGGACGCGCGGACCCCGTCGCTGGCCGAGGCGCGGTGATGGTGCCGAGTGGCGGGTGTGGGGGCACTCGTGTCGCGCGCCTGCCGGAGAATTCCCGACCTGCGCCGGTTGACACGGACTGAATCCCCGATAAATTCATGGGGCTACGGGGTTTTACACCCGTGCACCGGCTCACTGCGGCCGAACGTATGGGCTTCCGGGCTGTCGTCCCGGGAGAGGTGCTCAGACCGGCGGACTCGTTCCGCTCCCGAGAATCAACGCAGGACAACTTGACGTCGAGCGCATGTTGCTCGGCGCGCCTTGGGTCCCCGACTGCGCATGAGAGGCGGTCACACCCTGGCGAAAGCGGATGGACACCGGCCCGATTTTCGGGTGCCTGGTCCACCCGCGTTTGTATTTCTTGACTCGATCTTGTCGCTGGCGCTGCTGGTCGGCCGCCGCGACTGACACCTGCAGAGAAGATATGGCGAGAGACACCGCACTCGAGTACTACCGGAACATCGGCATCATGGCCCACATCGACGCGGGCAAGACGACGACGACCGAGCGTATTCTTTACTATACGGGCAAGAGCCACAAGATCGGCGAGGTGCATGAAGGCGCCGCGACGATGGACTGGATGGAGCAGGAGCAGGAGCGCGGCATCACGATCACGTCTGCCGCGACGACGTGCTTCTGGATGCGCCATGGCCAGTCGGACAAGGAAGGCTCGGGTCCCGAGTTCCGCATCAACATCATCGACACGCCCGGCCACGTGGATTTCACGGTGGAAGTGGAGCGGTCGCTGCGCGTGCTCGACGGTGCGGTCGCGCTGCTCGATTCCGTCGCCGGCGTGGAGCCGCAGACGGAGACGGTGTGGCGCCAGGCGGACCGGTACAAGGTCCCGCGCATGATCTTCTCGAACAAGATGGACCGCACGGGCGCGGACTTCGACCGTTGCATGGCGATGATCAAGGATCGTCTCAGCAAGCGGGCGTTCGCGCTGCAGCTCCCGGTGGGATCGGGTGAGCTGTTCACCGGCCACATCGACGTCATC